>CAMARK010000003.1 GCA_945860205.1 Reyranella massiliensis 521 | reverse complement strand
ATGCAGGCGGAAATGATCCGCCCACCCGGCTGTGGGTGTCAACGTCTGCGGTCTAGCGCCCACCGAGAATACGTCGTGCGATCACCATGCGGTGGACCTCCGACGGGCCCTCGTAGACGCGCATGGTGCGGACCTTCTGCGCCATGATCGACAGCGGCAGTTCCTGCGTCACGCCCATGGCGCCGAACGCCTGCTGGGCATGGTCGATGATCTCGGTCGCCATCTCGGTGGCGAAGACCTTGATCATCGAGGCTTCCATGCGGACGTCGCGGCCGTCGTCCTGCTTCACGGCGGCGTCGATCACCATGAGGCGGCAGGCATGGAGCTTCATGGCAGCGTCGGCCACCCACCACTGGATGGCCTGACGATCAGCGAGCTTCTGGCCGAAGGTGACGCGCTGGTTGGCATGCTCGACCAGCATGTCGAGCGCGCGCTGGGCCATGCCGGTGCACCAGGCGCCCATCTGCAGGCGGCGCACGGTGAGGCGGAGCTGCATCGGCGCGAAGCCGGCGCCGACCTTGCCCAGCACCTGGCTCTCGGGCACGCGGCAATCCTCGAACACGACTTCGTAGGTGCGCTGGCCGGCCAGCATCGGGATGGCGCGCGCGACGATGAGCCCCTTGGTGCCCTTGTCGATCAGGAAGGCGGTGATGCCGCCCCTCGAGCCGAGCGCGGTGTCGGTCACCGCCATGGCGATGGTGAAGTCGGCTTTGGCGATGCGGCTGATCCAGATCTTGCGGCCGTTGATCACCCAGTCGTTGCCGTCCTTCACCGCTTTGGTCTTCATGCCGGCCGGATCGCCGCCGGCGCCGGGCTCGGAGATGGCGATGGCCGAGCTGGTGAGGCCGGCGGCATAGGGTTCGAGATATTTCTTGCGCTGCTCGGGACTGGCCGTCGCCAGCAGCATGTGCAGGTTGGGCGAATCCGGCGGGAAGGTGAAGGGCACGCAGGTGTAGCCGATCTCCTCGTTGACGCCGACCAGCGCCACGGCGGGCAGGTTGGCGCCGCCCACTTCCTCCGGCACGTCGAGCGCCCACAGGCCCAGCTCCTTGCACTGCTTGAAGAGCCTGGCGTTCTCCTCGTCGTTGAGCGCGGCCGGCTGGCCGCCTGCGAAGCGCTCCAGGATGTTCTTTTCCAGTGGCATCAGTTCGTTGCGCACGAACTTCTTCACCAACTCGCGCAACATCTGATGCTCTTCGCTGACCTGATTCATTGTCATCCCCTCTTCACTTTCCGATTAGGCCTTGCCGATGCCCTTGTTCACGAAATCCAGCGTAAAAGCCCTGGCGACGTCCAGCCCCCTGGGGAGCACGTCGACATCGGCCATCTGGTCGTAGAAACCCTCCCAGCGCGCCGCGCTCATGGCGCCGATGCCGTCGCTCCGCGCGTCGCCCGACATCACGATGCCGCGCTCGTTCAGGACCTTCAGCGCATAGGCGATACGGTCGTCGGTCTGATCCGGATTGTGCTTCTTGATGAGGTCGTTCGCCGCAGCGGTCGCCGGGCCACCCTCGAGATACTGCGCCCAGCCTTCGAGCGTGGCGTCGACGAAGCGTTGCACCAGGTCCTTCTTCTCCGCCGCCATCTTGCGCGAGATCGCGATGGTGGTCTGGTAGGCGCTGAAGCCCGCATCGGCGATCAGCAGCACTTCGGGCGGCCGGCCGAGCGCCTGGGCGATCGAATAGGGTTCGGACGACAGGAACCCCTGCTGCACGGCATTCTTGTCGGCCAGGAACGGCGCCATGTTGAAGGTGTAGGGCCGGAGCTGCTCGTCGCGGAGCCCGTACTTCTTCTTGAGAAACGGCCAGTAGGTGACACGCCCGCCGTTGCCGATCAGTAGCGTCCGGCCCTTGAGTTTCTCGAAGCCGTCGAAGCCCGAGCCGGGATGGCCGATCAGCACCTGCGGATCCTTCTGGAAGATCGCGGCGATGGTGAAGAACGGCGCGCCCTCGCGCACATAGGTGAAGGCCTCGAAACTGTTCGACATGATCATGTCGACCCGGCCGTTGAGCAGGAGCTGGCCGATGTTGAGGCTGGGCCCGCCCTGGCGCAGATCGCACTCGATGCCGGCCTTGGCATAGAGGCCGGCAGCGATCGCCTGGTAGTAGCCGCCATGCTCGGCCTGGGCCCGCCAGTCGGTCTGGAAGCTCACCTTCTCGAGGGTCTGGGCCCGCGGCCTACGGGCAAGCGGCACCAGCAGCGGGCCGGCCATTGCCAGACCCAGCGCTGCGCGCCGATCCAGGCGCCAGGCCGTCCCATTACCGATCATGGTGCGAGACTCGCGCCGCGACGATCGAAGGCTTTGGCCATGATCTCCCACAGTGCGCCCGAGGACATCGACAAGGCGCCCAAGTTCGGCAGCCAGTTCTCCCACGAGGCGCGCACCTCGGGCGGCGCCAGCCAGTCCGTCGGAAAGGCCGCGACATCCAGCCCGGCAGTGCGCGCCAGGCGCAGCGCCCGCGGCATATGGGAGGCCGACGTCACCAGGGCGACCCGTCCGCCCTTCACCAGCTCGCGCACACCGCGGATGTTCTGGATGGTGTTGAGCGAGCGATCCTCGATGACGATCGCCGCGGACGGCACGCCGAGATCGAGCAGGAAGAGGCGCATCGCCTCGGCTTCGGACATCACCGCCGCGCCGCCGGCCGCGGCCCGCGGATTGCCGCCACTCACGATGATGCGCGGCGCCACGCCGCGATGATAGAGACGCGCGCCCTGCCAGATGCGATCGGCGGAGTCGTTGAGGTCGGGCTCGGGAGTATAGGGCGGCGCCGCCGGCGCGATACCGCCGCCCAGCACCACGATGGCATCGTAGCAGCAGGCGGGCGCCGCCTTTGCCGCCGCGCGCGCCTCGTCGTGCAGCGGCCTCATCAGCGCATCGGCCACGGGCGGCAGCGACAGCACGAGCAGCTCGGCGACGGCCAGCACGACGACAAGGCGCGACAGGCGGCGCAAGCCCAGCAGCGCGAGCACGCCGGCAACGATCAGCCCGAGCGCCAGCGATGCCGGCGGCAGGGCCAACTGGCCCAGAAATTTCAGGAGAACGAACGTATCCATGCCGGGCTATATTAGCCCACGACGCAGCCGGTCAACGGCAGGATTTCCTCGATGATTTCGCATGTGCATATCGGCGTGACCGACTTCGACCGCGCCTTCGTCTTCTACGCAGGCGTGATGGATGCGCTCGGCTTCCCGCTGAAGTTCTGCGAGCGCGACCGCCCGTGGGCGGGCTGGATGCCGGCTGCGTCGGCACGGCCGCTCTTCCTGATCGGCCGGCCGCAGGACGGCGATGGCGCCACGCCGGGAAACGGCCAGATGATCGCGTTGCTCGCTCCGAACCGGACGGCGGTCGATGCCTGCCACGCCAAGGCGCTGGCCGGCGGCGGCCGCGACGACGGACCGCCGGGGCTGAGGCCGCAGTATCACCCCAATTTCTACGGCGCCTACTTCCGCGATCCCGACGGCAACAAGATCTGCGTCTGCTGCCATGATGCGGCATAGGAAATTGGATCACGGGGGAAATTGAATCGCAGGCAAAAAGAAGGGCGGACCCGGCTCTCACCGGCGCCCGCCCGATCTTCGGTTGGAAGCGGCTTAGATCGCTTCCTTGAGATCCTTGGCGACGCGGAAGGCAACCTTCTTCGACGCCTTGATCTTGATCGCTTCGCCAGTGGCCGGGTTGCGACCCATGCGGGCCGGACGCGCGCGCACCTGGAAGATGCCGAGGCCCGTAACGCGGACCTTGTTGCCCTTCTTGAGGTGCTTCACGACCAGACCGATGAACTCATCGAGGGCGCCGGTGGCGTCCTTCTTGGTCATGCCCGTCTTCTCGGCCAGCTCGGCCGCAACCTTGGACAGCGGGACAGTCGGAACAGTGGTTTTGGTAGCCATAGTGGAGGGGTCCCTTACGTTTTTTAAGTTTCACCAACGTCTTCCTGACGCCCCAGGACAGCGCTGGCGAACCCAAGGTTATCCACGAATCGTTCCCCCGCAAGCCCGGAACACCCGAAAAATGTCGATTTCTGTGGCTTTTTCGGCCATTTGAGCGGCCATCCACAGACAGCAGAGAGTGTGTCGCGTGCCAACGACCGAATTGATGCCGACTTTCAGCACCGCCGTGAACACCTGGCAGTGCGACGAGAACGACCATCTGAACGTCCAGTTCTACACCGAGTTCGGCCACGAGGCGTCGGCGCATCTCCTCGCCGGCCTTGGCCTGGGGCCGCGTGCGCAACGGGCCGCGGGCCTCGCCGTGACGGCGGCCGAAGACCACGTCCGCTATCTCCGCGAGTTCCGTGTCGTCGATGCCGTCGAGGTCCGCTCGGCCCCGGTCGAGATCGGCGCCCGCCATCTCCTCGCCTATCACGAAATCCGCAACCCGGCCGACGGACGCGTGGCCGCCACCATGCGCCGCCGCATCGTTTGCGACCGGCCCTGGCCCGATGCCTTCCGTGCCCGCGCCGAAGCCGCCCTCATGGCGCTACCGGAAGCAGCCAAACCACGGAGCGTCGGCACGCTCGCCCTGCCCGATCTCACGCTCGCGGCCGCGCCCGCGACCGGGCTGATCGACGTCGGCCGCACGGTGATCACGCCCGACGAATGCGACGAGCACGGCTGCTTCCTGCCGCGCCACCAGTTCGGCCGCTACTCGGATGGCGCGCCGATGCTGTGGAACCATCTCGGCTTCGACCGCGCCGCCATGCAGACCCGCCAGGAGGGCTCGGTGGTGGTCGAGATGCTGAACCACTACCGCCGCCCGTTGCGCGCCGGCGACCTTGCCGTGGTGATGAGCGGCCTAGCGGCCTTCACCAGCAAGGTGCTGGTCTTCACGCACTTTCTGTTCGAGGCCGAGACCGGCACGCTGGCCGCCTGCGCCGAAGCCGTCGGCATGAAGTTCGATCAGAAAGTCCGCAAGATCATGATCTTCAGCCCGGAAGATCAGGCGCGGCTCGCAGCCGCGAAGCTGCGGTTTTAGACAGCGAGGTCGACCGTCAAGCTCTTGCGCTGGGTAAAGCTGTCGAGCATGCCCTTGAACTGGTAGGTGCCAGCGATCGGCGCTGATTTCGGCTGGGCGGCGGTCATCGACATGCGGGCTCTCCGGCTACCAAAAAATCGGCCGGAGTTTGGCCCGCACGCCGTGACGCACAAGCTAGGCTGCGGCCGCGAACTGCGGCGCGAGCGCCTCTTCAGCGGACAAGGTGCGGGCCACGGCATGCACCGTTGCAGCAATCCGCACGGCGGCCCGGACCTGCTCCGCCGAGAGACCCGCCTCGCGGCACACCTTCTCATGCGCTTCCAGACACATGCCGCAACCGTTGACGGCCGAGACCACCAGCGACCACAGCTCGAAATCGACCTTGTCGACGCCGGGCTTGGCCATGGCGGTCATGCGCAGCTTGGCCGGCAGGGTCTTGTAGTCGGCCACGTGCACGAGATGCACGAAGCGGTAGTAGATGTTGTTCATCGCCATCAGCGACGCCGCGATCTTGGCGGCGTTGAGCGCTTCCGGCGACAACTCGGCTGCGAAGGCCCCGACCACGGCTTGCGTGGTCGGAGCGTGGTTTGCGGCCAGCGCTGCAGCGACGAAGCTGCCGGCTCTCTGCTGCGGGCTGAGCAACTGCTCGGCGGCCAGGCTCGAGAGATTGAGCTTCAGGTCGCGTGCGTAGTCGGGCAGCCGATCCTTCAGGACGTCGAGCGACATTGCATCCTCCCTTAGGCGGCCTTGAGGACGTCGTCGCCCTTCTGCCAGTTGCACGGGCAGAGCTCGTCGGTCTGCAGGGCGTCGAGGACGCGCAGCACTTCCTGCGGATTGCGGCCGACCGAGAGGTCGTTCACCGACACGAAGCGGATGATGCCCTCGGGATCGACGATGAAGGTGGCGCGGAGGCAAACGCCCTCTGATCTGTCGAGGATGCCGAGCGACGTCGACAGCTCGCGCTTGAGGTCGGCCAGCATGGCGAACGGCAGCGTCTTCAGGTCGGCATGGTTCTGGCGCCAGGCAAGATGGACGAACTCGGAGTCGGTCGACACGCCGTAGACCACCGCGTCGCGCTCGTTGAATTCCTTGTTGATCTTGCCGAAGGCCGCGATCTCGGTCGGACAGACGAAAGTGAAATCCTTGGGCCAGAAGAACACGATCTTCCACTTGCCCTTGTCGCTCTTGTCCGAGAGTTGGGTGAAGGCGGTCTTGGGGTCGGTGCTCACCACCGCCTTGAGGTCGAACGAGGGAAACTTGTCACCGATGGTCAGCATGAAACGCTCCTTGAGACGATGTAGATTGGAACGTTTCTAATATACCGCCTCGGCCACCAATTGCAAGTCATTCGCAGAACTAATTCAATGAAGAACCTAAATCCTGTTTTTTCAAGGACTTACGCTTCCGCTTGGCGCCCAATTCGCCGTATTTCATGCCTTCGAGCTTGAGCCCGTCGGGATCCAGAAAGAAGACCGCGTAATAGTCGTCGTAGTATTCGGCCGCCGGATCGACGATGCGCACCTTCTCCTTTTCGAGGAAGGCCTGCAGCGCATCGACGTCCTTCCGGTGGCGCAGCTCGAAGGCATAGTGATGGAAGCCGACGTCGCCGATGCGATGGGTCTTGCGGCGCTCCGCCGGCGCGATCCAGTACCGCGTCCGGCCGTTGGTCCAGCCGATGGTGGTGCCGTAGTCGTCCGACAGATCGAAGCCCAGGAAATCAAACAGCTTGCCGTAGAAAGCCTTTGACTTCTTGTAGTCGCTGACGCGGATGGAAATATGGTCGATGCCGACGACGCGGGACTTGTTGCGGGCCATGACCGGCCTCCTGTAATTCCGCCTCCAGTAATTCTGATGGTCATAACGGGCGGGATATCGGATTGTTTCCCATCCGGCACTACAGGAACGGGAATCATGAACGCGATATCGAAGAAGCTCGGCATCCTGACACTGGCGGCCAATATTACATTTGGGGGCGCTGTCCTTGGCAGCAACGCCATGGCCGCCACACTCGACGACATCCGCCAGAGCAAGACCCTGCGCGTCGCCTATCGCGAGGACGCCCCGCCCTTCGCCTACAAGACGCCGGCCGGCCAGCCCGCCGGCTACATGATCGAGCTCTGTCAGGCGGCGGCCAAGCAGCTCGCCGAGCAGCTCAAAATCCCCGACCTGAAAGTGGCCTATGTGCCGGTGGCCACGGTCAACCGCCTCGACGCCATCACCCAGAACAAGGCCGACCTGCTCTGCGACTCGTTCACCCAGACGGTGGAGCGCCGCAAGGTCGTGGATTTCTCCATCCCGACCTTCATCGACGGCACCAGCTTCGCCATCCGCAACGACGGGCCGCAGGACCTCAAGCTCCTCGCCGGCAAGAAGGTCGGCGTCGTGGCCGGCACATTGACCGAACAGGGCACGCGCAATTCCCTCGCAGCGCTGCACGTCAATGCCGAGATCGTGCCGTTCAAGAGCTTCGACGAAGCGATGGTCGCTTTGGAGAAAGGCAACATCTCCGCCTATTTCGCCGGGCGCACGATGCTGGCCGGCATGATCAAGGGCCATCCCGCCGCCGCCCGCATCCTGCTCGCCGGTACCTTCCTCACCATCGAGCCGTTCGCGCTGGCGATGCGCCGCGGCGACGGCGATTTCCGCCTCGCCGTCGACACGGCGCTCAGCCACGTCTACCGCTCCGGTGAGATCGCCACGATCTTCACCAGGACATTTGGCGCCCAGGAGAAACCGACGCCCACGCTGCAGGCGCTGTACATGATCGCGACCTTGCCGGAGTAGCGCGCACGCCTTACGTCTCCCGCAATGTCAAAGCTCACGCGTCTTTCCGTTCTCGACCAGTCGATCGCCGTCGCCGGGCGCCCGCAGGACCAGTCGATCCGCAACACCGTGGCGCTCGCGAAACACTGCGAGGCGCTGGGCTACCAGCGCTTCTGGGTGTCGGAGCACCACAACCACCCGACCATCGTCGGCACCGCGCCCGAGATCGTGATCGCGGCGATCGCGGCCACGACGGAGCGCATCCGGATCGGTAGCGCCGGCATCATGTTGCCGCACTACGCGCCGTTCAAAGTGGCCGAGGTCTTCCGTGTACTCGACGCGTTGGCACCGGGCCGCATCGACATGGGGCTCGGCCGCGCGCCGGGCTCGGACGGGCGTACGGCCTTCGCCCTCAATCCCGCGGCCAACGAACGGCCCGAGCATTTTCCCTCCGACGTGCGCGACCTGATCGCCTGGGTGCACAACGAGCCCCTGGTCGACCGCCATCCCTTCGCGTCGGTAAAGGCCTTCCCGCAGGGTGCCACGGCGCCCGAGGTGTGGATCCTCGGCAGCTCCGACTACGGCGCCCAGGTCGCCGCGCTATTCGGTTTGCCCTACTGCTACGCTTGGTTCTTCAGCGACGGTGCCGGCGGCAAGCGCGCCATCGATCTCTACCAGCGCACATACAGGCCGAGCGAGCGCCACCCCGAGCCGCGCGCCGGGCTCTGCGTCTGGGCGCTGGCTGCCGAGACCATGGAGCAGGCGCAATACCATTTCACCTCGCGCGCGCTCTCCCGCATCAACCGCGACAAGGGCATCCTGGTGCCGTTGGAATCACCTGATGTCGCGGCGGCAGCCCCCCTCACCGTCCATGAGCAGGCGCGCATGGAGCAGTTCCGCAAGGACTCCTTCGTCGGCACCGGGCCCGAGGTTGCAACACGAATCCGCGACCTGGCGGCGGAGGTCGGCGTCCAGGAAATGGCCGTCGTCACCTGGACGCACGACGAGGAAGTGCGACGCGAGAGCTATACCCAGCTCGCGCGCGCCTTCGACCTCAAGGGTTAGCTGGCTCGCCCCCGCCTACCGCGCTTCCGTCCAGCTTTCCGAGAAGGCCAGCGCGCAGGTGCTGAAGGGCCGTCCTTCGCGCTCGCGTTTCCACGGCAGGCCTTTGGCCTGGATACCGTCCACGGTCAGCCGGGCGCCCATCACCGGGATCAACACGGTGCAGACGCCGTAGGGCCGCGGGTTTGGCGCCTCGTTGGGATTGGTGTGGATCAGCAGCGGATCGCCGGCGTCGTACCAGGTGAGCGCAACCTCTGAGTCGGCCGCCGAGACGTGCTCGGTCCAGAAATAGCGCGGATCGCCCGAGCGGGAGAACTCGGCGTCGATCACGCCGATCGAGAGGTCCTTGAGTTCGGGATTGAGCATGCCCTGCACGGTCTGCTGCAGCCAGCGGGCCATAGCGATGTTGTCGGAATAGATGCGCCAGCGGCCATGCGTCAGCTCGCTCTTGAGATAGAGCACGTGGCCCGGCCCGGCCGGGCAGAACAGGATGCGCCAGAAGCTGGCTTCCGTTGAATTGGGATCGCCGTCCTTCTCGCTGAGGCGGATGAACGGGTTTTCGCCGGTGACGATCACGCGGTTGGGGTCTGCGACGGGCATTCTTGTCTCCCTGGTGGAACCGCCTGGTCATTGGCGACGTTGTACTTAGCGCGTGCCGCAAGCAACGGCGGGCGGCGCGAGCCTATCGAGGAGCAACGGCATGGGTCAATCGTTTCGCGTCGCCATCGGCGCCGCCCTCAGCATCGCAGCCTTTGCCGGCAGCGCCTATGCCCTCAACGATCCGCCCTCGCAGGCCGGGCGCCTCGCCTATACGGAAGGGACGGTTTCCTTCCACGACGACCAGCAGGCGGGCTGGAGCCCGGCCGTGATCAATACGCCTCTCACGTCGGGCGATTCCATCTGGACCGAACCCAATGCCCGGAGCGAAGTCTCTGTCGCGGGGACGCGCGTGCGCATGGACGGCAGCACGCAGCTCAACCTGCTGGCGATCGAGGACAACCAGACCCGCCTGCAGGTGGGCCAAGGCCGCATCGACATCAAGACATTCGCGCTCAACCCCAACACGCCCTATCAGATCGTGACGCCGCGCGGCACGGTCAACCTGCGCCAGCAGGGCGACTATTACGTCGAGGCGGGCTCGACCCAGGACGCAACGCGCCTGGGTGTGCGCTCCGGCGCGGCGCAAATCCAGAGCCTCGACGGCCGGACCGCGACGGTCAATGCAGGCCAGGTGGCCGAGGTTTTCGGCGACACCGGCGCGCTGCAGCTGCGCACTCTCAACACCGCGCCGCCGGTGCAGCCGGCCTATTGGGCCGCGCGCGATCGTCAGATCAACTACGACGTACCGACGCAATATCTGTCGGCCGGCATCACCGGCTATGAGGATCTCAACAGCTACGGCAGCTGGAGCAACGACAGCCAGTACGGCAACGTCTGGACGCCGCGCTCCGTGCCGACGGGCTGGCAGCCCTACAAGAACGGCCATTGGTCGTATGTGAAGCCGTGGGGGTGGACCTGGGTCGACGACCAGCCCTGGGGTTATGCGCCCTCGCACTATGGCCGCTGGGCCAACAGCAACAATCGCTGGGTCTGGGTGCCGCCACAGCGCGAAGCGCAGCCGGTCTATGCGCCGGCCCTGGTCAACTTCATCGGCGGCATCCAGCTCGTGCAGGCGCTGCTGGGCGGCAACACGTCTGCGCAGGCCAGCTCGCCGGTGGGTTGGTTCCCCCTGGCACCACGCGAAGCCTATGTGCCGTCGTACAGCAGCGACCGCGCCTACTACGCCCGCCTCAACAGCTCCAACCAGGTCCAGGCGCAGGCGCTGGAAGATCGCTGGCAGCGGGCGCAGCGCCGCGAAGCCTACATTGCCGGACAGAATTCAGTGCTGGCGAACCAGCGATTTGCCACGGTGATTCCGGCCGACGCCTTCGTTCGCTCGCAGCCGGTCGCCCGTGCCGCGCTGCAGGTCTCGGCCGCACAGATCGCCGCCGCGCCGGTCGCTCCCGTCTCGGCGCCGCCTGCGCCGACCGCCTCGATCGGGGCCGCGCCGGCCGCTACTCCGGCCACACCTGCCGCACCGGCCGCGACGCTTGCCGCTCCGACAGCAGCGGATCCGAAGGTCGCAACACCGGCGCCTGCTGCCGATCCGAAGGCCGAGGCGGTCGCCAAGACGGCGGTCGCCGACATGCCGACTCTCGCCAAGCCTGCGACGACAGCCAAGCCTGCCGCGCCCGGCCCCAAGCTTGCGACGGCACCCAACACGCCGGCTGCCACGACGGGCACGACGGGCACCGCGACGACCACAACGACGGGCACTGCGACGGGCACTGCGACGGGCAACGCCACGGCCACGCCGCAGGCCAAGGTCACCGCACCGCCGCTCGTGCCGCGCACCGGCGCCGCGCCGCCGGTCCTGAAGGACGACAAGGCGCCGGCTGCGCCTCCCGCCGCCGCGCCGCAAGCCAAGGCGCCGGCAGCCACCGACACCAAGACGCCGAGCGCGCCCGCCGCCGTTCCCCCCGCGCCGGCCAAGCCCGACACAACGGCCAAGCCCGTGGAGCCGCCGAAGGTCGAGCAGCCCAAGGCTGCGACGCCGGCCGCGCCGCCGCAGGCGAAGCCAGAACCGGCGAAGCCCGTGGACCCGCCGAAGGCTGCCGCTCCGCCGGCACCGCCGCAGGCCAAGCCAGAGCCGGCGAAGCCCGCTGACGTGCCGAAGACGGAAGCACCGAAGGCCGAGCCGCCGAAGGCCGCCGCGCCGCCACAGGCTCAGCCGGCGCCCGCCGTGCCGCGTCCGGCCGAAACCCGGACGCCGCCGCCGGTCGACAACAAGGCTCCTGAAAAGGGTGCGGCCGTGACTCCGCCGATCCCGGCGGCGCCTGCTGCTGTCCCGGCGGTGCAGCCGCCGAAGCCGCCGGTCAAGGTCGAACCGAAGGTGGCCGTGCCGCAACCGCCGGCACCTCCGGCGCCTGCCGTTCAGCCGGCCGCGAAGCCTGCTGTCGTCGACAAGGCCGACGAGCCCAAGAAGGACGACAAGAAGTAGGCTGGTCTAGAAGTAAGGATGGCCTACAGCACCTGGTTGCGCAGCGTCTTCTCGTCCCGCCACAGGCGGTCGAGATTCTCTATCAGGATATCGAGGACGTTGTCCTCATAGGCGCGCGTTTCGCCCGCCGTGTGCGGGGTGATGAACACGTTCGGCATCGCCCACAGCGGCGAGGCCGCCGGCAACGGCTCGTCGACCGTGACGTCGAGCGCCGCTGCCCAGATTTTGCCAGCCTGCATGGTGGCGACCAGCGCCGCCTCGTCGGCCACCTTGCCACGCGCCACGTTCACGAACACCGACGACGGCTTCATGGCCGCGAAGGCCGCCGCACTCATCAGACCGGTGGTCTCGGGTGTGAGCGCACAGGTGAGCGCCACGAAATCGGCCTCAGGTACCAGCTTCACCAGGTCGCCCATGCCGTGGATCGAGTCGGCGCCGTTGACGCCGGCCTTGGGATCGCGCCGGATGCCCGTCACCTTCATGTCGAAGGCCTTGGCGAGCTTGGCGAGATGGCTGCCGATACGGCCCATGCCGACCACAAGCAGCGTCTTGCCACCGAGTTCATCCTCGCGCTGAGCGAGATCGCCGATCATGCCGCGCCAGGTCTTCTTGTGCTGGTTGTCGCGCGCCTCGGGCAGACGCCGGGCGATGGCCAGGATCAGGGCGATGGCGTGCTCGGCCACGGCGCGGGCGTTGACGCCGGCGGCACTGGCCAGGCGAATGCCCTTGGCGCCCAGCAATTCCCTGGAATACTGGTCCATGCCGGAGCTGATGGACTGGATGAACTTGAGCTTGGAGGCGTGCGGGATCACCTCGTTCTTCCACATGCCGGAAGCCAGAACGACGTCGGCCTCGCCGATCCGCTTCACCAGCTCGTCATAGGTGCGGACCTGAAAATTCTTGATCCCGGTGTCGCGCGCGTCGAACCGGTCCTTCATCTGGTATGCCGCATGCGCAAAGCAGATCGTCAGACTATCTCTCGTCGGAAACATGGCACTCCCCCTACACAAGATGTCAGACTAGCCCGAACTGGACCCCAGGGGGAAACAACATGCTTCGTAATCCGCTTCGTGAATGTCTCAACGCCGGCAAGCCCACCGTGGGCACCCACATTCTGTCGGCGTGGCCGACCCTGGTCGAGCTGATCGGCCATTCCAAGCAGTACGACTATGTCGAGTTCACCGCCGAGTACGCGCCCTTCACCATGCACGACCTCGACAATCTCGGCCGCGCCTTCGAGCTCTGCAACATGTCGGGCATGATCAAGATCGAGCAGACCCAGTACACCCACCAGGCGATGCGCGCGATCGGCTCGGGCTTCCAGAGCGTGCTGTTCGCCGACATCCGCTCGGTCGAGGACGCCAAGGCCGCGGTCGACGCCGTGCGCGCCGAGACGACGATGGCCAAGGGCGCGCGCGGCCGCGGACGCCTCGGCGTCGGCATGCGGCGCGACGTCGGCACGGTGCGCACGGGCGGCACGCCCGCCTATGTCGACGCGCTGAACGAGGTGGTGATCGCCATCATGGTCGAGAAGAAGTCGTGCGTGGACGATCTCGACCGCATTCTCGCGGTGCCGGGCATCGACATGGTGCAGTTCGGCGCCTCCGACTTCTCGATGAGCATCGGCAAGACCGGCCAGTATGGCGACGCCGAGGTCCTGGCGGCCGAAACGAAGACCATCAAGATGGCCTTGAAGAAGGGCCTGCATCCACGCGTCGAGCTGCGCGATCCCACCGACGGCCAGCGCTATCTCGACATGGGCGTGAAGCACTTCTGCATCGGCTGGGACGTCCGCATCCTCGCCGACTGGTGGGATACGCAAGGCGCGGTGATGCGCAATATGCTGAGCGCCAAGCCCCAAAGGGCGGCGGCGAAGGCCGCGCCCAAGGCGGCGTCCAAGGGCGCCCCCAAGGGAACCAACGGCAAGGCGCGCGGCAATTACGCCTGAGGCCCCGCCGCCCCTGGCAACGCGACGTCCGTCGCCGCGGACGCTGCACGGCGTCACGGTCGCCGACGACTATGCCTGGCTGAAGGACGAGAAGTGGCAGCAGGTGCTGCGCGACCCGTCGCTGCTCGATCCGGACATCCGCGCCTATCTGGAAGCCGAGAACCGCTACGCCGAGACTCTCCTGGCGCCGGTGCAGGCGCTGCAGAAGACGCTGGTCGCGGAGATGCGCGGGCGCATCAAGGAGGACGATTCCGGCGTTCCCATGCCGGACGGGCCTTTCGCCTACCTGTGGCGGTTTCGCGAGGGTGGCCAACACCAGCAGATTGGCCGATCGCCGCGGGCGGGAGATGACGTCCAGATCGTCCTCGACGGCGATGCGCTGGCGAAGACCTCCGGCTACTTCAAATTCGGTGGCACGCGGCATTCGCCGAACCATCGGCTGGAAGCCTGGAGCGCCGACCTGCGCGGCTCCGAGTTCTTCACGCTCCGGGTACGGCGCTGGGATACTGGCCAGGACCTGCCCGACACGCTGACCGAGACCAGCGGCAGCGTCGTCTGGGGCCTCGACTCGACGTTCTTCTTCTACGTCCAGGTCGACGACAACCATCGCCCGCTGAAAGTCTTCCGCCACCGTCTGGGGACACCGCAATCCGACGACCTCCTCGTCTATGAAGAGAAGGACATCGGCTGGTTCACGCGCATCGAGAAAAGCGCCAGCGGCCGCTTCTGCATCATCGCCGGCGGCGATCACGACACGTCCGAGCAGCACCTGATCGACCTCACGCGGCCGGACGCGACGCCGCGGCTCATCGCTCCAAGAGAAACCGGCCTACGCTACGAGGTTGCCGACCGCGGCGAGGAGCTCTTCATCCTCACCAACGACGGCGGCGCGATCGATTTCCGCATCGTCACCGCGCCGCTCGCGGCACCCGGGCGGGCGAACTGGCGTGAGCTGATCCCGCACCGGCCGGGCACCTACATCCTCGGCATGGAACTCTTCGCGGGCCACCTCGCCCGGCTGGAGCGCGCAAACGCCCTGCCCTCGATCGTGATCCGCGACCTCGGCAACGGCTCTGAACACCTCATCGCCTTCGACGAGGCGGCCTATTCTCTCGATATCGTGAGTGGCTACGAATTCGCCACGACGAATTTGCGGTTCGCCTATTCGTCGATGACGACGCCGGCCGAGGTATACGACTACGACATGGCGAGCCGCGAACGCACCTTGCGGAAGCGCCAGGAGATTCCTTCCGGCCACGATCCCGCCGACTACGTCACGACGCGGATCATGGCGACCTCTCACGACGGCGCCGAGGTTCCGGTGTCGATCCTGTATCGCCGCGGCCTCGCGCTCGACGGTAGTGCGCCCCTTCTGCTTTACGGCTACGGCTCGTACGGCATGGCGATGCCGGCGTCCTTTTCGGCCAATCGCCTGTCGCTCGTCGACCGCGGCTTCGTCTATGCCATCGCCCACATCCGGGGCGGTGCCGACAAGGGCTGGTCATGGTACCTCGACGGCAAGCTGGCGAAGAAGACGAACACGTTCGACGATTTCGCCGCGGCCGGCCGCGCGCTGATCGCCGCGAAATACACCTCCGCCAAGCGCATCATCGGTCACGGCGGCAGCGCCGGCGGCATGCTGATGGGCGCAGTCGCCAACCGGGCCGGCGAGCTCTTCGCCGGCATCGTGGCCGAAGTGCCCTTCGTCGACGTGCTCAACACCATGCTGGACGACAAGCTACCGCTGACACCGCCCGAATGGCCCGAATGGGGCAACCCGATCACCGACGAGGAGGCGTTTCGCCATATCCTCTCGTACTCGCCCTACGACAACGTCGCCGCCAGGGACTACCCGGCGATCCTCGCCATGGCCGGCCTCACCGATCCGCGCGTCACCTATTGGGAGCCCGCGAAATGGGTCGCCCGCCTCAGGGCCACCATGACCTCGGGGGGACCGATCGTGCTGCGGACGAACATGGGGGCGGGCCACGGCGGATCGTCGGGGCGCTTCGACCGGCTCGACGAAGTCGCGATCGCCTATGCCTTCGCCCTGAGGACGGTCGGCCTGGTGGTCACTCCAGCGTGATTCTCCGGTGTTTCGGCAGCATCGGCGCAAAAGGGCTCTCTCGCACGAGCGGCACGTCGATCCCGGCGTGGCCGAACTCGAAGTGCTCGATCTCGGGGATAGCACGGTCCCAGATCAGGCCGCGCGCCCGCACCATCGAATGAAGCGTGTTCATGCCGACGAAGGAGCGCGCGACCGGCACGCCCATGTCGTTCAGGCGGCGCGAGAAGCCGTCGAGCATCTCCTCCAACAACATGTTGCGCAGGCCGGCATCGGCCAGCCAGTCGGTGAGGGGGACAGAATGCTTCGACATGGGCTCTGGGCATCAGGTACATCGGCGGGACGAAGATAGGTACAGTCCAAGGACACTCCCATGGCGAACGCCGATCCCGCGCCGAGGCCCCTCCGCCAGGACGAACTGACCGGGCTGGCGAAGACGGGCCGCAAATTCGAGGCCGTGGCCTTCACGTCGGCCGTCACGCTCGACGAACTCGACCTGTCGGAATGCCTGTTCGTCGGTTGCACCTTCGACCTGCCGGCCGTCCGCGGCGCCGATTTCTCCGGCGCACAGTTTAAGGACTGCCGCTTTTCACCGGGTCGGTTCGCCAGTTGCAAGTTCCCCGGCGCTCGATTTCAGGGCACCAACTTCTTCGACGCCGACCAGAAGAAGGGGTGCACCTTCGCTTTCTGCGATCTGCGGGACATCGCAGCGGAGGAGTGCAACTTCGCCGTCGGTTCCTTCGAACGCTGTGACATGCACGACTTCCGGGCCCGGGAATGCAGCTTCCGGGGCGTGCGCTTCCACGCCTCGACCTTTACCAAGGCGATCTCGAAGCGGGTGATCATCACGCGCGCGCGTTTCGAGGCCTGCAACTTCACCTTCACGGACTTCTCCGGCGTGTCGCTCGAGAGCTGCGAGTTCCTGACCTGCAAGTTTCTCGACACCGCCCTCTTCGACGTCAACCTCACCGACGCAATCCTGCGCGGCTGCTCGCTCGACAAGGCCGAATGGGAGCGGGCCAATCTGACCCGCGCGGATTTCCGGGGCTCGACGATTTCAGGGTTGAACCTGGCCGTGCTGTCTGCCTACGCAGGACTGATGATCGGCGAAAGCCAGCAGACCGAACTTCTCGAACGGCTCGGCATCTCGGTGAATCCCGACTAGAGGCTATGCTGGCGGCGAAACCATCGTCCCCTTGGGCAGGGCCTCGCAATGATCGTAGATCGCCGAGGGCCGCGTGAACCACACCTTGTCCTTCTGCGGGTGGTTCACAATGTGCTGCAACGCCTCACGCAGCATCCGCAGGCGGTAGGGCTGGCCCACGATCATGGTGTGTAGCGCAATGCCGCAGACCAGCGGCTGCTTCGCCGACTGGCGCAGCAGCTCCTCGAACTGGCCGATGATGAAGTCGCGGAACTGCTCGGGCGAGTGGTGGCGGACCAGGATCTGCGGGCTGTCGTTGATCTCGATCGGATAGGGCACGCTCATCAGCGGACCCGAGCGGGTCTTCATCCAGAGCGGCTGGTCGTCGGCCGGCCAGTCCATCAGGAAGTCGAAGCCGGTCTCCTTCAGGAGATCGGGCGTGTGATGGCTGGAACTCATCCACGGCGCCATCCAGCCACGCGGCCGCTTGCCCGACGCCTTCTCGATGGCATCGCGCACCTCTTCCAGGAAGCGCTTCTCGTCGGCTTCCCACATCTGACCATGGCGCTCGGCATTGGTGCGGCCGTGGCCGATGAACTCGTCGCCACGGGCCTTCAGTGCATCGACGATCTGCGGCGCGTAGTCGAACACGGTAGTGTTGATGAGGTGCGCCGCCGGCAGGTTGAGCTCGTCGAACAATTCGAGGCAGCGCCAGACGCCGACCCGGTTGCCGTAGTCCCGCCAGGCGAAGGTGCGCGGATCGGGCGGCGTGCCCGCCACCGTGAGCAGATGGCCGTCGCCGGCCCCGAAGGCGAAATGCTCGATGTTGAGGCCGAGATAGACCGCGAGCCGCTTGCCCTCCGGCCACGCGTAGTCCTTGCGCTCGGTAATGGGCGAGTAGGCGTAGCGGTTGTGATGGGGCAGGCGGATGGTGTGCATGCGTCACTCGGCGACAATGTTGAGACTGGCGTTCATGGCGCGGAAGCGTGCCACGGCATCGGCGTGGAAGGCGCGCTCCTCGGGGCCGGCTTCGGATGTCGGCCGGCGCTCCTCGTCGAAATTTCCGTATCTATCCTGGCCGCGCACCAGCATCGCCGTCACGCGGTTCCTGGCCGTGCAGCGCGCATGGGTCGGCACGTAGCTGATGCCGAGCCCAATCCGCCGGTCGTTCGAGCGGTTGGGCCGCGAATTGTGCACGAGATGCGTATGGTGCAGCGAGAACTGCCCCGCCTTCACCGGCATGAACGCGGTCCTGGTGCGATCGACGTCCACGGCCAGCGCCTGGCCGCGCGACAGCAGGTTCTCCGGGTCCTGCATCTCGGCATGCTGCATCTGGCCGAGCCTGTGCGAGCCCGGCACCACTTCCATGCAGCCCGCCTCGACCGGCGCATCGGTCAGCGCCACCCAGGCGGTGACGTGGCAGACGGGCTCCAGCGCGAAGTAGGTGGCATCCTGGTGCCAGCTCACATAGGCGCCGCTTTGCGCATCTTTGGGCCACACCGTGAGATGAAACAGCCGTATGTCCGGGCCGATCAGATCCTCGACCGCGTCGAGCACATGCGGCGAATGCACGATCTCGTCGACCCAGGGGAAAAGAAGATGCGGCTTGAAATTGTGGCCCCGCGTCATCTTGCGGCCTTCGGCGCGCTCGAAGGATTCCAGCCGGTCGCGCCAGCCGCGCGCCTGTTCGGTCGTGAAGCCGTCGACCGGGCAGACATAGCCATCGCGCTCGTAGCCCGCGACCTGCCCGGCCGTGAGCTTCTTCATCAGTGCGCCGTCCAGCCGCCGTCGACGAACAGCAGCGTGCCGGTGACGAAGGAGGAGTCGTCGCAAGCCAGGAACAGCGCGGCCTTGGCCACTTCCTCAGGCTGGCCAATGCGGCCCATGGGATGGCGCAGTTTCCAGAAGGCCCGCATCGCGTCGGGGTCGGCATAGCGTTTTAGCGACTTGGCCGGCATGGGCGTGTCGATGACACCGGGCATCAGCGCGTTGACGCGGATGCCCTGGGCCGCATGGTCGACGGCCATGGTCTTGGTGAGGGAAGCGATGGCGCCCTTGGAGGCGATGTAGGCTGCGTTCTTTCCCGGGCTCGATTGCGCAAGCTGCGAGCCGATGGTGACGATGGCGCCGGACTTGGCGGCAATCATCGGCTGGATCGCGTAGTGGATCCAGAGATAGGTGCCCTTGACGTTGATGGCGAAGGTGCGGTCCCACGCCCCCTCCTCGATCGTGTCGACGGTGCCGCCGGTCGAGGCGCCCGCCGCCGTCAGGAGCACGTCGATGCGGCCCCATTTCTCCAGGACACCGGCCACGCCCTCGCGCGCCTGCTGGTCGGAGCTCACGTCGGCGGGGATGGTGAGGGCACGGCCGCCTTTTGCCTCGATGTCGGCCGCGACCTGCCCCAGCCCGGCCGTGTCCTGGTCGACCAGCACCAGCTTCGCGCCCTCGGCCGCGAACAGGCGGGCCGAGGCGGCGCCGATGCCGGAAGCAGCCCCGGTGACGATGGCGACCTGATCCTTGAGCTTCATGGCGGCAAGCTTAGCCCCGGGCCGCGGCGGCCGCACGACAAAGTGACCATCGGTGATGGCGGATCGCCTTACTTCCGGCCCGCGTCCGGCGCTAAGAGCGACACCATGGACCGAATCGATCGACGACATTTCCTCCTTGGGAGCACCACCCTGATGGCCTTCGGTTTCGGCGCCAGAAGCGCGCACGCACAGGCCCCGGCCTTCGAAGTCACGCGCAGCGATGCCGAATGGCGGCGCCTGCTGACGCCGGAACAATATGCCGTCCTGCGGAAAGCCGGCACCGAGCGCGCCGGCACCAGCCCGCTCGACCGCGAGAAGCGCGCCGGCACCTTCTGCTGCGCCGGCTGCGACCTGGCGCTGTTCTCCTCGGCCACCAAGTTCGACAGCGGCACCGGCTGGCCGAGCTTCTGGCAGCCGCTCGACAAGGCGATTGGCACCAAGCAGGAGAGCGGCTTCCTGTTCATGTCCCAGACCGAGGTCCACTGCCGGCGCTGCGGCGGCCATCTCGGTCACGTCTTCAACGACGGACCCAAGCCCACCGGCCTGCGCTATTGCATGAACGGCGTGGCGATGACCTTCAAGCCGACCGGAACAGGCGCATGAAAAAGCTCGCCCTCCTCGCCTCGCTGCTGACCCTGCTGGCGCTGGTGCCGGCACAAGCCCAGAATCGCGATCAGGCACGCGCCGTCGCGATCTTCGCCGGCGGCTGCTTCTGGTGCATGGAGCCGCCGTTCGACAAGCTCGACGGCGTGCTGGCGACGACCTCGGGCTACATCGGCGGCACCAAGGCCGATCCGACCTACGAGCAGGTGACCTCCGGCCGCACCGGCCACTACGAGGCGCTGCAGGTCGACTACGACCCGGCACGCGTCAGCTATCAACAGCTGCTGGACGTGTTCTGGCGCAACATCGATCCGCTCGATGCCTCCGGCCAGTTCTGCGACAAGGGTCCGCAATACCGCTCGGGCATCTTCGTCCTCGACGACGGCCAGCGCACGGCGGCCGAAGCCTCGAAGGCCGCCCTCGACGCGTCGGGCAAGCTCCCCGGGCGCATCGTCACACAAGTGCTGCCGGCGGCGAAATTCTATCCGGCCGAGGCCTATCACCAGGACTACTATCGCAAGAACGCGACGAGCTATACCTACTACCGCTGGAGCTGCGGCCGCGACCGCCGGCTGGAGCGTCTGTGGGGTCCTGCGCCCAAGGCGTAGGGGCTTTCCGATCGATTGAAGCGAGCCTCTCCTCCCCTTGCTTGCAAGGGGAGGTGGCCGCGTCTTCGCGGACGGAGGGGTCATGGGTCAAAGTGTTGGGGCCACGGGCGAGACTCATGACCCCTCCGGCCCGTATGACGGGCCACCTCCCAAGCTTCACTGGGGAGGAGAAGAAGCGACTCTGTTCTCGTCGGAAAGACCCTGGGTCAGCGCCGGCGCGGAGGCTTCTTCGGCCGTTTGCGACGGACCAGCATGTTCAACCCCTCGATCAGCGCCGAGAACGCCATGGCGGCGTAGATGTAACCCTTGGGAATTTTCACGCCCATGCCCTCGGCCAGCAGCGTGCCGCCGATCATCAGCAGGAAGCCGAGCGCCAGCATGACGATGGTCGGGTTGTCGCCGATGAATCGCGCCAGCGGATCGGCCGCGAGCAGCATCAAAACGACGGCCACCACGACGGCAATGACCATGATCGGAAGATCGTCGGTCATGCCGACGGCGGTGATGATGCTGTCGAGCGAGAACACGAGGTCGAGCACCAGGATCTGGCCGATGGCGCCCGCCACCGTCATGCCCGCCACACCGGCCGCCGTCGTCTCCCCGGGATGCTCGCCCGCGACATTGGCGTGAATTTCGTTGGTCGCCTTCCAGATCAGGAAAAGGCCGCCCGCTATCAGGATCAGGTCGCGCCACGAGAAAGCATGGCCGAACAGCGTGAACAGCGGCTGCGTCAACTGGACGATGAACGCCACCGTGCCGAGCAGGGCGAGCCGCATGACGACCGCCATGCCGATACCGATCTTGCGCGCACGCGCACGCTGATGCTCGGGCAGCTTGTTGGTCAGTATGGAAATGAAAATCAGGTTGTCGATGCCCAGCACGACTTCCATGACGATCAGCGTGGCCAATGCTGCCCAAGCATGGGGGTCGCGGGCGAGGCTCAGGAGTTCTTCGATCATCCCGGCACCATAAGTCATTGCTGCCTCCCGCCAAGAGACCTTTCTTTTGCAGCGCCCAGCCGCTAAGCCCGCTGCCGATGCCTCCCTCCGCCGCGCCACCGCGGCCTACCCCGACGCTCGCTATCGCCCTTTTGTCCGTGGCGGCCTTCGCCTCGGCCGCCAACATGCGCGTGACCGACCCCCTCCTGGTCCAGCTCGCCGCCGAATTCGGCACCACGGTCGGCGGCGCCTCGATCGTGGCCACCGCCTTTTTGTTGGCCAACGGCGTTTTCGTGCTGGTGCACGGCCCGTTCGGCGACCGTTACGGCAAGATGCCGGTGGTGACCATCGCCTGCATCGGCGCCGCGGTCTGCTGCGTGCTGAGCGCGCTGGCGGCGTCGCTGGACATGCTCACGCTGCTTCGTTTCCTGACCGGCGTCGCGAGCTCAGCCATCATCCCGCTCGCCATTGCCTGGGTGGGCGACAACGTGAGCTACGAGCAGCGTCAGGCGATGCTTGCCCGCTTCCTCACCGGCCAGACGCTGGGCCTGATGACCGGCGCGGCGCTGGGCGGCGCGATCGGCGAGTGGCTGGGCTGGCGCTCGGTGTTCTGGGTGCTGGCCGCCATCTATGTCGTGGCCGGCGCCGCCCTGATCGTCGTCATGCGCCGGAGGCCCGACCTCGCCCAGCCGAGCGCACGCGCCGAGGGCTCGATGGTCGGCCAGATGCTCCGCGTGCTGCGCCGGCCGTGGGCGCTCACGGTCATTCTGGTGGTGGCGTTGGAGGGCGGCGTGTTCTGGGGTGCCTTCACCTTCGTCGGCGCCGATCTCCACCAGCGCTTCGGCCTGAGCTTCGCCGCCATCGGCCTCGCGGTCGCGGCCTTCGGTGCCGGCGGTTTCCTGTATGTGATGGTGGCGCACCACCTCGTGCGCCTGCTGGGCGAGCGCGGCCTTTGCCTATGGGGCGGCACGGGCCTTGGCCTCGCCTTCGCCGGCATGGCGTTGGCGCCGTCAGCAGAATTCGAGTTCGCCGCCATCGTGCTCTCGGGCGTGTCGTTCTATATGTTCCACAACACGCTGCAGACCCACGGCACGCAGATGGCGCCCGAGGCGCGCGGCGCCGGCATGGCGCTGTTCGCGCTCTGCCTGTTCCTGGGCCAGGCGGCGGGCGTGCCGATCGCCGCCCCCATCGTCGACCGCTGGGGCGCCCCGCCGGTGTTCTGGGCGGCCGCAGTCGTCCTGCCGCTGCTGGCCTTCTGGTTCGCACACGCCATCCGACGCCGCGTCAGCCCCCAGCAGTGACCTAATTCTCGGGCGACACGCGGAATTCGTAGGGCTGCTCGAGCCGCTTCGACTCTTCCGCCGTGAGCGCGATCTCGGTCGATTTCGCCGCCGACGTGAGCTGGTCGAGGTCGGTGGCGCCGATGATAGGCGCGCCCATGTAGGATTTGTGCAGCAGCCAGGCCAGCGCCACCTGGGCCGGCGTCGCGCCCTTTTCCCTGGCGATCTTCTTCAGGCGCTTCACGATCTCCCAGTCGCTGTCGCGATAGGTTCCGTCCTTCACCACCGTGTCGTTCTTCGCCCGCTCGGTCGAGCCGCCGCCGTCCTTGCTGCGGTTGCCGGCCAGGAAGCCGCGCGCCAGCGGCGAATAGGGGATGAGGCCGACGCCCTGCTCGTCGCACAGCCGGTTCATCTCGCGCTCTTCCTCGCGCTGGACGAGGTTGTAGAGGTTTTGCATGGCAATCGGCCGGGCATAGCCCTTCCCGTCGGCGATCATCACCATCTGGGCGAACTTATACGCCGGCATGGTCGAGCCGCCGATGTAGCGGACCTTGCCCGAGCGCACGATCTGGTCGAGCGAGTACATCGTCTCTTCCATCGGCGTGTGCGGATCGAGCCGATGGACCTGGTAGACGTCGATATAGTCGGTCTGCAGGCGCTTCAGCTGCTCGTCGACCGCGGCCATCAGATGCTTGCGGCCGGTGCCCTGATCGTTGGCCACCGGGCTCATGCGGATGCCGACCTTGGTCGACAGCACGAATTCCTCGCGCTTGGCCATCTTCATGAGCGTGGCGCCCATGATCTCCTCGGAGCGGCCGGCGTTGTAGGCGTCGGCGGTGTCGAAGAAGGTGATGCCGACATCGAGCGCGCGCTTGAAGTAGGCCGGCGCCTCGGCCTCGTCGAACTTGCCCCAGCCGCGACGGCCCTTGGCGCCCCACGAATTGCCGCCGAGACAGATCCTGCTCACGATCAGGCCCGAGCGGCCGAGCGGTCCGTACTTCATGAAATGTCCCCCTTGATGGCGCGAGCCCAGGTCGCCACCTTAGCAGGATGAAAGTCCTGATCGAGTATTGCGGCGCTTGAGGTTATAAGCCGCAGGCCCTCCGTGTGAGGGATCGTCTCCAGAGAATGAGCGCGGCGGAAGTCGAGTTGCGCTCCGGAAAATCCGGCCAGTTCGACGTCACCGTCGACGGTGCCCTCAAGTATAGCCGCGGCAAGACCGGCCGCTTTCCGACCGACGACGAGATCGACGGTCTTGGAGAAGCCCCATGAGCATCATCAAGACCAAGGACGGCACCGAAATTTTCTACAAGGACTGGGGAACTGGCACGCCGGTCGTCTTCTCGCACGGCTGGCCGCTCACCGCCGACGCCTGGGAAGACCAGATGATGTTCCTGGCCGAGCACGGTTTCCGCACCATCGCCCATGACCGCCGCGGCCATGGCCGCTCGAGCCAGCCATGGGGCGGCAACCACATGGACCAGTATGCCGAAGACCTTGCCGAGCTTTTCGAGAAGCTCGACCTCAAGGGCGCCACGATGATCGGCCATTCGACCGGCGGCGGCGAGGTTGCGCGCTACATCGGCCGCCACGGCACCAAGCGTGTCGCCAAGGCGGTGCTGGTGGGCGCCGTGCCGCCGCTCATGCTGAAGACGGCGGCCAATCCCGGCGGCCTGCCGATCGACGTGTTCGACGGCATCCGCAAGGGCGTCGCGGCCGACCGCTCGCAGTTCTTCAAGGATCTGACCACGCCGTTCTTCGGCGCCAACCGTGCCGGCTCGAAGGTGACGCAGGGCATGCGCGACAGCTTCTGGATGCAGGGCATGATGGGCGGGCTGAAGAACATGTACGACTGCATAAAAGCTTTCTCGGAGACCGACTTCACCGAAGACCTGAAGAAGTTCGACGTGCCGACCCTGCTGATCCACGGCGACGACGACCAGATCGTACCGATCGGCGCCGCCGCGCAACGCTCCGTTCAGCTCATCAAGGGCGCGACGCTCAAGGTCTACAAGGGCGGCGACCATGGCCTGGCCGCCACCCACAAAGATCAGCTTAACGGCGACCTTTTAGCGTTTGTGAAGGCCTAGTCGCCCCTCAGCCCAGCACTTCCTTATTCACGCAATGGGCGGCGTTGGGATGGCCGTCGAAGACGCTCAGGATGTTTTCGATGGCGGTCACCGCCATGCGGTCGCTTGCTTCCTTGGTGACGCCGGCCATGTGCGGGCTGAAGATCACGTTCTCCAGGCTGAACAGCTTGTTGGTCGGATCCGGCGGCTCCTTGTCGAGCACGTCGAGGCCCGCGCCGCGCAGCTTGCCGGTGGAGAGCGCCTTGTAGAGTGCGTCTTCGTTGATGATGCCGCCGCGCGCGGTGTTCACCAGGAAGGCGTCGGGCTTCATCAGCGCCAGCGTCTCGGTATTGAACATGTCGATCGTCTCGGGTGCCTTGGGGCAATGCACCGAGACGAAATCCATCTTGGGCAGGGTCGCCTTGAGATCGGTCACCTTGGTGGCGCCGGCCTTCTTGATCTCGGCCTCGGAGATGTTCGGATCGAGCACCGAGACGTCCATCTCGAAGGCAACGCACCGCTTCACGGTGCGCGACCCGATGCGGCCCATGCCGACCACCAGGATCGACTTGCCGGAAAGATCGGCCGGCAGGTCGGCCAGCCGCTCGCCCCAGCCGCCTTCGCGCACGAAGCGGTCGTACTTCTTCACCAGGCGGGCCGAGGCCAGCAGCATATACATCGCATGCTCGGCCACCGACACGGAGTTGGCGATGCCCGTGGTCATGAGCGGGATCTTGCGTTTGTTGAGCGCCGGCACTTCGACGGCGTCGAAGCCGACACCGAGGCGGGCCACCACCATCATGCCGGGCGCGGCGTCGAGCTCGGCTTGGCGGAAGGCGGTGCCCCCCAGGGTCACGGCGTTGGCGTCCTTGAGCTTGGGATGCAGCGACGGCACCGTATCGTCGGCCAGGATCTCGAAATCGACGTCATCGCGTTTCTTCAGGACGTCGAGGCCGGCCTGCGGCATGCGGCCAACGATCAGCACTTTCTTGCGATTCTTGCCGGTATTTGGGCCCGTGTTCATCGTTTCCCCTGCTCTTCCTAAGTCGAACTGGGGCGATCCTAGAGCCCGGGTCGGCCTGAAGCTAGGGGAGGTAGGAAAGCGGGAGCCGCGTGGTGGACTTAATCTCCTCCATGGCGAACATGGAGGTGACGTCGCTGAGTTCGACCTTGGCGATCAGACTTTTGTAAAAAGCGTCGTAGGCCTCGATGTCGGGCAGTGCGAGGCGGATCAGGTAATCAATCTCGCCGCTCATGCGGTAACAGTCGATGACCTCGGGAAACGACGCCACCGCCTTGGCGAAGCGGGCGAGCCATGGAGCAGTGTGCTGGGCGGTGCGCACCGCCACGAACACCGTCACCCCGGCGTTCACCGCCTTGCGGTTGAGCAGCGCCACCCGGGCGCGGATGATTCCCTCCTCCTGCAGCCGGTTGATGCGCCGCCAGCACGGCGTGGTCGACAGGCCGACGCGGCGGGCGATCTCGGCCAGGACCATGTCCGAATTGTCCTGCAGGCAATCCAGTATCTTCTTGTCGAAGGAATCGAGCGACATTTTCGCGGCCATTGGCACTTCCTTGGAATGAGTTTCTCAAGTTTGCGGCAGAGGACGCAAAGGTAGCAAGCCGTTTCCCGGCAGAGCCGGTAGAATCACCCGATGTTCCGCCGCTTCACCGATCATCCCGCCAAGGTCGACGAAACCTACTTTCAGCATATGGGCGTGGCCTTCGGCTTCGGCGGCCGCATGCTGCTGGGCAGCCTCGCCTGCTTCGTGCATGGTTTCTTCCCATGGCTCTGCCTGACCCGGGGAAGCGACACGGTCCGCACGCTGCATCATCGCATGGTGACGCACCGCGTTGCCCGGCCGACAGAATCCGCCCCAGCAACCGCCGTCGCGGCGGGCGACTAGGTTCCTTCTTCGTTGCTGTCGGCCTGATCGCGGCCCTGCCGGGCTGGGCACAGGATCGGGCGATGGTGCCGGTCACGATCGACGGCGAGCCGGTGAAACTCGCCACCATCACCTACAAGCCGGCCGGACCCGGCCCCTTCCCGACGCTGATCTTCCATCACGGCTCGACCGGGCGCGGCAACGATCCCTCGATCTTCGCGCGACCCTACGATCCAAGAACGCTTGCCCAATGGTTCACGGCGCGCGGCTGGGCCGTGGTGCTGCCCGCACGGCGCGGCCGCGGCGGCTCGGAGGGGCGCTACGACGAAGGCTTCTCGCCCGACCGGGCGCAGGGATACAGTTGCGAGCCGACGCTTTCGATTCCCGGCGCCGACCGCGCGCTGCGCGACATCGATGCCGTGACGCCGGCGATCTTGGCGCAGCCCTTCGTTGACCGCAGCCGCGTTGCCGTCGGCGGCCAGTCGCGCGGCGGCGTCCTCGCGATTGCCTGGAGCGGCCGTCAGCCCGGCGTGCCGCGCGCGGCGATCAATTTCGTCGGCGGCTGGATGGGCGGCAGCTGCAGGAACGCCGACGCGATCAACCAAAACCTGTTCAATCGTGGCGCCGCCTATGGTCAGCCCACGATCTGGCTCTATGGCGACAAGGATCCGTTCTATTCGCTGGCACACAGCCGCGCGAACTTCGCCGCGTACCAGAAGGCGGGCGGTACCGGAGCGTTCCACGAGTACGAACCGCCCGCCGGCCTGAACGGGCACCAGATTTCCTCGGCCCCGGCGCTTTGGACCGGCGTGCTCGAAGCCTATCTCGCTGCACGCGGCCTGCCGGCAAAAGCCTCGCCCTGACCGCTTGCAACCCGCCACGCCCGTCCCACGTTCAATGGAGACGTTGAAGCATTGCAGGGAGGATCGACATGGAAACACCCCTCAAAATCAGCTTTCAGGGTGGCGATACCAGCGAAGCGCTGAGCCAGTTGATCACCGGGCACGTCGACACGCTGGAGCAGCTCTACGGCCGCATGACCGCCTGCCACGTCGTGGTCAAGATTCCCGACAAGCATCACCGCACCAGCAACCTTTTCAGCGCCAACATCCATATGACACTGCCGGGTGGCATCGACATCAATATCGATCACACGCCGCAGGCCGACGACCGTTTCGCGAGCCCGCAGTTTGCCGTCAACGACGCCTTCCGGCGCGCCAAGCGGCTGCTCAAGGACCGCGCCAAGAAGCAGCGTGGCGAAGTGAAGACGCTGCACGAGCGCATCGAACGCAGGATCGACCAGCTTCCAGATGCCTAGGCTGGTCGCCTAGCGCCGCTTCACGCCTTTCTCGTCGAGCCGTTCGCGCAGCAGGCCGAGCCGGTCGCCGCCCCAGAACAGCTCACCGTCGAAGACGAAAGTAGGGACACCGAACACGCCCGACGTCTCGGCCTCGAGACGCAGGCGGTCGTGTTCAGCGCCCCCATCAGCTGCGAGATAATCCTCGAAGCCCGGAGGCGCACCGGCATCGACGAGCAGCCCGGCCACCGCCTCGGGACTTTCGGGATCGAGTTCGCGCCGCCAGAAGAGGTCGAACGCACGATCATTGTAGCGGCGGAAAACGCCGTGCTTCTGGGCGTAGAGCATGCCGGCATTGACTGGCCGGGCATAAAAGATCTTCTTCGGGCCCATCAACGTCAGGCCCTGCTTGTTGGCCCAGCGCCTGGCGTCCATGTAGGCGTAGCGCACGCGCCGCCAGTGGTGGGCATCGCGTTCGGCCACCGATCCCTGGAACGAGGCGATGTCGAGCGTGTAGGGCCGCCACTCCAGAGCGAGATCGTAGACGGCCTCGAGCTCATACGCCCATGCCTTGGCGACGAAGGCGTAGGGACTGACGTAGTCGCTCCAGAGAACGACCTTCCCGCTCACAGCCGCCTGCTCTCGCGGCGCCACATCAACCAGAAGACGACACCAACCGCGATCAGCAGCAGCGCACCGATCAACAGCAGCATGGCGGATTCCTGGACCCACGCCACCGCCGGTACCGAGGCCGCGAGAAACACTCCCACCGCGCAGATGCGCCACACCCGCGCGTGCACACCGGCAACGAAAGTGCCCAGCGCCAGCAGGATCAGCAATGTGAGACTGGTGGCGTTGTCGTTGACGATGCCGCGCACCTCCGGAAGGAACATCAGCCACATGGCGGCAACGAAAGCCGCCCAATGCAGCGCCTGCGTCGCGGCCAGCTGCATGTGGCCGGCGCCCGTGTCGAGATGCCGCCATCCGGAGACCACGCAGATCAATCCGTAGATCGGCGCCAGCGCCATCCAATAGTAATAGGTCGTCGGGCCACGAAAGCTGGTGAGCACGAGACCGCCGACGGCAAGCGCCAGCATCGCTGCGTAAGGCAGGTCCCTGAGCAGCCAGTGTCTGGTATCGTTCGTCGTCACGGTGCCTCCATTATCGCGCATCCTTGGCAAGCTTGGTCTCGACGACCCTCGACCACAGCGTGGCGCCAAGCGTCAGGATATCGTCGTTGAAGTCGTAGCTGGGATTGTGCACTTCGCAGCCGCCCTCGCCGCTGCCGTTGCCGATGTTGATGAAGGCGCCGGGCACCTTCTCCAGCATGTAGGAAAAGTCCTCCGATGCCATCGAGAACATGCCGTCGCGGTTCATGTTCTCCTCGCCGACGATCTTGGCGGCCACGTCGGCGATGAACTTCACGGCGTCCTTGTCGTTCACGAGTGGCGGGAAGACCACGCGAATGTCGGCCTTGGCGCTGCCGCCCAAGGTCTGGGCGATGCCGGCCGAGATCGTCTCGATGCGCTCCTTCACCAGCGCCATGGTCTCCTTGCGGAAGGTGCGGATGGTGCCGCGCAGGACGGCCTCCTGCGGCACGACGTTGTAGGCGTCGCCGGCATGCATCTGCGTCACCGAGATCACCGCCGAATCGAGCGGCGCCACGTTGCGCGACACCACGGTCTGCAACGCCGAGATGATCTGCGTCGCGATGATCACCGGGTCGATGCCGGCTTCCGGCCGCGCGCCGTGCGTGCCCTTGCCGGTGATGTGGATGTCGAACAGGCCGCCGCCCGCCATCTGCGGGCCGGACCGGATGGCGAACTTGCCGACGTCGAGCTTGGGCCTGTTGTGCATGCCGAAGATCTGCTCGCAGGGGAACTTCTCGAACAGCCCGTCCTTGACCATGGCCTCGGCGCCGCCGCGGCCTTCCTCGGCTGGCTGGAAGATGAGATGGACGGTGCCGTCGAAGTTGCGCGTCGCCGAGAGATACTTCGCGGCACCCAGCAGCATGGTGGTGTGGCCGTCGTGGCCGCAGGCATGCATGCGGCCCTTGTGCGTGCTGCGATGATCGAAGGTGTTGAGTTCGTCCATCGGCAGCGCGTCCATGTCGGCGCGGAGCCCGATGGCGCGCGGATTGTTGCCGACGCGGATGGTGCCGACGACGCCGGTCTTGCCGATGCCGGTCGTGACCTCGAGGCCCCACTCCTTCAGCTTCTGCGCCACGATCGCGCTGGTCCGCTCCTCCTCGAAGCCAAGCTCGGGATGGGCGTGGATGTCGCGGCGGATGGCCTTGAGTTCGGCACCGAAGGCGGTGATCTGGGGTTCGATATTCATGGGCATCAGGACTCCAACAGGAAGGACGTCATTACACGCCGAAATTCCGCGCCGTGCACGTTCGGATATGCGTGGCCGCCGTCGGCCAGCACATAGGCCCGCGCGCCCGGGATCAGCCGGACGAGTTCTTCGGTGAAATAGAGCGGCGTCACGGTGTCGTCGCGGGCGCAGATCGCCAGCGTCGGCGCCCGCACCTTCTGTAATTGCTCGCGCCGGTCGTGGGCGACGATGGCGGCGATGCGCGACAGCACGATCTCGGGGATCGGGATGGTCTCGCGGGCCTTGGCCTCGGCGGCCACGAGGTCGGCATCGTGGTCGCGCACCCAGGACGGCATGTTGAGCGCCAGCGCGCTCGATTTGAGGTAGGCCTCGGGGCCCAGCTCGCGCAACATCAGGGAGCGGACCTCGAACAGGCGGCGAAAGAAGGCATCCGTCTTGGCCCAGGTCGAGCTCAGGACCAGCCGGTCGATACGGCCGGGATGGTCGATCGCCAGCACCTGGCCCATGGCGCCGCCGGTCGAGTGGCCGCACCAATGGACGCGGTCGAAGCCCAGCCCCTCGATGAGCTGCAGCGCATCGTCGGCCATCTGCTCGACGCTGTAGGTGAGCCGGGACAGCGTGCTGCGCGCGGTGCCGCGATGATCGTGCACGACCACCGTGAATTGCCGGGCGAGTTCGTCGACGTTGGTGCCCCAGAACCGGCCGTCGCCGCCCAGGCCCGCCACAAGAAACAGCGGCGGTCCACTTCCGTTCTTCTCATAGTGGAGCTCGGCGCCATCGCGCAGCTTGAAGAGTGGCATTTGCACGTTCCCCTGAATTCCTTAAGGTACCGGTCCTGGGAGGAAAGCGCAGGATGAAGCGCCTGTCGATTGTCGCAATTGTCCTGCTGAGCGCTTGCACCGCCGAGCAGCAACCTCAGACGAACCTGATTCCGCGGCCCGCAGCCGACGATCCGACGCCACAGGCCATCGCCTACCTCTGCGACGGCCGCAAGGAAGTGTCGGTGGTCTATGCCAAGAATCGCGCCTCGGTGACGCTCGACGGCAGGACCTGGCGTCTCGAATACCAGCCGACCGACCAGGGATTCCGCTACGTCGACACGACCAACGAATGGGCCGGCCGCGACGATCTCGCCACCTTGCGCGAAAACGGCGGCAATGCCCGACCGCTGGCCTTCAACTGCCGGCCGACGCGGCGCATGGCCTGAGGCCTTATCTCAGCCAGAACCGGATGCCGTAGCTCACCAGGGCGGTCACCCCGACTCCGGCCGCCCACAGGCCCACGAACCACAAGAGCTGGCGGGTCCTCGTAGACTTTGAGGGAGTCACCTCAGTGATAGCCTTCATGGCCGGTCTTGCCGCGAAACACCCAGTACGAATAGGCGGTATAGGCCAGGATGATCGGCACCATCACCAGCACGCCCGGCAGCATGAACATCAGGCTGACATGCGGCGCGGCGGCATCCCAGATCGAGATGACCGGCGGCACGACGTAGGGATAGAGGCTGATGCCGAGGCCGGCGAGGCCCAGGGTAAACAGGGCCAGGGTCATCAGGAACGGCGTGTAGTGATGCTGGCGCTGCAGGCTCACGAAGAAGGTGGCCGAGGCGATGACGACCAGCAGCGGCACCTGGGCGGTGAACAGGACCTGCGGCCAGGCGAACCAGCGCAGCCAGTAGGCGTCGCGCAGGAACGGCGTCCAGGCGCTCACCGCCGCCATGGCCAGGATTACCGCGATGCCCAGCCCGAAGGCGAACCGGTAGCAGCGTTCCTGCAACGAGCCCTCGCTCTTCATGATCAGCCACGTGGCGCCGAGTAGTCCGTAACCGAAGACCAGGCTGACACCGACCAGCAGACTGAACGGCGTCAGCCAGTCGAACCAGCCGCCGGCATAGCCGCGGTCCTGGACCGCGATCCCCTGCAACAGGGCACCCAGGGCGATGCCCTGCGCCAGCGTGGCGACCACCGAGCCGAGATTGAAGGCGACATCCCAGTAGGCGCGGTGCGCCGGATCGCGCCAGCGGAACTCGAAGGCGACGCCGCGGAACACCAGAGCCAGCAGCATGGCGATGATCGGCGCGTAGAGCGCCGAGAAGATCACGCCGTAGGCCAGCGGAAAGGCCGCCAGCAGGCCGCCGCCACCCAGCACCAGCCAGGTCTCGTTGCCGTCCCACACCGGCGCGATGGAGTTCATGGCGCTGTCGCGCTCGCGGCCGGCGGGGATCATCGGGAACAGGATGCCGATGCCGAGATCGAAGCCATCCATCACGACGTAGGCATAGATCGCAAAGGCAATGATGAAGGCGAAGAAAACCGGCAGATCGAGGGTGAACGGCATGATCAGGCCTCCCCGCCCGTCGCGATCTTTTCCGCCACCGCGGGCGACGGGGTGATGCCCGCTGCACGTACCGGCTCGCCGCGGTTCGGGCCCTGCTCGCCACGGTGCGGCGGATGGCTCATCAGCTTCAGGATGTAGAAGACCCCGGCGCCGAACACGATGAAGTAGACGACGATGAAGGCCAGCAGCGACGCCGCGACCGCGGGCGCGTCGAGCCTCGAGGCCGAGTCGGCGGTGCGCAGCAGGCCATGCACCGTGTAGGGCTGGCGGCCGACCTCGGTCGTCACCCAGCCGGCGATCACCGCCACGAAGCCGGCCGGCCCCATGACGAGGGCGAAGCGATGCAGCAGCGGCCAGTCGTAGAGCCGGTGCCTGACGCGCGCGAGCAGGCTCAGCGCCGCCAGCGCCAGCATCAGCATCCCCATGCCGACCATGATGCGGAAGGCCCAGAAGACGATGGCCACCGGCGGCCATTCCTTGCGATCGACCGAGTCGAGCCCCTTGAGTGGCGCGTCCCAGGAGTGCTTCAGGATCAGCGACGAGGCCTTGGGAATCTCGACCGCATAGAGCGTCTTGGCCTGGGCCCTGTCGGGCCAGCCGAACAGGATCAGCGGCGCACCGTCGGGGTAGCTCTGGAAGTGGCCTTCCATGGCCATGACCTTGACCGGCTGGTGCTCGAGCGTGTTCAGCCCGTGCTGGTCGCCGGCGAAAATCTGCAGGGGCGCCACCACCGTGATCATGCCCATGGCCATGGAGAACATGACGCGCGCGCCGTCGTTGGTGCGCTCCCGCAACAAGTGCCAGGCGCCGACCGCACCCACCACCAGCGCGGTGGTGAGATAGGCGCCGAACACGGTGTGGACCAGCCGGTAGGGAAAGGACGGATTGAAGATCACCGCCAGCCAGTCGACGGGCACGAACTGGCCCGCGGCATTCATGGCGAAGCCTGCCGGCGTGTGCATCCAGCTATTGGCCGACAGGATCCAGAAGGCCGAGATGAAGGTCCCGATCGCGACCGCCAGAGTGGCGACGAAGTGCAGCGTGCGGCCGACGCGGTTCATGCCGAACAGCATGACGCCCAGGAAGCCCGCCTCGAGGAAGAAGGCGGTCAGCACCTCGTAGGCCATCAGCGGCCCGATGACGGGACCCGCTTTGTCGGAGAAGGCCGCCCAGTTGGTGCCGAACTGGTAGGCCATGACGATGCCCGAGACCACGCCCATGCCGAAGGCGAGCGCAAAGATTTTCAGCCAGTACTTGAACAGGTCGAGATAGATCTGCCGCCCCGTCCACAGCCACAGCCCCTCGAGCACGGCGAGATAGCTGGCGAGGCCGATGGAGAAGGACGGGAAAATGAAATGGAACGAGACCGTGAAGGCAAATTGCGCCCGGGCCAGCAGGATGGCGTCGAAGGATTCGAACATGACGATCACCTCGCGCCGGGCATTCTACTCCTAGCCGAAGGCGTCGAACACCTCGGCAATGATGTCGCGGCCGAGCCCGGCCCGGAGACAGGTCTCCAGCAGCACACGCGCCTTCAGGGGATGCAACCGGCCACCCCAGATCAGGCCCGCCTTGCGCAGCGCAATCTCGGAACTGGGACCACCATAGGTCTGCCGCAGCATGGGCCCGCCACCGGCGCGTGGCGACATCACGGTCGGCAGGATACCGGCAAGGCGCATGATAAGATCGGCCGCACGTTCCGGCACATGGCCGCCGCCCAGTCCACCCAGCACCACGCCGCAATAGCCGAGATGATCTTCGGCCATCATCAGCGCCTCGACCAGATGGCCGGGCTCGTCAAGCGCAATCCACAGCAGGGCCACCGGCGCAGCTTTGCCCCCGATCGTGCCCAGCCGCTTGCGCGCGCCGACAATCGCTTCGCGCACCGGCAGAGACAGGGGCACCACGCGGTCCTCGACGAGGGTGGCGAGCGGGCCGGTCTGTGGCGACGCAAAGGCGTTGAGCCGCGTCGGGTGAATTTTCAGCACATCGGACGCGGCATAGACCTCGTCCAGCATCACCGCCATCACGCCCAGCGCCCGGGCGTGCGCCCGCACCCACGGATCGCAGGCCACGCGCACGGCGGCGAGAAGATTGCCCGGCCCGTCGGGCGAGGTGAGCGCCGGGTTGCGCATCGCCGCTGTCACGATCACCGGGATGTCGCGATCCAGCAGCAGGTCGAGCAGGAACGAAGTTTCCTCGAGCGTGTCGGTGCCTTGCGTCACGATCACGCCATCGACATCGAGCGCGGCGATCCTGGCCGCCAGCGCATGGATCTGGTCGAAGCCCAGCGAATGGCTGCCGACCCTCGACACGGTCTCGGCATCGATCGCAGCCAGCGTTGCCAATGCGGGAACCGCGGCCACGAGATCGTCGGCGCCTAGCCCCATCTGCATGGCACCCGAGGCATCGGGGCGCGTGGCGATGGTGCCGCCCAGGGCGAGAACTTTTATGCGCGGCAATGTCATGCGGTGAGCCTCAGCGAGCGGAAGAAGCGTTCGGCCTCGGGCGCGCGCATGGCGTCGGCCGGCGCGAGATAGCCCAGCGACACGAAGCGGCGGCCCTTCAGCAGCGAAAGCTGCCGCAGCGCGCTGCCGCCGGCGATGGGACCGATCGATTCGACGGCGGTAGCGCCCTGCACGTCGCGCCAGTCGACCTTGCTCCATTTGCCGCCTTCCAGACGCTGGGCGCGGTCGTCGAGCGCGATCTGCAGATTGACGCGCGGCTTCGTCACATCGACCCCGGCGGGATAGAGCGTGGTCTGCGCCACGAACGACAGCCGCCGGTATTCGAGACTGTAGGAGTGATAGACGAAAGGCGTGCCGCCCGGCGTCGTCGTGTCGATCACTTTGTAGAGGGGCGTCCCCGGCATCTCGACATAAAAGGAATTGTCGGCGCCCGACACGGGAATCCATACGGTCTGCGCCGCGGCGCTACCCGCCGCCATCGCCACTGGCAGGGCCAAAGCCTGTCGCCGAAGCAGGCTCATTCGGCGGCGGTCCGCGGCCCGAACTTCTCACGCGCCTGTTCGGCGGTGTAGTAGCCGCGCGCCACGTCTCGGGTGACCAGCGCGGGATCGCGCCGGCCGGGATCGCCGAAGCCGCCGCCGCCCGGCGTCGACACGCGCACCACGTCACCGACGCCGATCTCGATGTCCTGGTCCTTGGAAAGATGCGGCGGCCGGTAGGTCTTGCCGCCTTGCGTCACCACGACGGTATTGACGCCGCCGGCATCGCCGCCCAGCGCGCCCTGCGGGCCGGTGCGGCCATGGTCCATCACCATCGAGACCCGGGCCTCGCCGCGACGGAGCTTGATGGCGTAGTTGATGCCGAAGCCGCCGCGGAACTCGCCGGCGCCGCCGGAGCCCTCGCACAGGGAGAATTCCTCGAACAGGATTGGATAGAACTGCTCCAGCACTTCGACCGGCGGCATCTTGGAAATGCCGATGGTCGAACAGCCGTTGCTGAGACCGTCGCCGCCCTTGAAGCCGCCGTAACCGCCGCCGGTAAAGAGATACATGATGTAGGAGCGGTTGCGCTCGGGATCGAAGCCGCCGACGCCGAGATTGCCTGACGTGCCAGCGGGTGCGGCGAACAGGATGTCGGGAATGGCGTTGGTAAGGGCCGCGAACACCGCCTCGGCGATGCGCTGGCTCACCTCGGCCGCGCAACCCGAGACCGGCCGTGGATACTTCGCATAAAGGAACGTGCCCTCGGGCTCGATGATCTTCAGCGGCTCGAAGGTGCCGGCATTGATCGGCACCTCGGGAAAGACGTGCTTTATGGCGAGGTAGATCGCCGACTTGGTGGTGGCGATGACGCTGTTCATCGGCCCGCGGCAGGGCGGGCTCGACCCGGTCATGTCGAAGAGCAGCTCGTCGCCCTTCTTGGTGACCTTCATCCGGATGGTGAGCGGCTCGTCGACCACGCCGTCGCTGTCGACCTGCGAGGTGCCCTCGTAGATACCATCGGGAATGCCGGCGATCTTGGCCCGCATCTGGCGCTCGGCGCGGTGGCGCATCTCGGCGATCGCCGCGCGCACGACATCGGCGCCGTAGCGGTCGATCAGCGCGGTCAGCCGCACCTCGCCGGTGGTGAGCGCCGCGGCCTGGGCCTTGATGTCGCCGATCCGCTGATCGGCGATGCGGATGTTGGACAGGATGATGGACAGGATCTCCTGGTCCATCTCGCCCTTCTTGAAGAACTTCACCGGCGGCAGACGCAGCCCTTCCTGCTCGACCTCGGTGGCGCTGGCCGAAAAGCCGCCGGGCACCATGCCGCCGACGTCGGGCCAGTGACCGGTATTGGCGAGCCAGGCGAAGACCTCGCCCTTGTAGAAAAACGGCTTCACGAACCGCACGTCCATCAGATGGGTGCCGCCAAGGTAAGGATCGTTGACGATGAAGACGTCACCCGGCTCCACCTTTCCTGCATAGTGGCTTTTCACCCGCTCGATGACGGCGCGGGTCGAGAATTGCATGGTGCCGACGAACACCGGCAACCCGAGCTCGCCCTGGGCGATCAGGGACCCGTCGGTTGCGTCGTAAATACCGTCGGAGCGGTCCATGCCCTCGGAAATCACCGGCGAGAAAGCTGCACGAACGAAAGCCAAGTCCATTTCGTTACAGACCTGGATCAGGCCGTTCTGGATGACGGTCAAGGTGACGGGATCGAGGTTGGACATGGTGAATCACTAGCACACGCCGTGCCTTCCTGCTCTATGATCGTCGTGCCTACGGGGGAGGTCCGCCATAGCCGCTTCTACTGACGTGGCCATCATCGGTTGCGGACCAGTCGGCGCGTTGCTGGCCAACCTGCTGGGCCAGGCCGGTCTAGCGGTCGACATCTACGACCGCGAGCGTGAGATCCATCCGCTGCCGCGCGCCGTGCATTTCGACGGCGAGATCATGCGCATCTTCCAGTCGGTAGGCCTCGCCGGCCGTGTTGCTGCTGCGGCGCGCGCCTCGTCCAAGGGTATGCACTTCGTCAACGCCGACCGCCGACCGCTCATGGTCCGCCGCGGCCTCGACGGCCCGGGCCCGCATGGCTGGGCGGGCAACTGGTATTTCCACCAACCGATTCTCGAAGAGACCCTGCGCGCCGGCATCGCGCGGTTTCCCAATGTGCACGTCCATCTCGGCCATGAAATCGGTTCGGTCGATGACCTGGACGCCCGCTACGTGGTGGGCTGCGATGGCGCGCGCTCACTGGTGCGCCGCGCGATCGGCAGTCGCCAGCACGACCTCGGCCTGCATCAGCCCTGGCTCGTGGTCGATCTGCTGTGCGACCTCGACCAGCCGCGCGTGCGCGACCTGCCCGATCACACGATCCAGCTCTGCGATCCGGCCCGGCCGATGACGATCGTGCATGTCGGCGGCCGACGGTGGCGCTGGGAGATCATGCTGATGCCAGACGACGATTCTGCCCGCCTCACCGAGCCCGCGGTCTTCTGGCCGATGATGGCACGCTGGCTGGGGCCGGCAGACGCGGCGCTCGAACGCGCCGCCGTCTACACCTTTCATTCGGTCGTCCAGGAAGGCTGGCGCCAGGGCCGGCTGCTGCTGGCCGGCGATTCCTGCCACCAGACGCCACCCTTTCTCGGCCAGGGCATGTGTGCAGGTCTGCGCGATGCCGCCAACCTCGCCTGGAAGCTCGCTGCCGTCGTCAGGGACGGCGCCGATGACCGCCTGCTCGACACCTACGAGAGCGAGCGCCTGCCGCACGTCCGCGCATTCATCGAATTGGCGGTCAGGCTGGGCGCCGTGCTGCAGGAAACCGATCCCGCCGCGGCAGCAAAGCGCGACCAGCGCTTCGCCGCCGGAGCGGAGGTTTTCGATTTCCCCCAACCGCAGCTCGGCCCGGGCTGCCGCAGCGACGGGCCACCCCCGGTCGGTACGATCTTCCCACAGCCGCGCCTTGCAGATGGCCGGCTGATGGACGATGCCATCGGCCAGCGCTTCGCCATCGTCGGCGAGACGTCATTGCTGACGCACCTAAGGCCGGACGCCGTGCTCCTGCCCGGTGTCGGTCAGGACTGGCTCACTGAGCGAGGCGTGCGCGCCGCGCTGCTGCGGCCCGACCGCTACATCTTTGCCGTGGCGCCTTAGGCCGGCGTGAACATCGGCAGCGGCGGGCCGCCGTCGGTCGGCTTGAACACCAGCTTCACCGCCTGCTCGCACTTCAACTTGTCGAAGTCGCAATCGACAATGTTGGTCACCATGCGCGGGCCCTCGGCCAGGGTCACATAGGCCATGGCGTAGGGCACCGGAGCGCGGCGCATGACGCTGTAGGAATAGAGCGTGCCCTTGCCCGAAGCCTCAATCCACTCCGTCTTGTCGCTGAAGCAGAACGGGCAGATCGTGCGCGGGTAGTGATGCGCCTGGTTGCAGCTCGTGCACTTGCGCACCAGCAGCTTGCCCTTGGCGGCGGCATCCCAATAGGCCTGCGTCTCCTGGCTAACCGCCGGCGCCGGCAGCTTGCGCTCTTTGGTATCGGCCATGATCTACTCCCTCTCCAGAATGACGGTGGCGCTGCCGTGGCGCAGGCCGAGCGAGCCGCCCGTGCCGTGCGCGACGGCGAGATTGCAGTTCTTCACCTGCACCGCGGGATGGGCCTCGCCGCGCAACTGTCGGACTGCTTCCAGCACCTTGGTAAGGCCGCCGCGATTGCCGGGATGGTTGCTGCAGAGGCCGCCGCCGTCGGTGTTGAACGGCAGCTTGCCGGTGCCTGCGATCAGGTTGCCGTCGGCCACGAAGGCGCCGCCCTTGCCCTTCTCGCAGAAGCCGAGGTCTTCAAGCTGCATCAGCACCGTGATGGTGAAGCTGTCGTAGATCGAGGCGTACTTGATGTCGGCGGGTTTTACGCCCGCTTCGGCGAAGGCAGCGGCACCGCTGACGCGCGCACCCGAATAGGTGAGATCGACCTTGCCGCCCATCTGGGTCTTCACGAACTCCCCGGCGCCGATCAGCTTGACCTTGGGCCGCTTGAGCTTGGCTGCGATCTCCGGCGCCACGACCACGATCGCGCCGCCGCCGTCGGTAATGACGCAGCAGTCCAACCGGTGCAGCGGATCGGAGATCATCGGCGAATTCACCACCTCCTCGACCGTCACCACGTCGCGCAGCAGCGCGTGCGGATTGTGCTGGGCATGGTGCGAGGCCGCGACCTTGATCCAGGCGAGCTGCTCGGCCGTCGTGCCGAACTCGTACATGTGGCGCATGGCGCACATGGCGTACATGTTCACCACCGTCGGCCCATAGGGGAATTCGAACGGCTCGTCCGGCGTCGGCGTGCCGCCGCGCGAACGCGGCACCGTGCCGGTCGCCATGCCTTCGGCGCGCGGCCGGCCGGCCAAGGTGATCAGCGCCACCTTGCACTTGCCGGCGGCAATCGCCTCGGCCGCGTGGCCGACATGTAGCACGTAGGAGGAGCCGCCGGTGTCGGTCGAATCGACATGGCGCGGCTTCAGCCCCATGTACTCGACCATCGACATCGGCCCGAGGCCGGGCGCGTCGCCGGCACAGAAATAGCCGTCGACATCGTCCTTGGTGAGGCCGGCGTCCTCGAGCGCACCCTTGGCGCACTGGGCGTGGATTTGCGCCAGCGAGATATCCTTCGCGAGCCGCGTCGGATGCTCGTAGATACCCGCAATGTAGGCTTTGCCCTTGATGCTCATCGGTGAGCCATCCCCCTGGTCATTGTGCGGTGCACATGTTGGGGGATCGGGGCCTCACAGGAAAGTCCGCTCTTTCGCTGCGAAAAACGATGCCAGCGGTTCTAGTCCCCGCCCTCAGTCGTTGGCGACATCTCGTGCGCCCGGCGTGCGGGCACGGAACTCGTCGGGCGCCTCGCGACCGGCGTCGGTGAAGGCCTTCTTAACGGCGGCCACGTTGGGCCCGAAGATGCCCTTGCGATTATCTTTGGCCCACTGGTTCGAGTTGACGATCGTGTCGAGCGAGCCCTGGAAGCGCGGCATCACATAACGCGCAAACAGCTCGTAGGAGCGGAGGGTGCTTTCGCGGCTCGCCCATTCGTGGGCACGGAACAGCACGCCGCCGAAGCCGCCGTTGGAGTAGCCCAGGAGCCGCTCGATACCTTTGGCCACGGTGTCGGGATTACCCACAAGCGTCGTGCCCATCTTCACGCCGTCACGCAGCGGATCGTCGGCGCGGCCAGGCGGGCGGCCCAAGGTGTCCTCGAAATAGGTCACGGTCTCGTTACGTTCGCCGGCATGGACCTCGCGCAGCGCCTGCTCGTCGTCATCAGCCACGTGCGCATTCACCACGACACGCCATTTGGAACGGTCGGCCGTGTGGCCGTGCTTGGCCGCGGTCTCCTCGTAGATTCCCCACTGCTTGCCCAGCATCTCCGGCCCGCCCGGGATGCCGGCGCCGATCGACAACACACCGAGGCCATGCTTGCCGGCGGCGATCATGCCCGAGGGCGTGATGGTGCTGGCGCAGGCGATCGGGAAATGCGGATAGCTGTAGGGCGCCAGATGCAGGCGCGCCTCTTTCAGCTCGAACCAGTCGGTCTTCATGGTGACCGGCTCTTCGCATTTGAGCAGCGCCATGATGGCGGCCAGCGCCTCTTCCATGCGCGGCCGCTGGGTCGAGGGCTCGATGCCCATCATGTAGGCGTCGGACGGCAGTGCGCCGGGACCGCAACCCAGCATCGTCCGTCCACGGGACATATGGTCGAGCTGCACGAAGCGGTTCGCCACCATCAGCGGATGGTGATACGGCAGGCTGGTCACGCCGGAGCCGAGGCGGATGTAGCGCGTACGCTCGATGGCGGCGCCGATGAAGACTTCCGGCGAGGCGATGGTCTCCCAGCCGGCGGAATGGTGCTCACCGATCCAGGCCTCGTCGTAGCCTAGCTCGTCGATCCATTCGATCAGCTCCATGTCGCGTGCCATGCCGAGCGTCGGATTCTCACCGACGCGATGGAACGGCGCCAGGAAGATGCCGAATGTGAGTCCCTTGTGATTGCCGGTCTGTGCCATCAAGTCCTCCGTAGACCGCGACAGTAGCACACGCCACGATATGCAGAAGATGAGTGACGATACCTCCCTGCCGTTGGCCCGCTTCACGATCGTCGAGGTGAACGACGCCAACGTGCCGCTCTGCCTGCGTCTGGCGACGTCGCTCGCCGCCAAGATCGCGGCCGATCTCGGCGCCGATGTGCTCAAGATCGAACCACTTGGCGGCGATCCGGTGCGGCGCGCGCCGCCGTTTCTGCTGCAGGGCGAAAGCGCGCTCTTCCAGTTCCTCAACACTTCCAAGCGCTCGCTGGTGCTCGACCTCGTGAGCGAGTCCGGGCGAAACGCATTGGCCGGCCTGCTGAACAAGGCCGACGCCGTGCTGTTCGAGGAACCCGCCACCTCGGCGCCCTTGCTGCGCGCCTCGCACGCGACGCCGATCGAGATCGCGGCGTTTCCAGCCGAGATGAATGCCGCCACCCGGCCCGTCAGCGAATTCGCGATCCTGGCGCTGGGCGGGCTGCTGCACATGGTGGGCGAACCCGAACGCAAGCCGCTGCGTCTGGGCGGCCATCAGGCTTCCTACGCCGCGGGCCTCACCGCCTTCACCGGGCTTTCGGCAGCGCTGGCCGCCCGCGATGCCGGCCAGACGGCACCCGCCGTCCGCGTGTCACTGGCCGAAGTGATGCAATGGGTGAATTGGAAGGCGGCCTCCGGCGCAGATGCCGGCGGCACCTCGCCCGGTCGCGAGGGCAAAAACTCGGAGTTCCAGATCGTGCCCTGCCGCGATGGCCACGTGGCCGTGGTCTACACCGTCACGCAATGGCCGGCGACGCGCGCCCTGATCGGCGATCCCCGCCTCGCCAACCCGATGTTCAACACCCGCGCCGGCCGCCGCCAGAACATCACCCGGCTCTACGAGATCATCACGCCGTGGTTCGCCGACAAGACCCGCGCCGAGATCCAGAAGACGGCGCAGGCCAAGGGAGTCCCCTTCGGCCCGATCTTCTCGCCGGCCGAACTGCTGCAGACCGAACAATATGTTTCGCGCGGGTTCCTGACCGAGATGGCGCATCCCAAGCTCGGCTCACTCCGCTTGCCGCAGCTCCCCGTCCAATGGAACGGCCGCTCCTTCGCCCCCCGGCCCGCCCCGGAGCTGGCGGCATGAAAGCGCTCGCCGGCGTGCGCGTCCTCGATTTCGGCCTGCTGACGGCCGGCGCCAACACCTCGGCCATGCTGGCCGACCTCGGCGCCGACGTGATCAAGATCGAGTCCGGGGCCTACCTCGATCCCTTCCGCGTCGTCGGCAAGCCCGACAACGAGAAAGGCTGGTGGAACCGCTCGCCGCAGTTCCGCTTCACCAACCGCAACAAGCGCGGGCTCGCGCTCAACCTCAAGGCGCCCGAGGGTCAGCGCGTCATTCGCGAGCTCGCAGCTCACTGCGATATCGTCGTCGAGAATTTCCGCCGCGGCGTGCTCGACCGCGCCGCGCTCGGCTACAAGGATCTGAGCGCGATCAATCCGCGTCTCGTCTTCGCCGCCATTTCGAGTCAGGGCGACACTGGGCCGGAGCGCATGAACGTTTCGTTTGGCAGCACGCTGGACGCCACCTCGGGCATCGCGTCCCTTACCGGCTACGAGGGCGAGGAGCCGCGCATTTCCGGCATGGACGTGAACTATCCCGACCAGATCGTGTCGCTGTTCGCCACGGGCATCGTGATCGCCGCCATCATGGAAGCGCGTCGCACCGGCAAGGGTGCGTTCCTCGACTTCTCGCAGCGCGAGGTCGCGTCCTTCACGCTGGGCGAGGAAATCGTGGCAGCCTCGGCCGATCCGGCGCGCGCCAGCGGAAGGCGCGGCAATAGGGAAGAAGGCGTCGCCCAGCAGGACGCCCATCGCTGCAAGGATGGACGCTGGATCGCGGTCACGCTCGACGCGCCGGATCCGGCTATCGACGCGTTCTGTGCTGGCCGCGACAGTGCCGACGCGGTTGCCGCGCTGCTGGCGCGCGGTATCGCCGCTGCGCCCTGTAACGATGGTGCCGACCTGCTGCGCGATACGAAGCTGCAAGGCGTCACGCTGGTCCGCGACGAGCGCGGCGGCCTGGTGAAGGGTCTGCCCTATCGCCTCGATGGCAAGGGCATCAGCATCGAGCGGCCCGGTCCCGATCTCGGCCAGCACACCGACGAGGTGCTGCGCGAGCTGCTGGGCTACGACGACGCTCAATTGAAGAAACTGGCCGATACCGGCGTCACGTCGACGACGCCCACGGTGGGAGAGGTCTGAGCATGGCGCGCGCCGAGGTGAAGAAGCTGATGGAGCGCATGGCGATCCCTGCCATCGCCGCGCCGATGTTCCTGGTGTCCAACCCCGCACTCACCCTGGCCTGCTGCGCCGAGGGGCTGATGGGCAGCTTCCCCGCCCATGGCACGAGGAGCCGCGAGGAATTCCAGGCCTGGCTCGACGAGATGCAGGAGGGCATGAAGCGGCTGGAAGACTCAGGCAAGAAGCCCGCGCCGTGGGCGGTGAACCTGGTCGTGCACGCCTCCAACCCGCGCTACCTGGGCGATCTCGAGCTGGTCGAGAAGTACAAGGTGCCGGTGGTGCTGACCTCCAAGGGCGCGCCGGGCGACGCCATCAAGCGGATCCACAGCTGGGGCGCCGTGGCGCTGCACGATATCGCCAACCATCGTCACGCCGAGAAGGCGCTGGAGGCCGGCGTCGATGGCGTGATCGCCGTGGCCGGCGGCGCCGGCGGCCATACCGGCACCATCAATCCCTTTGCCCTCATGAATGAGGTGCGCCAGCTCGGCGATCACTTCGCCATCGTGCTGGCCGGCGGCCAGACCACCGGCCGCGACGTGCTGGCGGCCGAGGCGATGGGCGCCGACGTCGCCTATATCGGCACGCGCTTCATCGCCACCCGGGAGGCGATGGCGGCCGCCGCGCACAAGGACATGATCCTGAAGACGCGCGCGACCGACGTCTTCCTCACCGCCTCGATCGACGGCGCGCCGGCCAACTGGCTGACGCCCAGCCTGCTGGCGGCCGGCATCGACCTCGACGTACTGCGCACGACTCTCCCCAGCAAAATCGTGGCCGCAGCCGAGAACAAGAAGCGCTGGAAGGACATCTATACGGCGGGCCACGGCGTCGGGAACATCGAGGACATTCCCGCCGCCGCCGACCTCTGCCGCCGCCTGATCCAGCAGTATCGCGAGGCGAAGTCTGAAATGGCACGCGCCCTGGCCGGGACCGCCGCGGCATAGACTGAGGCGGCTTCCCTGCACTAGGCTCCCCGCTTCTGGAAGTCGGGGGAAGGTTCGCGTGAAGACAAAGGCAGCGGTCTGCTACGAGGCCGGCAAGACCCTCGAAATCGAGACCGTCGACCTCGAAGGGCCGAAGTTCGGCGAGGTCCTGGTCGAGATCAAGGCGTCTGGCGTCTGCCACACCGATGAGTTCACGCGCTCCGGCGGCGATCCCGAGGGACTGTTCCCGGTGATCTTCGGCCATGAGGGCGCGGGCGTGGTGGTCGATGTCGGGCCCGGAATCGTGTCCTTGAAGAAGGGCGATCACGTGATTCCGCTCTACACGCCGGAGTGCCGTCAATGTAAGTCGTGCCTCTCGGGCAAGACCAATCTCTGCACCTCGATCCGCGCCACCCAGGGCCAGGGCGTGATGCCCGACGGCTCCTCGCGCTTTTCGATCAAGGGCCGGAAGATCCACCACTACATGGGCTGCTCGACCTTCTCGAACTACACCGTGCTGCCCGAGATCGCACTCGCCAAGATCCGCCCCGACGCACCTTTCGACAAGGTCTGCTACATCGGCTGCGGCGTGACGACGGGTATCGGCGCCGTGATCAACACCGCCAAGGTCGAGCCCGGCGCCAATGTCGTGGTGTTCGGCCTGGGCGGCATCGGCCTCAACGTCGTGCAGGGCGCCCGCATGGTCGGCGCCAACATGATCGTGGGTGTCGACCTCAACCCCGCGCGCGAGGCGCTTGGCCGCAAGTTCGGCATGACGCACTTCGTCAATCCCAAGGACATCGGCGGCAAGGACGTGGTCGCCCATCTCGTCGAACTGACCGACGGCGGCGCCGACTACAGTTTCGAATGCGTCGGCAATACGCAGTTGATGCGTCAGGCGCTGGAATGCTGCCATCGCGGCTGGGGCAAGTCGGTGATCATCGGCGTCGCCGGCGCCGGCCAGGAGATCGCCACGCGCCCGTTTCAGCTCGTGACGGGACGGAGTTGGATGGGCACGGCCTTCGGCGGCGCCAAGGGCCGACGCGACGTGCCGAAGATCGTCGACTGGTACATGGACGGCAAGATCGACATCGATTCGCTGATCACCCACACCATGCCGGTCGAGAAGATCAATGACGCCTTCGACCTGATGCACAGGGGCGAGTCGATCCGCAGCGTCGTCACCTTCTAGGGGCAAGCGCCATGACGGTTCGCAAAATCGGTGGCGCCACGATCGAGAAGGTCGAGGAGCTCTGCGCCGCAGGTTTTAGGCCCAACCGGATGTTCCCCCGCTTCGACCAGCAGGCCTTCGACGCCCAGAAGGGCTGGATGGTGCCCGACCATGTCGAGGCCGGCTCCGACCGCCTGGTCGGCTCGGTGCACACCTGGGTGGTGAAGACCGACAAGCACACCATCCTGATCGACACCTGCCTCGGCAACGACAAGCAGCGGCACAACGCGGCCTGGAACAAGCTCGACACGCCGTTTCTCAACCGGCTTCGCGCCTGCGGTTGCCCGCCCGAATCGGTCGACTTCGTAATGTGCACGCATCTGCACGTTGATCATGTCGGCTGGAACACCCAGCTCGTCGACGGCCGCTGGGTGCCGACTTTCCCCAATGCGCGCTATCTCTTCGCCAAGCGCGAGTACGCGCATTGGGAGAACGAGCGTAAGACCAAGGAAGGCGTCAACGACGGCTCGTTCGACGATTCGGTGCTGCCGATCGTCGAGGCCGGCAAGGCGGTGATGATCGAGAGCGATCACCAGCCCGACCCGCTGCTCACCATAAAAGACTACCCCGGCCACACGCCGGGCTCGATCGCCATCAACCTGAAGGATGGCGGCAAACAAGCCTGCTTCTCGGGCGACATCATGCATCACCCAATTCAAGTCTATCACCCCGACTGGTCGAGCCAATTTTGCTGGGACCAGGAGATGTCCGCGCAAAGCCGACGCAAGCTCCTAGAAGATTGCGTCGAGAACAACGCCCTGCTCTGCCCTGCCCACTTCCCCGGCGCCAACGCGGGCTTCATCAAGCCGCAAGGCGACAGCTTCCGCATCGACTGGGATCGGCAATGAGGAGACGACGATGAAAGGTCCCGAAGACGACGCTGGCCTGGCCGGCAAGGTTGCGATCCTGAGCGGCGGCGGCGCGGTGGGCGACGGGATCGGCAACGGTCGGGCGGCCGCGATCCTGCTGGCGCGGGCCGGCACCAAGGTGCTGGTGGCCGACCTCGACCTCAAGTTGGCCGAACGCACGGCCGAGATGATCAAGGCCGAGGGCGGCACCGCGGCGGCGCATGCCGGCGACGTCACCAAGGAGGCCGAGTGCAAGCGGCTGGTCGATGCCGCGGTCGACCGCTGGGGCCGGCTCGACTTCCTCGACAACAATGTCGGCATCGGCAGCCGCGGCAGCGTGGTCGACGAGAAGCCCGAGGAATACCGGCGCGTGATGCAGGTCAACGTCGAGACGATGTTCCTGCTGTCCAAGCATGCGATCCCGGCCATGATCAAGACCGCCAAGGGCGGCTCGATCGTCAACATCTCGTCGATCTCGGCGCTCAGGCCGCGCGGCCTCACGACCTACACCGTCTCCAAGGCGGCGGTGATCGGGCTCACCCAGGCGATGGCGGTCGATCACGGCAAGGACCACATAAGGGTCAACTGTATCTGCCCCGGCCCGATGTACACGCCGATGGTCAATCGCGGCAACGGCATGAGCGAGGCCAACCGCGCCCAGCGCGCCAAGGCCTCGGTGCTGAAAATCGAGGGCACCGGCTGGGACATCGGCCATGCCGTGCGCTTCCTGATGAGCAACCACGCCCGCTACATCACCGGCCAGGTGCTGGTGGTCGACGGCGGCGTCACGCTGCAGGGCCCGGAACGCGATTCAGCAGCTCAGTGAGGAGACGAACAAGATGGCCCGCCTGCCCTATCTCGACGCCGATCAGCTTCCGCCCGAACACAAGGAATTGCTCAAGCGGCCGATCAATCTCACGCGGTTGCTCGTCAATTCACCCGGCATGGCGCGTGCTTTCCATGGTCTCGGCGGTTACATCCGCAACAAGAGCACGCTCGATCCGCGCCTGCGTGAACTCGCCATTCTTCAAGTCGGCTGGATGGAGAAGTCGGAATACGAATTCACCCATCATGTGAAGATCGGCAAGGAATTCGGCGTCACCGACGGCGACATCCAGGCGCTGATGGACGAGACCGCGGGCAAGCCCTCCTCGCTCGAACCGCTGGCCAAGGCGATCCTGAGGGGTGCGCGCGAAATGGTGCGCGAGCTCGCCATGTCCGATGCCACCTTCGCCGAGATCAAGAAGGACCTCAGCAACGAGCACATGACCGACCTGGTGCTCACCATCGCCTTCTACTGCGCGGTCGTGCGCGTGCTCGCCACCATGAAGATGGACAACGAGCCCTACTACAAAGAAGTCCTGAAGCAGTATCCGATTCCGGGAGTGTCCTGACATGCGCCTCAAAGATCGCGTCGCCATCGTCGTTGGAGCGGGCCAAAGCCCCGGCGAAGGCATGGGCAACGGACGTGCCACCGCGCTCACCTTCGCCCGCGAGGGCGCCAAGGTCCTGTGCGTGGATCACAATCTCAAATCGGCCCAGGAGACGGTCGAGATGATCGGCGTCAACCAGGGTACGGCGATGGCCTTCAAGGCCGACGTCACCAAGGACGCCGAGATCAGGGCCATGGTGGCCGACGCGCACAGCCGCTGGGGCCGCATCGATATCCTGCACAACAACGTCGGCGTCAGCCTCTCGGGCGGCGATGCCGAGTTGCTCGAAATCACCGAGGAAGCGTTTGACCGCTGCGTGGCGATCAACCTGAAAAGCTGCATCCTGGCTGCCAAGCACGTGATCCCGATCATGCGCGCGCAGAGGAGCGGCGCCATCATCAACATCTCCTCGATGGCCGTGATCACCACCTATCCCTACGTCGCCTACAAGGCGACCAAGGCCGCGATGGTCTCTTTCACCGAGCAGCTCGCCTACCAGAACGCCGAGTACGGCATCCGCGCCAACGTGATCCTGCCCGGCCTGATGAACACACCGATGGCCGTCGACACCCGCGCCCGCACCTTCAAGAAAACCCGAGCCGAGGTCGAGGCCGAGCGCGACTCCAAGGTGCCGTTGGGCAAGAAGATGGGCACCGGCTGGGACGTCGCCAACGCCGCGCTGTTTCTGGCCTCCGACGAAGCAAGCTTCATCACCGGCGTGACGCTGCCGGTGGACGGCGGCGCGAGCGTGCGGCGGGGCTAGGGCTCGCGCCCAGAAGACCGCCCAGCACGTCGAGGAAGGCCCGCACCAGCCGCGCATTCTGCCGCTCGCGCAGATGCACGACGTGGGCGTAGGTATAGATTTCCGCATCCGTCACTGGCAGGGCACGGATGCGTGGATCGGGGATGAATTCGGCCTCCGACACCACGCCGAGGCCGATGCCCTTGGCGACCGCCTCGCGGATCGATTCGCGGCTGCCGATCTCCATCACGACGTTGGGCCGCACGCCTGTGTCGCGCATTGCCTGGTCGAAGGCGCGCCGCGTCGTCGAGCCGGCCTCGCGCACGATCAGCCGCTGTCCCTCCATGTCGCGCACCCGGAGGCCGCGGCGTTGTGCAAAGGCATGATCGACCGGGCACATCACCACCACCCGGTGGTGCTGGTAGGGGATCGCCACCAGCCGCGGATCGGGATCGACATGGGCCAGTACCGCCACGTCGGTCCGGTAATCCAGCAGGTCGCGCAGCGTGTCGCGTGAATTGCCGACCGTGACCAAGACATAGAGTCCGGGATGGCGCGCGTTGAACGCCGCCAGCATATCGGTGACATGGTAGGGGCCGACGGCACCGACGCGCAGATGGCCGGTGCGCAGGCCGCGTGTCTCGTTCAGGAAATCGGCGGCCTCCTTCTCGTCGGCGAACAGGCGGCGCGTGATGTCGAGCAGGCCGCCGCCGGCCTCGGTGAGTTCGATGCGCCGGCCACGCCGGACGAACAGTTCGACCCCGAACTCGCTCTCCAGCGACTTCACCTGGGTGGTGATGGTGGGCTGGCTGACGCCCAGTTCGCGCGCCGCGGCGGTGAAGCTCAGCCGCTGGGCCACGGCGTGGAAGGACCGGAGCTGGGTATGTCTCATATTGATTTTCTCAATGGATGAACGAGAAACATTGAATTTGATAAATGTGACGGCCAGCCCGAGGATTGTCCACAAAAGAGCAATCAATTCGGGAGAGAGACGCGGATGTGGCGCTACCGTAATCCGGTCGACGTGAAGTTCGGTGCCGGCGTGTTCGACACGCTGGGCACGATGCTGGCCGGCCGCGCCTATTGCCTCGTCACCTACGACGACGCCAACGGCGGCGGCGTCTTCGCCGAGCTCGCACGCCGGGTCGCGGCGATGGCCGGCACACCCGCCGTCACGGTCCGCAACATCGGCCCCAACCCCGATTTTGTCGGCCTCGCCGAATCCTGCCGCACCTACGCCGCCGCCACGCGGCCGGTCGAGGCGATCGTGGCTCTGGGCGGCGGCTCGGTGATGGATGCCGCCAAGGTGCTGGCCGCGGCCTCCGGCGACTTCGACCGGGTCCGTCGTCGCCTCGAAACCGGCAAGGGTGGCGCTGAGCTCGGCCGCACGCCGATCATCGCCGTGCCCACCACGTCCGGCACCGGCAGCGAAGTCACCTCGTGGGCCACGGTGTGGGACACCGGGGCGATGAAGAAATACTCGCTGGCGCGCGAGACGCTCTATCCCGAGGCCGCGCTGGTCGACCCGCTACTGACCATCGGCCTGCCGCGCGCCGTCACGATCAGCACCGGCCTCGATGCGCTCAGCCATGCGCTGGAAAGCATCTGGAACGTCAATGCCAACCCGGTGTCGGGCGCGCTGGCCGAGGTCGCCGCCCGCGAGGTGCTGGACGCCCTGCCGCTGCTGGCCGACGACCTTGACAGCGAGTCGCTCCGCACCCGCCTTGCCCGGGCCAGCCTGTTCGCGGGTCTTGCCTTTTCCAACACGCGCACGGCGCTCGCCCACGCGCTCTCCTACCACCTCACGCTGCACCACGGCGTGCCGCACGGCATCGCCTGCTCGTTCAGCCTGCCCATGGTGATGCGCGCCGTCGCCGGCTGCGATCCGATGTGCGACGCCGCACTGAAACGCATCTTCGGGCCCGACCTGAGGGCCGGCGCGGCGCGACTGGAAACCTTCCTGAAGAAGCTCGGCATCTCGCCCGACGCTACCGACCACGGCATCGCCGCCCGGGACTGGGCGGCGCTGGTCGACGGCGCGCTGGCGGGCGACCGCGGAAAGAATTTCATCGGGCGGCGCGAAAGCCTCGTCGCTGAACTGGCTGCATAAAAAACAAACAGGAGGAAACCATGATCACGCGTCGCACTTTCGGACTTCTAGCTACAGGCACCGCGCTTACAGCACCGTCGATCGTCCACGCCCAGACCCCGCAGACTCTCAGGGTCGGGCTGATCCCGTCCGAAGACTCGCGCGCCATGCTGGCGCAGAGCAAGGACATCCTCGACGCGGTCGAGAAGAACTCCGGCATGAAGGTCCAGGGCTTCGTCGCCACCGATTACAACGGCGTCATCGAGGCGCTGCGCGCCAAGCACCTCGACATCGCCTATCTCGGGCCGTTCTCCTACGTGCTGGCCACCACGGTCACGCCGGTCGAGGCCTTCGCCATCGCCGAGACCGCCAAAGCCGGCCGCACCTACTATCACAGCAAGATCATCGCGCTTAAGTCGAGCGGCATCAAAACCCTCGCCGATCTCAAAGGCAAGAACTTCGCCTTCGTCGACCCCGCCTCGACCTCGGGCTATGCCTTTCCGCTGGCCGGCCTGATCAAGGCCGGCATCGATCCCAAGCGCGACTTCAAGACCGTGCTGTTCACCGGCGCCCACGACGCCAACGCGCTGGCCGTCGCCAACGGCAAGGTCGACGCCGCCACCATCGCCGACCGCATCCTCGATGCCGCCATCGCCAAGGGCCACATCAAGGCCGACCAGATCCAGGTGGTGTGGGAATCGGCCCCGATTCCCGAATCGCCGATGGTCTGGCGCAAGGATCTGTCGCCCGAAATGAAGGCCAAGGTGAAGGCCGCGTTCCTGTCGATCAAGGACCTCAACTGGTCCGACCAGGGCAAGCTGAACGGTTTCAAGGAAACCAACGACCAAGCCTACGATATCGTGCGCGAGACCGCCAAGCTCGCCAACATCGATCTCAAGAAGCAGAAGTAGCGGGGCGGTCCCATGATCGAGATCAAGGGTCTCGCCAAGTCCTATGGCGAGCACCAGGCGCTCAACGACGTCAGCCTCTCGATCCGGCCCGGCGAGTTCGTCGTCGTGCTAGGACCGTCGGGCGCCGGCAAGTCGACGCTGCTCCGCTGCATCAACCGGCTGATCGAGCCCTCGGCCGGCGACATCGTGGTCGACGGCACGTCGCTGTCGTCCAACCGCCGCGACCTGCGCCTGCTCCGGCGCAACGTCGCCATGATCTTCCAGCAGCACAATCTGGTGAAGCGCCTCAGCGTGCTGAAGAACGTACTGGTCGGCCGCATGGCCGATCTCTCGCCCGTGCTCAGCAGCCTGCAGCTCTTCCCCGAGGCCGACGTGAAGATCGCGCTGCATTGCCTCGAGCAGGTGGCGATGAGCCACAAGGCCCGGAGCCGCGCCGACGCGCTCTCGGGCGGTGAACAGCAGCGGGTCGGCATCGCCCGCGCGCTGGCCCAGCAGCCCAAGTTCATGCTGGCCGACGAGCCGGTCGCCAGCCTCGATCCCAAGACCTCGCGCACCGTGCTCACTTACCTCAAGAAGAGCTGCAAGGAATCGAACATCGCCGTGCTCTGCAACCTGCACCAGATCGACTATGCGCTGGAGTTCGCCGAACGCGTCGTCGGCCTCTCGGCCGGCCGCGTCGTCTACGATGGTCCGCCGTCGGGCGTGAGCGGCGAAGTGATCCGCAGCATCTATCCCGGCCTCGACGATCCCAACGTCCTCGACGCCGCCCAGCGCCTCACCGAGCGCCGGCGAACGGCGGCGGAAGCCGTCATCGCCGCCGCCGCTGTCGAAGAGAGGGCCTAGTCATGTCCCTGCAATTCGTCGTCAACAAGCCGCGCGGCCCCATGGGCTGGTGGATCCTGGCGCCCATACTCGGCCTCTCGGCAGTCGTCCTCTGGTGGTCGGCCGTGGGCACGCGCCTCAGCTTTTCAGGCTTCATCGACGGCCTGCCGTGGATCGGCGATTTCATCGGCCGCATGCTGCCGCCAAATTTTGCCTTCATGCAGAAGCTGGTGCAGCCGGCGATCGAGACCGTGCAGATCGCGCTCTGGGGCACGCTGCTCGGCATCGTCCTGGCGCTGCCGGTCTGCTTCTTTGCCGCCCGCAACCTCTCGCCCTACGCCTGGGTGTTCCATAGCCTGCGCCAGGTGCTGAACGTGATGCGCGGCATCAACGAGATCATCCTGGCACTGATCTTCGTGGCCGCCGTCGGCCTCGGCCCGTTCGCGGGCGTCCTGGCCATCGCGCTGCACGGCGCCGGCATGCTGGGCAAGTTCTTCGCCGAGGCGATCGAGGAGATCGACGAGGGCCCGCTCGACGCCTTGCGCGCCGCTGGCGCCGGCACGCTGCAACGCATCGTGTTCGGCGTGCTGCCGCAGGTCCTGCCGACCTGGATCGGCGTCGTGCTCTATCGCTTCGAGACCAACATCCGCGTCTCCACCGTGCTCGGCATGGTGGGCGCGGGCGGCATCGGCTTCGAGCTGATCAGCTCGATGAAGCTCTTCGCCTACGAGGACACGGCGGCCTGCGTGATCGTGATCCTGGCCCTCGTGCTCGTGACCGATCTCATCTCGTCCAAGCTGCGCGCCATGATCCGCTAGGCGGAGTCGCGGCCGGCCGGACACACTCGACGCCTCGGAAAGGGCACGGCATCCTTCGGCAAAAGAACCGGAGGAAACGACATGCGATCTTTCGTCGGACTGATGGGTGCCGTGGCGGCGCTTGGAATCGCGGCGTCGCCGGCGCTCGCCCAGAAGAGTGGCGGCACGCTGAAAATGTACTTCGCCGACAGCGCGCCCAGCACCTCGATCCACGAGGAGGCGACGACCTCGACGGTCGTGCCTTTCATGGGCCTCTACAACAACCTCGTGCTGTTCGACCAGGAGATCGCGCAGAACAGCCTGGCCTCGATCCGGCCCGACCTGGCCGAGAGCTGGGCCTGGAACGCCGACGGCACCAAGCTCACCTTCAAGCTGGTCGGCAACGCCAAGTGGCACGACGGCAAGCCCTTCACCTCGGCCGACGTCAAATGTACCTGGGACATGCTGACCGGCCGCAGCGAGACCCAGAAGCTGCGCAAGAACCCGCGCACCTCGTGGTACTGGAACCTGAAGGAGGTAACGACCAACGGCGACCGCGAGGTCACCTTCCACCTCGGCCAGCCGCAGCCCTCGCTGCTCGTGCTGCTCGCCTCGGGTTACAGTCCGGTCTATTCCTGCCACGTGCCGACGGCGCAGATGCGCACCAAGCCGGTCGGCACCGGCCCCTTCAAGCTGGGCGAGTTCAAGCAGAAGGAAAGCATAAAGCTCGTCCGCAACACCGACTACTTCAAGAAGGGCAAGCCCTACCTCGACGGCATCGATTTCTCGATCGTGCCGGCCCGCGCCACCGCGATCCTGGGCTTCGTCACCGGCCGCTACGACATGACGGCGCCCTATGCCGTCACCATCCCGCTGCTGAAGGACGTCAAGGCGCAGTCGGCCCAGGCGGTCTGCGAGGTGGCGGCGATGAACAACAACACCAACCTGATCATCAACCGCGACGCGGCGCCCTTCAACAACGCCGACGTCCGCCGCGCCCTGCTGCTCAGCCTCGACCGCAAGACCTTCATCGACGTCATCAACCAGGGCGAGGCCCACATCGGCGGCGTCATGGAGCCGGCGCCCAACGGCGTCTGGGGCCTGCCCAAGGCGCTCTACGACACGGTGCCGGGCTACGGGCCCGACCTCGAGAAGAACCGCGCCGAGGGCCGCGAGATCATGAAGAAGCTGGGCTACGGCCCCGACAACAGGCTCAAGCTCAAGGTCGCGACCCGCAACCACCTGCTCTACCGCGACCCCGCCGTGCTGCTGATCGACCAGCTCAAGGAGGTCTACCTCGAGGGCGAGCTCGAACTGGTCGACACCGCCATCTGGTTCACCAAGGTCGCGCGCAAGGACTACTCGGTCGGCCTCAACACCACCGGCAACGGCGTCGACGACCCCGACCAGACCTACTTCGAGAACTACGCCTGCAAGTCGGAGCGCAACTACACCGGCTACTGCAACCCCGAAATCGAGAAGCTCTTCACCCTGCAGTCGGGCGAGCGCGACCCCGAGAAGCGCAAGAAGATCGTCTGGGACATCGACCGCAAGCTGCTCGAGGACGGCGCCCGGCCGGTCATCATGTGGAACGCCTCGGCGAGCTGCTGGCACCCCTACGTGAAGGGCTTTAGGCCGATGGTGAACAGCCTCTACAACGGCGCGCGCTTCGAGCAGGTGTGGCTCGACAAGTAAGACGATATTCCGAACACGTGTTGTCCCGAATCCGTCCGGCCAGGTGTCCGTAAAGTCACCTGGCCGGCGCCGGATTCACGAGCGACGCCAAGCGCTTGTCGCAGACTTTCCAGACAGCGCCGCGTGCATTTTCGACCGGGGTCCGAATCGCGGACCTGTCAATTAGTCACTCGGGCTGCCACCGGCCACGAAAAAGGCCGCTCCGGGCAGTGACCGGGCGGCCCGCGCAGTAGATGCAAATCGTGGTGACGATATCAGGAATATAGCCTTAAACCTGCTGAACTTGCAAGTCCAGGTCAGGCCACCAGTTCGAACTTGTCGACGTCGACCAGGCCCTTATCGGTGATGCGGAGGTGCGGGATCACCGGCAGGGGCAGGAAGGCCATCTGCAGGAAGGGCTCGTGCAGGGTGGTGCCGAGGCCCAGCACGGCCGCGCGCAGGCGGCGCAGCCCCTGCTCCACCTCCTCGAACGGCCGGTCGCTCATCAGCCCGGCGATGGGCAGCGCCAGCTCGGCCACCACCTTGCCATCGACGGCCGCCGCGAAGCCGCCTTTCAATTCGATCAGCCGGTTCACGGCCACGGCCATGTCGGCATCGTTGCAGCCGATGACGCAGACATTGTGGCTGTCGTGGCCGATCGACGAGGCGATGGCGCCGCGGGTGAGGCCGAACCCTTTGACGAACCCGCGCCCGACCTTGCCCTCGGTATTGTGCCGGCCGAGCACCGCCACCTTGAGCACGTCCGAGGCGACATCGGCCACCAGCGCGCCATTCTGCCGTTTCACCGGGACCGAGAGCCGGTCCGTCAGGATCTGGCCCGGCCGCACGCCGATCACCGGCGGCGAACCTGAGGCGCCCGCCGGAACGCGGAACGTCTCCGCGGTCACGGGCCTGAGCTTCACCGAATCGAGCCCGACCAGGGGCACATCGGGCCGTGTCCTGAAACGATCCGGCGTCACCAGACTCCCGCGGCAGATCACGCTCTTCACCGCGCAGGTCTCGAAATCCTCCAGCAGCACGAGATCGGCGCGCTGGCCCGGCGCCACCAGGCCGCGATCGAACAGCCCGAAATGCCGGGCCGCCGACCAGGTGGCGGCGCGATAGGCGTTGAGCGGTTTTACGCCCTTCTTGATCGCGGCGCGGATCAGATAGTCGACATGGCCCTCCTCGGCGATGTCGAGCGGGTTGCGGTCGTCGGTGCAGAAGGCCAGGAACGGCGCGCGCTCGGTGGTGATCAGCTCGGCCAGCGCCGCGAGATCCTTGGAGACTGTGCCCTCGCGCACCAGGATCTGCATGCCCTTGCGCAGCTTCTCCCGAGCTTCCTCCGCGGACGTCGTCTCGTGGCAGTTGCGCACGCCGGCCGCGATATAGGCGTTGAGATCGTAGGAGGAGAGCAGCGGCGAATGGCCGTCGATCTGCACATCCGAAAACGCCGCAAGCTTCTTCAGCACCTTGGGATCGCGCGCCAGCACGCCCGGCACGTTCATGAACTCGGCCAGCCCCAGCACCTTAGGGTGGCTCTTGAACGGCAACAGGTCCTCCGCCTCGAGCGTGGCGCCCGAGGTTTCGAGATGGCTCGACGGCACGCACGACGAGAGTTGCACGCGCAGGTCCATCACCGTGACGGCCGCGCACTCCAGAAAGTATTTGAGTCCCGGGATGCCCAGCACGTTGCTAATCTCGTGCGGATCGCAGATCGCCGTGGTGGTGCCGCGCGGCACGACGCAGCGGTCGAACTCCAGCGGCGTGACCAGGGTGGATTCGCAATGGACGTGGGCATCGATGAAGCCCGGCACGGCCGTGAGGCCGCGGCCGTCGATCTCGGCGGCGCCCCTATAGCTCTCGTGGGTGCCGACGATGCGGTCGCCGGCGATCGCGATGTCGCCGGTTTTGATCTCGCCTGAAGTGAGGTCGAGGATGCTGACATCCTTGATCACAAGATCGGCCGGCGCCTGACCGCGCGCCTGCTCGATGATGTCGGAGAGCTGGGATTCGGAGAGGGGCTCGCGCATCTGAATCAGATAGGGCCCACTCGAAGTTTTAGCAATGGGATGGCCACCTTTGTCATCCTGAGTCGCGCGGGGTCACTCCCGCGCTTAAGCGAAGGATCCTTCGCTTCGGCGACCTAAGCCGCTTTCGCCCGGATCGTCGGGATGCCGCTTACATCCTCTTCCTGCTCGGCATGCCAGGTATCGTAGGCCGCCTGCATGCGCGTCCATGCTCCGGCGCCATCGCCGAACAGCTTGCCGAGGCGAACCGCGACAGGAGGCGACACCGGCTTGCGTTCGCCCAGGTGTCGTAGAGGTGTTGGCGCGAGATGCCGAGCAGTCTCGCGATCTCCGACTTGGTCCGGCCGGTGGCCGGGATCACGTCCTCTCGCAGCAGCGCTCCGGGATGGTTGGGACAGCGGGCTCGATTGCGCCGGGCAATGTAGGTCATGGTCGGCCTCCTCAATGATACTGCTCGAAGTTGACCTCGAACGCGACGGTGTGATCAGCCTTTCAAAATGCGGTAACAGGCCCTTGAAATCGGCAGATATTGTACGTACATTTATATACGTATCAAGAGGTGCCGGTGCGGTTTGATTGGGATCCCGGGAAAGCACGGACGAATCTGGCCAAGCACGGCGTCTCCTTCGAGTTGGCGCGTCGCGTCTGGGATGATCCGTTGCATGTCATTGTCCCGGACCGCGTGATCGACGGCGAACAGAGGTGGCATGCCATCGGCGTCGTGGGGACGGTGACACTGGTGGTGGTCGTCCACACCTACCCGAGAGGCGAGGAGGCAAATCTTGCGAGGATCATCGGTGCGCGGAAAGCGACTTCACACGAGCGTCGGCGCTACGAAGCGGAAGCCCCTTAGCCCGGTAGAGCGGCGGCAGCTCGCCGCCCTGGAGGCAAAGGCGGACGAAGCGATCGATACCAAGGACATTCCCGAGGCACCGGCCGCCAACTGGCGGCTGGCGCGGCGCGGCGACCTCTACCGGCCGGTCAAGCAGCCGGTGACGATCCGGCTCGATTCCGACATCGTCGCCTGGTTCAAGGCGCGCGGTCGCGGCCGCGGCTATCAGACGGAGATCAACAGTGCCCTTCGGAAGTATGTCGCCGGACGCAATCGCTAGGCTGCGCAAGGGAGAGAATTCGACATGCCCCACCCCGACATCGCCCGCGTTCCCAACAATACCCTGCCTGCCAAATCGGCGGTGTCGATCTATCGCTTCCCGGGCGGCGGCGGTCTGCTCAATGCCGTGGCGACCTCGCCCGACAAGTCGCTCGACCTGCCGGGCCAGACCGCCGCGACCCTGGCGGCGCTCGACGCGCACCTGAAGAAGGCCGGCATCGACCGCACGCGCATCCTGCGTGCCGATGTGGTGGTGACCGACCACGACCAGAAGCCCGCCTTCGACCGGGTGTGGTCGGCGTGGATGCCCGATGGCGAGGGCCCGGTGCGCTCGTTCGTGCAGTACGTCATGCCCGAGGGCGACCTGGTCGAGATCCTGATCACGGCGGCGCTGCCGGCCTAGTCGGCCGCGGCGCTCCGCGAGATGAGCGGCTCGTCGGCGCCCGGGCCGAACCGGCCTCGCCGCCGCGTATCGATCATGCGTTGCACGCACGCCGTATAGGGGTCCGTTCCCGGAACGAACCCGCCCGCCGCACAGGCCCCCTCCACCGTCGTCGCCGAGGGTGGAACGCGTTGCGTCTCGCCGACGGCACAGGCCGCCAGCAGGCCGCACGCGAGAAGGACGCCGGCAATGCGATACGACATTTTCGAGCCTCCTGCGAAACGAACGCTAGGCCGATTCCGCCGGCAGTCGTTGATACAGGTCAAACGGCCGGCGGCGGCGTCATGTTCTGTTGCCGTGTCCGCGAGCGGGCCGGAGCGGCAACGAACCGAGGGGCGCCATGGTCACAGTTCTCATCGTCCTCCTGCTGATCGTGCTGCTCGGCGGCGGCAGCTGGTACGGCTACAGTTTCCATGGCGTGCACGGGCTGGGGGCTGCCTTCGGCCTCTTCCTCCTGGTGCTGGTCATCCTCTGGCTGCTCGGCGCCCTCGACGCGCTCGGCCAGGTCCCGCTCTCTCGTCCCTGACTCCAGGAGCCCACAAGGATCGATCTCGCCCACCCCCTGAAGGTCACCGCCATGTTGATCGAGACAATGACCCGGCAGGCCAGCATCGCCCTGCTCGACCGCACGCGACTGGCCCGGCTGGCCTATGTCCGGGACGGCCAACCCCACATCGTCCCGATGTCGTTCGCCTACGACGCGGAGTGCCTCTACAGCTTTTCGACGCTCGGCGAAAAGATCGTCTCGATGCGCGCCAATCCCCGCGTCTGCGTGGAAGCGGACGAACTGATCAACGTGGAGAAGTGGGAGACCGCGATCGTTCAGGGGCGCTACGAAGAGCTGCCGGACACGCCACGGTACGACGCCGACCGGCGGCATGCGCACACGCTCCCGCAAAGACGTCCCGTCTGGTGGGAACCGGGTTACGTGAAGACGATCATCGACGGCAAGGAGCGCCCGCTGGAGCTCCTGTATTTCCGTGTCCACATCGACCGGATCAGCGGCCGTCGCGGCGTTCCCTGACCGCCGCGACCCTGGCGCTGCTCGACGCGCACCTGAAGAGAGCCGGCATCGACCGGACGCGCATCCTGCGCGCCGACGTGGTGGTGACCGACCACGACCGGAAGCCCGCCTTCGACCGCGTGTGGGCGGCATGAATGCTCGACGGCGAGGGTCCGGTGCGCTCGTTCGTGCAGTCGACATGCCCGAGGGCGACCTGATCGAGATCCTGATCACGGCGGCGTTGCCCGCCTAGCCGATCGCCTCAGCCGCCGCGCGCGGCGAGTTGGCCGAGGAGCGTGACAAGGGCAAAGGCCGCGACCGCGCCGCCTGCGGCGCCGATGATCGTCAGGCCGACACGGCGCACGTGGCGTCGCACGCGGCGGCCCCGGCCTATGGCCTTCGGCATGTACTCTTCCCCGATGTCACGCAGGTAGAACGTCGCCGTGCCGTACCACCAGCCGAGCCCGGCCCCCATAAGGACAAGGGTTCCAAACAAACCCCAGATGATGAGGACCAGGTTGCTCATGCGACTTTCTGTTTTCGGATGGCCGGACGATGATGCGAGACCGGCCGAGCTATTGCAATTTCAATGCACCTGTACCGAAAAAACCGGCTTGGCGGCCGCAGCCTCTGCAGCACCGCCCGAGCCTTTCCGAACCAAAAACGTTCCGCCTCGCGAGCGACCTGCGCATAGCCCTTTGCAGGTCGCAGCGGCTAGGATGCCAGCTGCCATGAGAGAGAGGTCGTCGTGACACTGCCGCTGGAAGGAGTTCGCGTCATCGAGGTCGGCCAGGCGCTGGCCGGGCCGCTGGCCGGCGTGCTGCTGGCCGACATGGGCGCCGACGTGATCAAGATCGAGAAGCCCGACGGTGGCGACGATGCGCGCATCTGGGGCCCTCCGTTCGGGCCCGACGGCGAGACCTCGCTCTATTTCTATTCACAGAACCGCAACAAGCGCTCGGTCGTACTCGACCTCAAGCTGGCGGCCGATGTCGACAAGCTGCACAGGCTTTGCGAGACCGCCGACATATTGATCCAGAATTTGCGGCCCGGCGTCGTCGACGAGGTCGGCATTGGCCCCGAGTCGATGCTGCTGCGCCATCCGCGCCTGATCTATTGCTCGATCTGGGCCTTCGGCTATCAGGGGCCGCTTCGCATGAAGCCGGCGTTCGATCCGCTGCTGCAGGCCTATGGCGGCATGATGAGCGTGACCGGCCGGCCGGAGGATCCGCCGACCTTCTGCGGTGCCTCGATCAACGACAAGGCGACCGGCATGTTCTGCACGATTGGGGCTTTGGCGGCGCTCCGTATGAGAGACAAGACCGGCAAGGGCTGCCTGGTCGACACCTCGCTGTTCGACTCAGCGGTACACTGGGTAGAGGGCCAGGTGAACAGCTACCTCGCCAACGGTTCGGTCTCCAAGCGGCACGGCACCGGCAGCCCGGTGATCGTGCCCTACCAGACGTTCGACACTGAGGATCATCCGATCTGCCTGGCGCCCGGCAATGATCGCCTGTGGGCGCGCTGCGCGGTGGTGCTGGGGCGGCCCGAGTGGGCGACCGATCCCAAGTTCGCCAAAAGTGCACAGCGCGTCGCCCACAAGGTCGAACTGCTGCCGATGATCGCCGACGCGCTCAAGCTGAAGCCGCGCGCACACTGGCTGGACGCGATGGAAGCCGCCGGCGTGCCCTGCGCGGCGGTGAACGACATCGGCGAGCTGGCCGAGACCGAGCAGATGGCGGCGTCCAAGCTGGTGCAGCAGTTGCCGGGCGGGCCCAAGGTGGTCGGCCTGCCGATCGCCTTCGACCATGTGCGGCCGCACTCGCCGCGCTCCGCGCCGAAACTGGGCGAACATACGGACGAAGTCCTCGGGGCGCTTGCCAAGTGAGTGCCGTTCCGTCTCTCCCCGGTTCCCTGGTCGTGCCGTGGCGCATCGGCGTCGATGTCGGCGGCACTTTTACCGACATGGTGCTGCGCGATGCGGCGGGCGCCGTGCGCATCTTCAAGGCGCCGTCGGTGCCGGCCGATCCCAGCGAAGGCGTGCTGGGGGTGCTGCGGCTGGCGGCGCTTCAGCTTGACATCAGCCTGACGGCACTGCTGCGCGACTGCGCGCTGTTCGTGCACGGCTCGACGGTGGCCACCAACACCATCCTGGAGAAGAAGGGTGCCAAGGTCGGGATGCTGACGACCGAAGGCTTCCGCGATTCGCTCGAAATCCGCCGCGGCATCCGCGACAACCAGTGGGACCATCGCGCGCCGTTCCCCGAGGTGCTGGTGCCGCGCTACCTGCGCTTGCCGGTGCGCGGACGCATCGGAGCCGACGGCAAGGAACTGGCGGCACTCGCGCCCGAGGATGTCGACGCGGCGGCCAAGGTTTTTACGGCCGAAGGCGTCGAGTCGGTCGCGGTCTGTCTGTTCAATTCCTTCCTCGACGGCGCACACGAACGCAGCGTCGGCGCGCAACTCGGCAAAGTCTGGAGCGGCAAGTGGGTGTCGCTGTCGAGCGACGTGATGCCGACCATGGGAGAGTACGAGCGCGGCTCGACCGCCGTGGTGAACGCCTATGTGGCGCCCAAGGTGACGAGCTACCTGCGGGCGCTGGATGAACGGCTCCGCCAGTTCGGTCTGCCGCGTTCGCTGCTGCTGCTGCAGAGCAACGGCGGCGCCGTCTCGGTCGACCAGGTGGCGGCCCGTCCGGTGATGCTGGTGCTGTCGGGCCCGGCCGCCGGCGTCGGCGCGCTGAAAGGCTGCGCGGCGCCCGGAGAAAAGGCCAACCTGATTTCCATGGAGATCGGCGGCACCAGTTGCGACGTCATGGTGATGGCGGGCGGCGACGTGCCGGTGACGGACGAGCTCACCATCGACGGCTATCACCTCACCACGCCGTCGGTGGAGATCCACACGGTCGGCGCGGGCGGCGGCACGGTCGCCTGGGTCGACGACGCAGGCCTGCTGCATGTCGGCCCGCAGGGCGCCGGTGCGCGGCCCGGTCCCGCGGCCTATGGGCTGGGCGGCGAGAACCCGACCGTCACCGACGCGCAGCTCGTGCTCGGGCGGCTGCGGCCCGGCCCGCTGGCCGGCGGTGCCGTCACGCTCGATGGTGCATTGGCGCGCAAGGCCGTCGAAACCAAACTCGCCAAGCCGCTCGGCCTCTCGGTCGAGGACGCGGCGGCCGGCGTCATCCGGCTGCTGGAACAGAACCTGCTGCATGCGGTGGAGCGGCTCAGCATCGAGCGCGGCCACAATCCCGCGACCTTCACCCTGGTGGCCGCCGGCGGGGCCGGGCCGATGCACGGCACTGCCGTCGCGCGGGCGCTGGGCTGCCGCCGCACCCTGCTGCCGCGCGCCGCCGGCGCCTTCTGTGCCATGGGCATGCTGCAGTCCGATGTGCGGCAGGATTACCTGCAAGTGTTCCTGGCCGATCTCGACAAGGCCGAGGCCGCGTCGCTGGAGGCGGGCTTCGCCCAGATCGAGACGCGGGCGCGCGAGGCGTTGGCCAGAGACGGTTTTGGCGCCGATGCCGTGGTGATCGAGCGCGAGGCGGATCTTCGTTACGACGGCCAGCAATGGCCGGTGCGGGTGGCGATCGGCGCCGTGTTCGATCCCAAGGCGGCGCGAAAGGCGTTCGAGGCCGAGCACCAGCGGCTGTTCGGCCATATCCAGCCCGGCGGCCGCATCGACATCACCGCCCTCAGGGTCGTGGGCCGCGGTCGGCTCGACTGGACGCCGCCCGCCGCGCGTCCCCCGCAGGTCGGCACGCCCAAGCCGCGCGAGACCCGCAAAGTGTGGATCGATCCCGCTTCAGGCTGGCGCGACGTGCCGATCTACGACGGCGCCGATCTCGCGCCCGGCTGCAAGATCAACGGACCGCTGCTGGTCGAGGAGCGCACCATGACTGCCTTTGTCGGGCCGGCGGACACGCTCGAAGTCGATGCGCGTGACGATTTCCTGGTTCACGTCGGAGGCGCTCCATGACCGCGACCCTCGATCCCATCACGCTGGCGCTGGTACAGAACCGGCTCGACCATATCTCGCACCAGATGGGCTGGGTGATGACGCGCACGGCGCGGTCACCGATCTTCAGCCAGAGCCACGATTTCTCCTGCTTCATCGCCGATGCGCGCGGCACCTTGATCAGCCAGGCCGACGGCATCCCGATCCACACCGGCGGCGGCGGCTTTGCGGTGCGCGCCATCCTGCGCGACTTCAAGGGAGCCATCGAGCCGGAAGACGTGTTCCTGCTGAACGACCCCTACACGGCCGGCGGCAACCACCTGCCGGACTGGGTGATCGCGCGGCCAGTGTTCGTCGCGGGCAAGCTGGTGGCTTTCGCCTGCAACCGCGCCCACCAGGCCGATATCGGCGGCGGGGCGGCCGGCACTTATAATTCGGCGGCCACCGAGATCTTCCATGAAGGCATTCGCCTCCCGGTGCTGAAGCTGATCGAGGGCGGGCCCAAGGGCGGCAAAGTCCGTGAAGACCTGTGGCGCCTGCTGCTGCTCAACACGCGGCTGCCCGAGGCGCTGGACGGTGACCTCCGCGCCATGATCGGCTCGACCCGCATCGGTGCGGAGCGGCTGGCGCTGCTGGTCGAGGAGCTGGGCGGCGACAAGGCCGACGACTTCTTCGAGGGCGTGCTCGACCATGCCGACCGGCGCTTCCGCACCTGCATCGACCGCCTGGCCCAAGGCGTGTGGCGGGCCGAGGAGCCGGTCGACAACGACTGCTTCGAGCCGATCGACGGCCGCATCGCCGTCACGATCACGGTCAAGGACCAGCGGATGGTCGTCGATTTCGCGGGCACCAGCCCGCAGATCCGCGGCTTCAAGAACAGTTCGATCGCCAACTCGACCTCGGCGGTGTTCATGTCGCTGGCCTCGTTCTTCGAGCCCGACTTGCCCAAGAATGAAGGCGCCTTCCGCAGCGTCGACATCCGGCTGCCCGAGGGCACGCTGGTGAATGCGCGGCCGCCGGCGCCGATGACCATGAACACCGTGTTCGTGGCCCACGAGATCATCCACGCGATGTGGAAGGCGCTGGCCCAAGCGCTGCCGGAACGCGCCTCGGCCGGCTGGTCGAAGGCGGTACATGCGGTGACCGCCGGGCTGCGTCCGGATGGCGGGCGCTACGTGATGTACCAGTGGGCGGGCGCCCCGGCCGGCGGCGGTGTCGAGGGCCGCGACGGCTTTCACCTGATCGGCCACCTGATCACTCTGGGCGGCCTGACGCTCCCCAACCTCGAAACTTACGAGCAACTCTATCCCGTGCGCTTCAAGAGACAGGAGCTGCGCTGCGACACGGCGGGCGCCGGCCGCTTCCGCGGCGGCGCCGGCTGCGACTACGAGGTCGAGATTTTTACCCCGGCCGACTATGCCTTCCGCGGCGAGGGCGTCGGCGCGCCGTCGAGCTTCGGCGTCGAGGGCGGCCAGGCCGGCGCGGGCGGCGAGGTGATCCTCACCCTGGCCGACGGCAAGCGTATCCAGGCGCCCAAGTACGGCGTCGAGCGCCATGGTGCCGGCAGCTACCGCGCGCTGTCGCCGGGCGGCGGCGGCTACGGCGATCCACGCACGCGCGATACCGCCCGCGTCCTGCGCGACGTGCGCGACGGCATCGTGAGCGCATCAGGGGCCGAACGGGACTATGCGGTGGCGATCGCCGCCGATGGCCGCAGCATCGACGAGCGGCGCACCGGACACCTCAGAACGGGAGCGGCATAGAGTTCCGCCGTGGAGCGCCCTATGAAGCTGTTCCCCCTGGAGAGGCCCACGATGCGCGGCCCATTCATTCTCGTTCTCATGTCGGCGTTTCTCGGCAGCGCGGCGGCGCAGACGCACTCCTTCACCGATCCGCAAGCCTACTGTCGCGCGGTGGGCACGATCGACGATCCCGACGCGCGTTATACCGGCAGGGACGTCCCGGACTGGATTCGCGCGGCCTTCTACACGCCGGGCCAGATCGCCGACATCAAGGCCGGCCGCCAACCAGACTACGGCGTCGCGTGGCGCTGCGTCGGCGGCGAGGTGCTGGCCTGCCAGAACGCGCAGACGCCTTCCTGCATGAAGCCCGACACGGGCCGCACGCCCACGCCTGCCATGAGCGAGTTCTGCCGGCGCGACCCCGGCGCTTCGGTCATTCCCCGCGTCGTCACCGGGACGGCGCGCATGCTGGCCTATGAGTGGATCTGCCGCGGCGCCGAACCGTCGATCGCCAAGGCGACACCGCTCGACGCGCAGGGCTTCGTCGCCGCCGACTGGAAGCGCGTGGCCCCCAAGTAGGACTCAGTCGAGCCCGTTGCCGCCGTAGAGCCATTCCAGCGTATCGAGCCACTGATCCTGGCTCTTGGCGTGCATTAGGACATTGCGCAGCGCCGCATGCGGGCCGACGGGGTGATAGACGTGATCGCCCATGGCACGGGACATCAGCTGCACCCGCGCGGTGCGCAGCACGCGGCGGTCCTTGTAGGTGGCGAGTCCGGCCTCGAGCGACTCATGCTGAGAGAGCGAGTCGGCTAGGCAGACCGCGTCTTCCATGGCCATGCAGGCGCCCTGCGCCATGTATTGCATCATCGGATGGGCGGCATCGCCCAGCAGGGCCACGCGACCGTCGATCCATTGGTCGATCGGGTCGCGGTCGCACAGCACCCACATGTGCCAGTCCTTGCCGTGGCGGATGATGTTCTGGGCGCGCTCGCAGACGTGGGTAAAACCCTTGCGCACCTCCTCGACCGGTACCGGCTTGCCGGCGACCGGCTCGGGCGCGTGATTGTGGTAGGTGACGACGAGATTGAAAACCTTCCAGCCCGACAGCGGGTAGTGGACGATGTGGCACTTGGGCCCGGCCCACAAAGTGGCGGCGTTCCAGCGCAGATCCTCGGGCATCTGCTCCAGCGGGATCACCGAGCGATAGGTAGTATGGCCCGACACGCGTGGCGCGCCGTCACCCGCGACCTGACCGCGGACATTGGACCACAGGCCGTCGGCGCCGATCAAGGCGCTGCCCTTGGCGACCTTGCCGTCGCCCAGCCGCACCGTGACGCCGCTGCCGTCCTGGTCGTAGCCCACGACCTCGCTATGCGTGCGAAGCTCGATCAACGCGTGGTCGTTGCAGGCTTTGAGCAGCACGCCATGCAGGTCGCCGCGATGGACCACGGCGTAGGGATTGCCGAAGCGGGCGCGGAACTTGTCGCCGAGGTCGATATGGGTGATCTCGCCGTCGGCGATGGCGTCCATCAGGCGGAGGCTGTCGATATAGACCGCCATCCCGCGTGCCGCCTCGCCCACTCCCAGGCGATCGAAGCAGTGGAAGGCATTGGGCCCAAGCTGGATGCCGGCGCCGATCTCGCCCAGCTTGGACGCCTTCTCCAGGACCAGCGAGGCGATGCCTTTCTGGGCCAGCGCCAGTGCGGCCGCGAGGCCACCGATGCCACCACCAGCGATGAGAATCTTACCTTGGTCCACCAACGACCTTTTCATCATGCAGCCGGGCAATCTCGTGCGCCGGCAGGCCGAGGATAGCCGAAAGGATCTCGTCCGTATGCTGGCCCAGTGTCGGCGCACCCACCGGCGGTTGGCGTGGGATGGCACCGAACTGCAGGGGCGAGGCCGCCACCGGATAGCGTCCGATGCCGGGCTGGTCGAGCACGGTGAACAGCGGATTTTCCTGCACGGCCTCCTTGTCGGCCGCCAGCTCGCGGAACGTCTGGTACGGCGCCCACAAGGCGCCCGCCTTCTGCAAGGCCGCGCCCACATCGGCCGCATTATGTGCCGCCACCCACGGCTCGATCACGGCACAGAGCCGCGCCCGGGCGTTCCAGCGGCCGGCATCGGTCTTGAGGTCGACGCCGGTCTCGGTCTCGATCTTCTTGAAGGCGGCCTCAAAGCCGCCGGCCGCCGCCAAGGCATCGACGTGGCGGTCGGAGAAGATGCAGATCATGACGAAGCGGCCGTCGCTGGTTTTGAAGTCGCGGCCGAAGGTGCCGAAGATCTCGTTGCCGTAGCGCGGCCGGTCGACGTCGTTGACCACGGCCTCACCGAGGTAGCCGAGCGCCGACGTGACCGAGAGCGCCATGTCCTGAAGCGGCAGCACGATCCGCTGCCCCTGCCCCGTCATCCGACGATGGCGCTCGGCCGCCAGGATCGCCATGGCACCGGCATAGGCGGTGGCGAGATCCCAGGGCGGTGCCACGGCGTTGACCGGGCCGTCGTGGCCGACCGGGCCGGTCACCATCGGGAAGCCGGTGATGGCGTTGACTGTGTAGTCGACATTCGCCGTGCCGTGCCGATCGCCCACGATGTTGAGGGCAATCAGGTCGGCGCGCTTCTTCGAGAGTTCCTCATAGGCGAGCCAGCCACGCGCCGGCATGTTGGTGGTGAAGATGCCGGCGCCCTCGCCCGGCGCGGTGATCAGCGCGGTGAGAAGCTCGCGCCCCTTCGGGTTGCGCAGGTCGACGGCGATCGAGCGCTTGCCCTTGTTGAGTCCGGCCCAATAGATCGAGCGTCCGTCCTTGGTGATCGGCCAGCGATCGTTGTCGAGACCGCCCTTGATGTCGTCGAAGCGGATCACGTCGGCGCCCAATTGGGCGAGCGTCATGCCGCCCAGAGGGGCGGCAATGAAAGCTGAGCCTTCGACGATGCGAAGGCCGGCGAGAATGCCAGTCATGTGCGTTTCCTGTCTGTCTTCTTACTTGGGGAGATTGTTCTTTCGCTTCTCGAGCCACCAGCCGTACTCCGGCGTCCACATGTCGAAGTCGCTGTCGCAGCCCAACTCCTGCGCGGCATGGAGCGCCCAGAACGGGTCGTAGAGCGCCTGGCGGCCGATCGCGATCAGGTCGGCGTCGCCTGCCTGCAGGATCGCCTCGGCCTGCGGCCCGTCGAGGATGAGGCCCACCGTCATGGTCGGGATCTCCGCCCCGCGCTTCACCGCCGCCGCGAACGGCACCTGGAAGCCGAGCGATCGCTTGACCGGCAGCGCCGTCGAGAGGCCGGTGAGGCCGCCCGAGGAGGTGTCGACCACGTCGATGCCGATCGCCTTCAGTTCCCTGGCATAGGCGATCGTGTCCTCGACATCCCAGCCGCCCGCGCCGTCGACGGCCGAGACGCGGATGAACATCGGTTTGTGCTCCGGCCAGCTGGTGCGCACGGCCTTGGCCGCGGCCAAGGGGAAGCGCATGCGGCCGGCGCGGTCGCCGCCATACTGGTCATTGCGCGTGTTGCTGATGGGCGAGAGGAACTGCGCCAGCAGGTAACCGTGCGCGCCGTGGATTTCGATCACGTCGTAGCCCGCCGCATCGGCGCGGCGCGCGGCCTCACCGAATTTCTTCACCAGCCCCTCGATCTCGTCGGCGCCGAGCTGCTTGGGAGTCGTATAGCCCTCGCCCGCCGCCAGCTCCGAGGGACCGACGACCTGCCAGCGCTGCCAGCCGGCCTCCTTGGGGCCAAGCTCGCCCGGTTTGTCGAACGAGCGTGGCGTGCTGCCCTTGCGGCCGGAATGGGTGATCTGTGTCGCCGCCAGCGACCCTTCCTGCTTCAGGAATCGTGTCAGACGTTTATGGCTCTCGATCTGGCTGTCGTCCCACAGGCCGAGATCGCCCTCGGTCACCCGCCCACGCGGTTCGATGGCGCAGTTCTCGGTGAAGACGATACCGAACTTGCCCAGCGCGAACTTGCCGAGATGGACCATATGATAGTCGTTCACCATGCCGCCCGTGGCCCGGTATTGGACCATGGGGGAGACGACGGCGCGGTTAGGCGCGACGACGCCGCGCATCTTGAACGGCGTGAACAGCATCGGCTTGGACAAACTCAACTCCCCTCTGAACTTTCCAGGCGGAACTACTGAACATAGACCGGACCACCTGCCCGGGCCTATCCTTCCGCCATGTTTGACCTCGTCATCCGAAACGGAACCGTGATCGACGGCTCGGGCGCCCCGCGCCGCGTCGCCGATGTCGCAGTGCAAGATGGAAGGATCGCCGCCGTCGGCGCCAGGCTCGGCGCGGCCAGGCGCGAGGTCGATGCGTCAGGCCTGATCGTGACGCCGGGCTTCGTCGACATCCACACGCACTACGACGGCCAGGCGACCTGGGATCCGTTCGTCACTCCAAGCTCCTGGCACGGCGTCACGACGACTGTGTTCGGCAATTGCGGCGTCGGCTTCGCGCCGGTGCGGCCGGGCCAGTCGGGCTACCTGATCAACCTGATGGAAGGCGTCGAGGATATTCCCGGCACGGTGCTGAGCGAGGGCGTGAAGTTCAACTGGGAGTCCTTCCCCGACTATCTCGACGCGTTGGCCTCGATGACCCGCGCGGTCGACGTGGCGGCGCAGCTGCCGCACGGCGCGCTGCGCTTCTATGTCATGGGCGATCGCGGCGCCGAGCACGACGAAGTACCGACCGAACGCGAGATCGAGGAGATGGCGCGTCTCACCGAAGGGGCATTGCGCGCCGGCGCCATGGGCTTCACGACTTCGCGCACCACCAAGCACAAGGCCCGCGACGGCCGCTTCACGCCGTCGCTGTCGGCCCGCGAGGCCGAGCTTTTGGGAATCGCGCAAGGCATCAAGCGGGCCGGCCGCGGCGTGATCGAGGTCAACTCCGACTTCGGTCCCGGCGAGTTCGAGGCCCTTGAAGCCGCGGCAACGGTGGCGGGCCGCCCGCTCTCCTGCCTGCTGGTCCAGGTCGATGCCCAGCCCGACCTATGGCGGGAGACGCTGGCCAACATCCATCGCATGCGCGGCGCGGGCCACGAGGCCAATGCGCAGGTGGGCTCGCGGCCGATCGGCGTGATCATGGGGCTCGAAACCACCGTGCATCCGTTCGCCACCCATCCAGTGTGGCGCGAGTTGCGCGATCTCACGCCTGATGCGCGCTATCAGCGCCTGGCGACCGACGCCGATTTGCGCCAGCGCCTGCTCGCCCCGCGCGTCGGTGGCGCACCGGCCTACATGGGCGAGACGTTCCACAAGATGTTTCCCATCGCCGACCGGCCGGACTACGAGCCTGATCTCGCCAACTCGGTCGCGGCCATCGCCGAACGGTCGGGTCGCACGCCGCAGGACGTCGCCCTCGAGGCGATCCTAGCGCAGGGCGGCAAGGGCCTGCTGATGCTGCCGTTCGAGAACTACGCCGCCGGCAGCCTCGACGTGGTGCACGAGATGATCACCGACAAGGCGACCGTGCTGGGCGTGGCCGACGGCGGCGCCCATGTCGGCGTGATCTGCGACGCTTCCTCGCCGACGTCGTTGCTGACCCTGTGGGGCCGCGACCGCACGCGCGGACCAAAGCTTGGACTTGAATTCCTGGTCGCCAAGCAGACGCGCGGCACGGCGCTGTCCTACGGCCTCGCCGATCGTGGCCTGCTGGCGCCGGGCCACAAGGCCGACATCAACGTGATCGATTTCGATGCGCTGCAGCTCAAGCGGCCCGAGGTGGTCTACGACCTGCCGGCCGGCGGCCGCCGCCTGATCCAGCGCGCCTCAGGCTATCGCCATACCTTCGTGTCGGGCGTCGAGACGGTGCAGAACGACGAGTTGACCGGCGAGCGGCCGGGCCGCCTCGTGCGCGGCGGCCAGACCCCGGTTTAGGTCTCCCCGTCTAGACCGTCATGTGACGGCGGACGGCATCTGCGTCAAACGTCTCGCGGGTGCCGGACATCACGACCTCGCCGCGGTCCATGACCGCGAAGTCGTCGGCAAGCTCGTGGGCAAAATCGAGATACTGCTCGACCAGCAGGATCGCCATGTCGCCCCTCTGGCGCAGGAAGGTGATGGCGCGGCCGATGTCCTTGATCACCGAGGGCTGGATGCCCTCGGTCGGCTCATCGAGCACCAGCAGCTTGGGCCGCATGGTGAGCGCACGGCCGATCGCGAGCTGCTGCTGCTGGCCGCCCGAGAGATCGCCGCCGCGGCGCTTCAGCATCGAATTGAGCACCGGAAAGAGCTCGAACACCTCGTCCGGGATCTTCTTGTGCTCGCGGCCGACCGGCGCGAAGCCGGTTTCCAGATTTTCTTTCACCGTCAGCAGCGGGAAGATCTCGCGGCCCTGCGGCACCAGCGCCACGCCGCGCCGCGCCCGCTCATAGGGCGGCAGCCGGGAGACGTCCTGGCCGTCGAGCGCGATCGAGCCCGAGGCGATGGGCTGCAGACCGACGATGGCGCGCAGCAGGCTGGTCTTGCCGACGCCGTTGCGGCCAAGCAGGCAGGTCACCTTGCCGATCGCCGCCGACAGCGAGACGGAGCGCAGCGCCTGGGCGGCGCCGTAGTAGAGGTCGACGTTCTGGACGGTCAGCATCCCTACCGCCCCAAATACACTTCGACGACGCGCTGATCGGCGCTCACCTGGTCGAGCGTGCCTTCGGCCAGCATCGAGCCCTCATGCAGCACGGTCACCTTGACGCCCAGCGCCCGCACGAAGCTCATGTCGTGCTCGACGACGACGACCGAATGCGTCTTGTTGATCTCGCGCAGCACCTGCGCCGTGGTCTCGGTCTCGACATCGGTCATGCCGGCGACCGGCTCGTCGACCAGCAGCAGCTTGGGGTCCTGGGCCAGCAGCATGCCGATCTCCAGCCACTGCTTCTGGCCGTGGCTGAGGCGCGCGCCCAGCATGTGCTGCTGCTCCTCCATGCGGATGATGGACAGGATCTCGGCCAGCCGGTCGTTCTCGGCCTTGCTCGGCTGGGCGAGCAGGAGGCTATGCCATTTGCGCAGGCCCGCGAGCGCCAGCACGAGGTTGTCGCGCACGGTGTGGTTCTCGAACACCGTGGGCTTCTGGAACTTCCGGCCGATGCCAAGCGTGGCGATGCTGGCCTCGTCGAGTTTGGTGAGGTCGGCCCGGCCGTCGAACACGACCTCGCCCGTATCGGGCCGGGTCTTGCCGGTGACGACGTCCATCATGGTGGTCTTGCCGGCGCCATTGGGGCCGATGATGGCCCGCATCTCGCCGGGCTCGACCAGGAGCGAGAGGTTGTTCAGCGCCTTGAAGCCGTCGAACGAGACGGTGACGCCGCTGAGGTAGAGGAGCGCCGAGGTGCTTCTGTTGCCGGTCATGCAGGCGCCCTCGCCTTCTTCGCCTGCGAGCGCGCCTTGATCTGGCCCCACAGCCCGACCACGCCCTTGGGCAGCAGCAGCGTCACGACGATGAAGAGCGCCCCCAGGGCGAACAGCCACACTTCGGGCAGCGCGCCCGTCAGCCAGGTCTTGCCGAAGTTGACGATGACCGCGCCGATCACCGGCCCGATCAGCGTGCCACGGCCGCCGACCGCCACCCACAGCACGGCCTCGATCGAGTTGGCCGGCGAGAACTCGCTGGGGTTGATGATGCCGACCAGCGGCACATAGATCGCGCCGGCAACGCCCGCCATGGCCGCCGACAGCACGAAGACGAAGAGCTTGTAACCCTCGACGCGGTAGCCCAGGAATCGCATGCGACTTTCGGCATCGCGCACCGCGGTAAGCGCCTTGCCGAAACGCGAGCCGACGACCGCCGCTGAAACGACGAGTCCCAGCGCCAGCGCGACGGCCGAAGCAAAGTAGAGCGCCGCGCGCGTGCCGTCGGCCTGCACCGAGAAGCCCAGGATCTCCTTGAAGTCGGTCATGCCGTTGTTGCCGCCCAGACCCATGTCGTTGCGGAAGAACGCCAGCATGAGCGCGAACGTCATCGCCTGGGTGATGATCGAGAGATAGACGCCGGTAACCCGGCTGCGGAAGGCGAACCAGCCCAACGCGAAGGCCAGCAGGCTCGGCACGAGGATGGCCATAAGCATGGCGAACCCGAAATTGTCGAAGCCGTACCAGAACCAGGGCAGCTCCTTGTAGTTCAGGAACACCATGAAGTCGGGCAGGAGCGGATTGCCGTAGACGCCGCGGCTGCCGATCTGGCGCATCAGGTACATGCCCATGCAGTAGCCGCCGAGCGCAAAGAAAGCGCCATGGCCGAGCGAGAGAATGCCGCAGAAACCCCACACCAGGTCGACCGCAAGCGCCAGCAGGGCGAAGCAGAGATACTTGCCCATGAGCTGCATCAGCCAGGCCGGCACATGGAACGGGCTGCCTGAGGGCACGAGCTGGTTGAGCAACGGAAGCGCCACGCCGAGCGCCAGCACCAGCAGCACGAAAAGGCGCAGGCTCCGGTCCATACCTTGCCACAGGAAGCGCGTGATCATTCGACGGCCTTCATTCGACGGCTTTCATTCGACGGATCGGCCCTTCAGCGCGAACAGGCCGCGCGGGCGGCGCTGGATGAACAGGATGATGAATACCAGCACCAGGATCTTGCCCAGCACCGCGCCGGCGTAGGGCTCGAGGAACTTGTTGACCACGCCCAGGGTCAGCGCGCCGATCAGCGTGCCGAACAGGTTGCCGACGCCGCCGAACACCACGACCATGAACGAATCGATGATGTAGCCTTGGCCGAGGTTGGGACTGACGTTGTCGATCTGGCTGAGCGCCACGCCTGCGAGGCCCGCGATGCCGGAGCCCAGGCCGAAGGTCAGCGCGTCGACGCGCGGCGTGCGGATGCCCATGGCCGACGCCATCGGCCGGTTCTGGGTGACGGCGCGCATGTAGAGGCCCATCGGCGTCTTGCGCAGCAGCGCGATCAGGGCGACGAAGACGATGAGCGAGAACACGACGATCCAGAGCCGGCCGTAGGTGACGTTGATCTGGCCGACCTGGAAGGCGCCCGACATCCACGACGGCGCGCCGACTTCGCGATTGGACGAGCCGAAGATCGACCGCACGGCCTGCTGCAACACCAGCGACAGGCCCCAGGTCGCGAGCAGCGTGTCGAGCGGGCGGCCATAGAGGAAGCGGATGATGCCGCGCTCGATCAGGATGCCGATGCCACCGGCCACCACGAAGGCGAGCGGCAGCGCAATCAGCAGCGACGCATCGAACAGATGCGGCGCCGAGGTGCGGATCACCTCCTGCACCACGAAGGTCGTATAGGCCCCCAGCATCACCATCTCGCCATGCGCCATGTTGATGACGCCCATGGTGCCGAAGGTGATGGCGAGGCCGATCGCGGCCAGCAGCAGCACCGAGCCCAGCGAGATGCCGTACCAGACGTTCTGGGCCACCTCCCAGGCAGCGAGCGACTGGCGGACGGCGTCCGCGCCGGCGGTGGCGGCGGCCTTGACCTCGGGGTCGGTCGCCTGCGAGGCCGTGGCCTGCAGGACGCCCAGCGAATCGCGGTCGGCACGCTCGCGCACCAGCGCGATGGCCTCGAGCTTCTGCGCCGCCGGCGCATCGGAGGCCAGCACGCTGGCGGCCCGCGCCTCGCTCATGGAACGCTTGATACGCGGATCTTTCTCGGCGGCGAGCGCAAGATCGAGGGCGGCCAGCGACGAGGCATCGCGGCGCTTGAAGAGGGCCTCGGCCGCACCTCGGCGCACGCGGGCATCGGGGCTCATCAAGGTGAGCGAGCCGATGGCGGCCTCGATGATGCCGCGCAACCGGTTGTTGACCCTGACGCGGTCGAGATCGGCTTCGGAGCCGGTGCCGGCGGCCTTGCCGGAGATCGCCTCGCTGAGCTCGAGCTGATTGCCGTCGCGCTTGCCGATGAGCACGAGATTATCGGCCTTGCGGACATAGAGCTGGCCGGCGGCCAGGGCCTCGAGGATCGGCGCGGCGCGCTGTTCGCCGGAGGCGGCGAGCGCGCCGATCGCGGTCTCGCGGTCGCCGAAGCTGCCCACGGTGAGACTGCCCACGAGCGCCGGAAGATCGGCAGCAAAGGCCGTGGCGGCGATCAGTGCCGAGGCCAGCATCGAGGCCAGCGCCGGCAGCAGCCTCGCAAGCGGACTCAGAAAAAGCATGGTCTAGAGTTAGCCCGGAGATGGGAACGGGGCGACTCGAAAGTCGCCCCGCCCTGTGAGTGGGTTGTTTCTAGGCTTCGGGTCCTACTTGCCCTTGCCGCCGCACTTGCCCGTGACAACATTGAAGTTGCCGCAGTTCATGGGCTTGCGCCAATCGGCGATCAGGTCCTTGGAGTCGGGCAGGTAGTCCGACCACTCGTCGCCAATGACCAGAGGGGTCGCCGACACGACGTCGAACTGACCGTTGCCCTGGATCTCGCCGATCAGCACCGGCTTGGTGATGTGATGGTTCGGCATCATCGCCGACAGGCCACCCGTCAGGTTCGGCACCGCAATGCCGATCATGGCGTCGATGACGGCGTCGGGATCGGTCGTGCCGGCCTTCTTCACCGCCTCGATCCACATGGCGAAGCCGATCACGTGGGCTTCCATGGGATCGTTCGTCACCCGCTTCGGATTCTTGGTGAAGGTCTGCCAGGTCTTGATGAAGGCCTCGTTGGTCGGGTTCTTCACCGATTGGAAGTAGTTCCAGGCGGCGAGATGGCCGATCAGCGGCTTGGTGTCGATGCCGGCGAGTTCTTCTTCGCCGACCGAGAAGGCCACGACCGGGATGTCCTTGGCCTTGATGCCCTGGTTGCCGAGTTCCTTGTAGAACGGAACGTTGGCGTCGCCGTTGATGGTCGACACGACGGCGGTCTTCTTGCCGGCCGAGCCGAACTTCTTGATGTCGGCGACGATCGACTGCCAGTCGGAATGACCGAATGGTGTGTAGTTGATCAGGATGTCTTCCTGCTTGACGCCCTTCAGCTTGAGATAGGCCTCGAGGATCTTGTTGGTCGTGCGCGGATAGACGTAATCCGTGCCGGCCAGAACCCAACGCTGCACCTTCTCGTTGGCCATCAGGTAATCCACGGCCGGGATCGCCTGCTGGTTCGGAGCGGCGCCGGTGTAGAACACGTTGCGCGAGCTCTCTTCGCCTTCGTACTGCACCGGGTAGAAGAGGATGCCGTTCAGCTCCTCGAACACCGGCAGAACCGACTTGCGGCTGACCGAGGTCCAGCAGCCGAACACCGCGGCGACCTTGTCCTTCTGCAGCAGCTCGCGCGCCTTCTCGGCGAACAGCGGCCAGTTCGACGCCGGATCGACGACGACGGCTTCGAGCTTGCGGCCCAGAACGCCGCCCTTCTTGTTCTGCTCCTCGATCAGCATCAGCATGACATCCTTGAGGGTCGTCTCGCTGATCGCCATCGTGCCCGACAGCGAATGCAGAATACCGACCTTGATCGGTGCCCCTTGGGCGAACGCGCTACCCGTTGCGCCGGCCAGGAGGCCGGCGGCAACGAGACCCGTCCGCATCATCGAACCCAAATTCATCCCGCTCTCCTTGTTTTCGCGACGGATCCCCGCCCGTGAACATAGAGAGCGAAAGCCGTGCCAAACTCGCCGGCGGTCCCGGGAAAACTTCTACTGCGCGATCAGGACGAAGGCGCCGCCGGCGAGAACGGCGCCGCCCAGGGCGCGCAATCCCAGATCGCCGAGGACGCGGAGCGCCGCCCAGCCGAGGCCCAGCCCGACTGCTTGCAAGAGGGTGGTCGCGGCCAGGAACCCCCAAATGTAGGCCCCGGCGCCGGCTTCGGGCGCTTCGAGGGCGTGGGCATAGCCATGGAAGAAGGCGAACAGGCCGGCCACCGACATGGCCGCCGCTGCCGGCAGGCGCACCTCATTCAAGCTGAGACCGCCGAAGACGAAAACCGAACCCAGAATGATTGCCTCCACCAGAGGCAATTTTATGCCTGCAAATACAGCAGCTGCTCCCACGGCCATCATGGCGAGGAAGGTGGCCGGCACGAGCAGCGCCGTCGCGCGCTTCCGCACCGCCAGAAAAGCCGCCCAGATCCCGACGGCGACCATGGCCAGCAGATGATCGATCCCGGTGAAGGGATGGAGGAAGCCCGACGCCTCGTGCTCGGGATGGGCGGAGGCAGGCCCGCCAAGGGTAAGCAACAGCGCCGTCAGGCAGATCGTCCGGATCATCGATTACTCCTCTTTGTTCCATTCTTTCACATCAACGCGCCGGCAGGCCACCCTGGCGCACGATGAAGGCGGCAACCTCGGCCACGCCGTTGTTCTCTTTCAGGTTTGAAAAGATGAAGGGCCTGGCGCCGCGCATCTTGCGCGCGTCGCGGTCCATCACATCGAGATTGGCGCCGACCAGCGGCGCCAGGTCGATCTTGTTGATCACCAGCAGGTCCGACCGCGTGATCCCGGGCCCGCCCTTGCGCGGGATCTTCTCGCCGGCCGCGACGTCGATCACGTAGATGGTGAGATCGGCCAGCTCGGGCGAGAAGGTGGCGGCGAGATTGTCGCCGCCCGATTCGACGAAGACAATCTCGAGGTTCGGCCACTTGCGCACGATGTCCGAGACGGCCGCGAGGTTGATCGAGGCGTCCTCGCGGATCGCCGTGTGCGGACAGCCGCCGGTCTCGACGCCGACGATCCGGTCCGGTGCCAGTGCCCCGGCGCGCGTCAGGAACTCGGCGTCTTCCTTGGTGTAGATGTCGTTGGTGACGACGGCGATATCGTAGGTGTCGCGCATCCTCTTGCACAGGCGCTCGACCAGCGCCGTCTTGCCCGACCCGACCGGACCGCCGACGCCCACTCTCAGGGGACCACGCGCACTCATTGTTCCATTTCTCCGGCCAGCAGCGCGAGATAGCTCACGCCGAGCAACAGGCTGTAGGGCGAATAGTACCGCTTGTCGCGCCTGGCAAACGGCTCGTCATAGAAGTGGCTTCGCCAGCGCGGGCTATAACCTGCCCAGCCGCGGGCGACGAAAGCGCCGGCAATGGCGAAAGTGCCGGTCAGCACGGCCGACTCCGAACTCCGTCCCAGCACGTACCAGGGCCACAGCGCCACCAGCGCCAGCAGGACCGCGACGGCGAAGCACTGCCACGGTGGCGGCATGCGCTTGCGGCCATCGCCCACGACGCCCCTCGCCAACGCCTCCTGGTTGGCTTCGGGCCAGGTGCTGCCGAGGCCCCACAAGGCGTGGACGACGGCGATGGCACCGACGCCCAGGAACAACAAGAGGGCCAGCACGGTGTTCATGAGCGGAACAGCCGCGTGTATTGCGTTTCGTGGCGCAGCGAGCACCAGTCGAGCAACGGCGTCGCCGTGCCGACCTCGTCGAGCGACGCCGCGGCCAACGCCGCTTCGGCGGTTCGCCGCACGGCAGGCTCCAGCGCCGCCAACGCGCGTTGGCCGTCGGTTTGCCCCAGCGGCACGATCCGCACCGCCGCCGAGATCAGGTTGGCGGCAAAGCCATGCAGGTAACCCGCGAGCGCGGACTCGAGCGCAATGCCGTGCGCCGCGGCCGCCAGCGCCACGGCCACCGGCAACGCGAGTTCTCCGCCTGTCCGCTCGTGGCCAGTGTCGAGATCGGGATGCGGCCAGGCCGCGCGCGTGATGGACAGGAACGAACCGCCCTGCTGGCGCGACTCCAGCGCCATCTCGGAAGTGCCCCGCCACGCCGCCGCGCGCTCCGCGATCGCGTCGAAGGCCGGCCAATCGGCGCCGTCGACGGCGCGCCACGCCGCGGCAAACAGCGCCCCGTCGACCAGGCCGGTGCCGCGCTCCAGCACGCTTTCCAGCCAGGCGACCAGCGAGGCGCGATCCTTGATGAACCCTTCTTCCACCGCCGTCTCGACGCCATGACTATAGCTGAAGGCGCCGACCGGATAGGCCGGTGACAGCCAGGCGAGCAGCCGGTAGAGCGGATCAGGACCGGCCTCAGCCATGGCGCTTATCGTGGACATGGCCATGCGGATGGCCGAGGTCATGATTGTGCTGGCCGTAGGCGCCGCCTTCGGGATCGAACGGCTCGCGCACGGCGCGGACCTCGGCGCCCAGCCCCTTCAGCATGTCGACGATCACATGATCGTCGCGGATCAGGATGCGGTCGGCATCGATCTGCGTCGGCAGGTGGCGGTTGCCGAGATGCCACGTAAGCCGCGCGAAGGCCGCCGCATCGCGGCCACGGATCTCGATCAGATTTTCGTCCGCCGCCTTCACCTCGACGAAGCCGCCCTCTTCCAGCCGGAGCCCGTCGCCACCGCGCAGCACCACGGGCTCAGCGAGATCGAGCAGGAAGTCGAGCCCGCCGTCGCCCAGCATGCGCAGGCGGCGGCGATAGCGGTCGTCGAACAGCAAAGTGACGGTGTCGGTGCGATCCTGCATCGGCCAATGGCCGGCGCGGACGACGTCGAGAGCGCGTTTCATGTCAGAACAGGAAATACCGTTGGGCCATGGGCAGTACCGTCGCGGGTTCGCAGGTCAGCAGCTCGCCGTCGGCCCGCACTTCGTAGGTCTCGGGATCGACCTCGATCTTGGGACAAAGCGAATTGTGCACCATGTCCTTCTTGCCGATCTTGCGCGTGCCCTTCACGGGCAGCAGCGGGCGCGTGATACCCCATTTCTTGGCCACGCCCTTGGCGATTGCGGCCTGCGACACGAACAAGGCTGGGCTCATCACCAGGCTCCGGCCAAAGGCGCCGAACATCGGCCGGTAATGGACCGGCTGCGGCGTCGGGATCGAGGCATTGGGATCGCCCATCGGCGCCGCCACGATCGAGCCGCCGATCAGCACCATGTCGGGCTTGGCGCCGAAAAACGCCGGCGACCACATCACCAGGTCCGCGCGCTTGCCGACTTCGACCGAGCCCACGTGCCTGGCGATGCCGTGGGTGATGGCGGGGTTGATCGTGTACTTGGCGACGTAGCGTTTTACGCGGACGTTGTCGTTGTCGCCGGACTCTTCCTTCAGCCGCCCGCGCTGCTTCTTCATCTTGTCGGCGGTCTGCCAGGTGCGGATCACGACTTCGCCGACCCGGCCCATCGCCTGGCTGTCGGACGACATCATCGAGAAAGCCCCGAGATCGTGGAGGATGTCTTCGGCGGCGATGGTCTCGCGGCGGATGCGGCTTTCGGCGAAGGCCACGTCCTCGGGGATGCGCGCGTCGAGGTGATGGCAGACCATCAGCATGTCGAGATGCTCGTCCACGGTATTCACCGTGTAGGGCATGGTGGGATTGGTCGAACTCGGCAGCACGTTCTTCTCGCCGCAGAGCCGGATGATGTCGGGCGCATGGCCACCGCCCGCGCCTTCGGTATGGAAGGTGGCGATGGCGCGGCCCTTGAAGGCCGCTCGCGTCGTCTCGACGAAACCCGACTCGTTCAGCGTGTCGGTGTGGATGGCCACCTGAACATCGAAGCGGTCGGCCACCGTGAGGCAGTTGTCGATGGCGGCCGGCGTCGTGCCCCAGTCCTCGTGCAGTTTCAGCCCGCAGGCACCGCCCTCGATCTGCTCTTTAAGGCCGGCCGGCTTACTGGTGTTGCCCTTGCCGAAGAAGCCGAGGTTCATCGGCAGACCTTCGGCCGCCTGCAGCATGCGGCCCATGTGCCAGGGGCCGGGCGTCACGGTCGTTGCGAGCGTTCCATGGGCCGGGCCGGTGCCGCCGCCCATCATGGTGGTGACGCCGCTGTAGAGCGCATCGTCGATCTGCTGCGGGGCGATGAAGTGGATGTGGCAGTCGATGCCGCCCGCCGTGATGATCTTGCCCTCAGCCGCGATCGCCTCGGTGCCGGGGCCGATGATGATGTCGACGCCGGGCTGGACATCGGGATTGCCGGCTTTGCCGATGGCGACGATCAGCCCGCCCTTGAGGCCGATGTCAGCCTTCACGATGCCCCAGTGATCGAGGATCAGCGCATTGGTGATGACGGTGTCGACGGCGCCCTGGGAGCGCGTGCGCTGGCTCTGGCCCATGCCGTCGCGGATCACCTTACCGCCGCCGAACTTCACCTCCTCGCCGTAGGTCGTGTGGTCCTTCTCGACTTCGACAAAGAGATCGGTGTCGGCAAGCCGCACGCGGTCGCCCGTGGTCGGGCCGAACATGCCGGCATAGGCCGAGCGCGAGATGCGTGTCGGGCCTTCGTTGGACGGACCGGCCTTGGCGATCGGTCCGAGCTTGCCCGAGACCTTGGCCTGGAAGCCGTGGCTCTCGCGCCCGCCGAGATAGGGCGTGAGCCGCACCGTGCGCGACTGGCCGGGCTCGAAGCGCACGGCGGTGCCGGCGGCGATGTCGAGCCGCATGCCCTTCGTACGCTTGCGGTCGAACTTCAGCGCATCGTTGGTCTCGAAGAAATGATAGTGGCTGCCGACCTGGATCGGGCGGTCGCCGGTGTTGGCGACCTCGACGGTGATCGGATTGCGGCCTTTGTTCAGCTCCAGCTCGCCCGGAGCGGTGAGGATTTCACCCGGCTTCATGGCCCGTGCTCCTCAACGGATCGGATCGTGGACGGTGACGAGCTTGGTGCCGTCGGGAAAGGTCGCCTCGACCTGGATGTCGTGGATCATCTCGGCCACGCCCTCCATCACCTGTTCGCGGCGAATCACGCTGGCGCCCTCGTGCATCAGGTCGGCGACCGAGCGGCCGTCGCGCGCGCCCTCGACGACGAAGTCCGAAATCAGAGCCACGGCCTCGGGATGGTTGAGCTTCACGCCGCGCTCGAGACGCCGGCGCGCCACGACGGCGGCCATGGCGACCAGCAGCTTGTCCTTTTCCCGAGGCGTCAGATTCATTGGCCGAGTTCCCCTGCTCTCAGCTTCGACTATAGCCCGCCGAGAGCTGCATCAAACATGCCAAACGCGCGGCATCTTTTGACCGCGCAGGCCGCTCAGAAAGCGGATGCCGGCTTCGCGCACCTGTGTCGCCTCGCCCAGCAGCCGCGCCACCATCACGCCGTTCACGACCGTGACGCCCGCCCGAATCTTGCCCTCGACCTCGAGGAGCGGACGGGCCTTCTCGAAAAAAGCCTGCGGATCGTCCCAGACGCCGATGATCGTGGCGAGCGCATTGGCCGATCCGAAGCCCGCCCCCTCGGGCGTCTCGCCCTCGACGCGCAGCGTGTCGGTCCAGGCGAGCCGGCCGGCACGGCGGACCGACCAGGAGTCGAGCAGCAGGCCCGAAGCGAAGCGCTCGCCCGACGCGCCGCGCCCCAGGACCACCATCTCGCAGCCGAGCAGCGCCGCCCCCGGCGCCACCTCGGCCACGGTGCGGCGCACCAGACGTGCACCCTGGAAGACGATGGTCTCCTGCGGCAGCCAGTCGAGAACGGCGTCCGCCCCGACGTTGATCGCCACGTCGATCCGGCAAGGATCGCTGCCGGGCGCGGCGCGATAGATCTTTTCCGCCGCCTGCGTCGCCACTACGGCATGGGCGCCCGGACCGGCCGCGACCTCCATGCGGAGACGATCGCCGCCGGCCACGCCGCCGGAGGTCGTCACCAGCACGGCCTGCGGCGGTTCGCCCGGCTCGGGATCGGGAAACAAAACCCGGCAGGGATCGCGTTGATAGAGATCGGCCAGCCGCGTCTGGCCATCGCGCACGGCAAACGCCAGGCGGCTTTCGCCGGAGGAACGTTGCATACGGGGCTGGCTGGTTGTCATCGGCCCCAGCTTGATAGATTAAGGATCGAAATGAGCAAGGCCTTCACCAAGGAAAGCGACGGCGACGACGAGGACGACCTCCCTGAGGACATGGGTGGATTGCCGGCGACCGCCAAGAACTACATGACCCCCGAGGGCTTCGCCCGGATGCGGGACGAGCTGAACTCGCTCATGCGCAAGGAGCGGCCCGAGGTGGTGAAGGTCGTGACCTGGGCGGCGGGCAACGGCGACCGCTCGGAGAACGGTGACTATATCTACGGCAAGAAGCGCCTGCGCGAGATCGACCGCCGCGTCCGATACCTCAGCAAGCGGCTGGCCAATGCCGAGGTGGTCGATCCGGCGAGGAGAGCCAAGACCGACCAGGTCTTCTTCGGTGCCACCGTGACTACGGCCAATGCCGAGGACAAGGAGCGCACGGTCAAGATCGTCGGCGTCGACGAGGTCGATCTCGCCAAGGGCCATGTGAGCTGGATCTCGCCCATCGCCCGCGCCCTGTTGCGCGCACAAGAGGGCGACGTCGTCAGGCTGCGCACGCCAGCCGGCGAGGAAGAGATCGAGATCGTGAAGGTCAGCTACATCTGACAGCGCGATCAGCTGTCGAAGAAGACGGTCTCCTGGGCACCGCCGATATGGATCGGCAGGCGCCATACGCCCTGCTTTTCGCGCTTGGCCAGCAACGTGCCGCGCCGCGCAGGCTCGACCAGTTTCAGCACCGGATCTTCGGCCAGTGCCGGATCGCCGTCGAAATAGAGCCGGGTCGCCAGCCGGTTGAGGACGCCGCGCGCGAAGACGGAGATGTTGAGGTGCGGCGCCTGCAGGCCGCCCCTCTGCGCTCCACCATGCGGCCACGGCACGCGGCCGGGCCGGACGGTGCCGAAGCGCGCGACGCCCCTAGCGTCGGTCGAGGCGCGGCCGAAGCCGTCGAAGCCCGCGTCGAGCGGCAGGTTGCGGCGGTCCTCGGGATGCTTGTAGCGGCCGTGACTGTTGGCCTGCCAGATCTCGAGCAGCCCGTCGGGAATCACCTTGCCGTCGACGTCGTGCAAGCTGAGCACGACCTCGATGCGCTCGCCCGCCACGCCCAGCGGCGCGAGATCGGCGCGATAGGCGCTGACCACGGTGCCCCAATAGAACGGGCCGATCGTCTGCGAGGGTGTCAGGCCATCAGCCATGTTTATCATCCATCGGTGTCGCGTTGCGGCCGCGCAGCACGATGTCGAACTTGTAGGCCAGCGCCCATTCCGGCTGCGTGGCCTCCATGTCGAAGGCCGCCTGCAGGCGCTGTCGCGCGCCCTCGGGAACTGAATTGTAGATCGGGTCGTAGGCCAGCACCGGGTCGTTGGGGAAATACATCTGGGTGATCAGGCGCGTGACGAAGGCCGGGCCGAAGAGCGAGAAGTGGATGTGCGCCGGCCGCCAGGCGTTCTTGTGGTTGCCCCACGGATAGGCGCCGGGCTTCACGGTGATGAACTTGTAGCTGCCGTCGGCATCGGCGCGTGCCCGGCCGCCGCCGTAGAAGTTGGGGTCGAGCGGCGCATCGTGCTGGTCGCCGGGATGGTGATAACGGCCGGCGGCATTGCACTGCCAGATCTCGACCAATGCATTGGGCACGGCCTTGCCATCCTCGTCGAGCACACGACCATGGACGATGATGCGCTCGCCGAGCGGCGGGCCCATGCGCTGGCGCGTGAGGTCGTTCTCCTGCGCGCCGAGCCGCTCCTCGACCAACAGTGGGCCGGTGATCTCCGACAGGGTCTGCGGCAACACGATCGCCGGCAGGCGCGGCGAGCGGCCGACCGTCGACTTGTAGGCGTCGGCGCGGTGGGGTGGATGCTGGCCCGATGCGGGCCGGCGGTAGAGGTCGTGGGTCATGGTTCGGTCAGTCTAGCCGACAATTTTCGCCTCGACTAAGGTGCAATGGAGCCACCCCGGGGAGCGGCGGATACTCGCCGCGCCGACGAGGTAATGTCCATGCCGAACGATGCCGTTGCCCTCTACGCCACCGTAATCCTGCTCCTCCCCATGGTGTGTTTCTTCCTGGCTTCGCCCACCTTTCTGCTGGTTGGATTGAAGGTCCCGGAAGTCACTCAGCTGCTGCGCGGCATATTCAATGGATACTTCCTGGCAAGCGGCATCGCCGGGATCATCGCGATGGTGCTGTTTGCCGTGTCGGGACGCCCGGTGTTCTCGGCCGGCGCGATCTCCATCGCGGCCTTTGCGCTCACGGCCCGCCACTGGCTTCTGCAACACATGGATGCGGAACTGCAGGCCAGGGACGCCGGCGTCGCCGGAGCGATCAGGCAGCTTCGCCTGCTGCATTTGAAGGGCATGCTGATCAACGCGGCCCAACTCGCGATCGTCATCGCCAGCGTGCCACTCGTCGTGTAGTTCCGCGACTAGGCTGCCCGCACCTCCAGCCCGTCGGGCGTGGCGCGATAGCCGGTGAGCGTGCGCTCCGCGAAGCCCAGCCGCCAGGTCAGCATCTTCGCCGCATACTCGCCCATGCGCGCGGCGTAGGCGGGATCGCCGGCGCGGTTCACGAACTGATCCGGATCCTTCTTGAGGTCGAAGAAGAGCGGCGGCAGGGCGGCGAAGTGCACGTACTTGAAGCTCTCGTCCTGCACGACGGCCAGCGCGCATTTGTCCATCGCCACGCCCAGCGCCGATTCGGGCTTGCTGTAGTGCAGGTCGCGGAAGTCGAACTCGTAATGGACCTCGGTCCGCCAGTCGGCGGGGCCTGAGCCTTCGCAGAAGGGCAGCAGCGAGCGGCCGTCGCACTGGCGCGGCACGTCGAGGCCGAGCCATTCGAGGATGGTCGGCATGGTGTCGATCGTCTCGGTGAAGCGCTCGACGACCGTGCCGCGTGTCGTGTTCGCCTCGGCGCGCGGGTCGCGGACGATCATGGGGATCCGGTAGGACTCGTCGAAGTAGCCGATCTTGCCCAGCAGGTGATGGTCGCCCAGCTGCTCGCCGTGATCGCAGGTGAAGATGATCAACGTGTCGTCCCACTGGCCGGTGGCCTTGAGATGGTCGAACACCCGGCCGAGCTGGTCGTCGATCTCGGTCATCAGGCCGCAGTAGGTGGCGCGCAACTGCGCGACCTCGGCCTCGCTCATCGCGGAGCCCAGCCCCTGGCCATCCTGGAAGAAGCTCGACTGCTTGCTGTTGTTCACATAGTAGGCGAGCAGCGCGTTCTGCTTCGCCTCCTCGGCGGCGCTCGCCGCCCGCACCGGCTTGGGCATGTCCTCGGGCCGGTACATCGCATGGTAAGGCGCGGACGCGATGAAGGGCGGGTGCGGCCGGTAGTAGCCGAGATGCAGGAACCACGGCTTGTCGCCGCGGCCCTGCAGGTAGGCGAGCCCGCGCTCGGTGAACCAGGCCGTGTCCGAGAGCTCCTTGGGGATCACCGAAGGCTGCGCCGTCGCGCCGCCGGCCGATTGGGCCCCCTTTGAATCCGGCTGCGGCAGCCAGATGTCCTCGCGGTTGTCGGGCAGCTTGAAGCCGCGGCTCGCCACCCAGCCGAAGTAGGCATCCTTGTAGGGTTCGAAAGCACCGACCGGACGAAAGCCGTCCATGATGTCGCCCAGGACGAGAAAGCGCGGGTCGTTGGCGTCCGTCGTGCGCGGGTCGGGCGTGGTCGTGGTGTAACCGACCAGCGCCGGATCGTAGCCGCCGCGGCGCAACTCGTGGCCGAGATTGGTGAAGCGCCCGGCCAGCGGGATCGTGTTCTGCACTGCGCGGTGGTTCATCAGATATTGCCCGGTGAGCAGGCTCGCCCGCGCCGGCCCGCAGGGCACGGCCTGGGTGAAGTGGTTGCGGAACGTCACGCCCTCTGCACAAAGCCGGTCGATGTTCGGCAGCTTCAGGTAGTCCGCCCCGAGCTTGGGCAGCATCAGGCCTCGCCACTGGTCGACGACGATCAACAAAACGTTCTTGGCCGCGGACATGCTGGTTTCACCGTGGTTGGAGAGGCGCCGATTTGCGCTAGAGTGCCGTCAAACGAGTGGAGGAGACAACACGTGGCACGTTTCAAGATCGTGACGACCGCAGGCCCTGGCACCGGCGTGCCGGGCGCCGACCATTCCCTGGAGATGGAGGCGCTGGCCGCCATCGGCGCGGAGATCGTCGAGGTCAAGGGCGGCGAGGATGAACTCGCGGCCGCCGCCGTCGATGCCGATGCGATCTACGGCAAGGGCCGGCCGCGCATCACCGCCAAGGTGATTGGCGCTGCCAAGAAGCTGAAGGTCGTGTCGCTGGCCAGCGTCGGCGTCGATTCGGTCGATGTCGAGGCCGCCACCGCCCTCGGCATTCCCGTGACCAACTGCCCCGATACCTTCATCGAGGAAGTGGCCGACCATGCCATGACCCTGATCCTGGCGAGCTGGCGGCGCCTCGTGGTGCAGGACCAGCTGGTGCGCAAAGGCGAGTGGGCAAAGGCGCGGCCGATGCTCTACCAGTTTCCCCGCCTGATGGGCATGACCTTGGGCTTCATCTCGTTCGGCCATGTCGCCCGCGCCGTCGCAAAGCGCGCCGCGCCCTTTGGTTTCCAGATGCTGGCCTACGATCCCTACATCGAGGAGCTGGTGATGTCCGACTACGGCGTGCAGCCGGTCGGCTACGACGAACTGCTGCAGCGCTCCGACATCATCTCGATGCACGCGCCCGGCACCAAGGACGCGCATCACCTGATGAAGGAGGCGCACTTCAGGAAGATGAAGAAGACGGCGCTGTTCGTGAACACCGGCCGCGGCTCCACCGTCGATGAGGCGGCGATGATCAAGGCGCTGCAGGAAGGCTGGATCGCCGGCGCCGGCCTCGACGTGCTCGAGACCGAGCCGGTCGGCCACAACAACCCGCTGCTCGGCATGGACAACGTCATCCTGACCGCGCACGTGGCCTCCGCGTCGAGCCGCTTCGACATCGCGCGCAAGCGGCGCGTTGGTGCTGAGATGGCGCTGGTCCTGGGCGGCAAGTGGCCGCGCGCCTGCGTCAATCCGATGGTGCTGGAGAAGTCCAAGCTGCAACGCTGGCAGCCCTTCTCGATGGAGCGCGGCCCCGGAAACTAGAGGCTCCGAACCCTTCCTATCTTGCGCGGCCAATTCGACCCCAAGTCGTTGATTCTAGCGATGAATTCTGCGTGGGAATGGGAAGGATAGTGAGACATTTTTTCGACGTCTTTTCCGTCGCGCGTAGCGCAGGTCGGGTCGATCAAACGATGCATAAAACAGGACAATAGGATATCAATCCTATAGGACCCTGTCAAGGGCGCAGGCTCAGCCCTTCTGCTCCTGCAGACGGTCCTGGATCGCCCGCTCGCACAGAGCGAGACTCTCGAACGGGCCCAGGATGACGTGATCACCGTCATCCAGCGCATACCAACCGGTCTGGGTGAGATTGTAGTCGCCCAGATCCGCGGTCGGAACGTGGACGGCCATCATCTCCTTGGGTGAACGCATGCCAGGCAAGTAGGCCAACCTGCACGGCTTTTCAACCGTGCGATCACCTATGAAAGATGCGCCCGGGTACCGATCGAAGCCGACGGCTTCACGAGGGCAACGCGGTCGTGGATCGCCCGGTCGCATTCGCCCAGGCTCTCGAACGGGCCGAGGACCGCCTTGTCCTCGTCATCGACGGCGTACCAGCCGCCTTCGGAGACATTGTACAGGTCGACCTCGTCGTCGGGCACGCGAACGGCGGCCAGACTGGGGGAAGTCTCCAAGGAATTGTCCATCGTTCGCCTCCTTTCGTCAGGGTCCACAAGTAACGTGGCCCCTGCGCGAAGGTTTCGAACGCTTATCCCCCTTGTCCTCCTAAGATCGACGCGTCCAGCGATCGAGATTGGCCGGACCTGGGGGAACCTCGCCTTTCACCAGCGCCTCGACCTGGCGCACCGTGTCCATCGCTTGGCTTTCGCTGGCGGGCGGCGTCAGGCCGCCGACATGCGGCGTGGCGATCACGTTGGCCAGGCGGGCAAGCTCGGGCGACGGCATCTGGTCCGGCGCGCGGCCGACATCCATGGCAGCGCCGGCAATGCGGCCTTCCCCGAGCGCCTTCGTCAACGCCGCCTCGTCGACAAGGTTGCCGCGCGACATGTTGATGAAAAAGGCGTCGGGCTTCATGCGGGCAAAGGCCGCCGCATCCAGGAGATTCTCGGTTTCCTCGTTGGCGATGGCCAGGCAAACCACGTAGTCGGCGCGCGCCAGCAGATCGTCCATCGGCAGCTTGATGAAGCGCCGGTCGTCGATCTGGGCATAGGGATCCGACACCAGCACCGTCATGCCCAGGGTGGCGAGCAGCGGCGCAAGATCGCGAGAAATGCGGCCGTAGCCGATGATGCCGACCGTGCTGCCGGCAAGCTGCCGCCCGACACGAATCTCGGGCTTGCGACCGGCTTGATAGTCGGCCGTGGCACGCGAGACGCCGCGAGAGAGATCGACAAGGAAGCCCAGGGCCAGTTCGACGACCGACGTCACGAAGCCGGGCTCGGCATGCGTCACCAGCACGCCCGCCGCCGAGGCCGCAGCGACATCGATGTTGCGGATGTCGACGGCACTTCGCATCACCACTCTCAGCTTGGGCAATGCGGCGAAGATCTCGCCCGGCACGGCAGTGGAGCGGTCGGCGATGATGAAATCGACGTCGCGCGCCGCCGCGATCACTCCTTTGGGATCGAGCGGCGCGTCGCCCTCATGCAGCGTGACGTCGACCAGCTCCTGCAATCGGCCAAGCGCCCGCGCGCCATAGTAATTCTTCCGCGACAGCGGCACATGCGTGAGAAGCAATTTCATTGGGGTCCCCTCCGACGTGGGGGAGACTACAGCATAGACCTCAGCCTGAGGAGACGGCGACGCTGCGGTCTAAGGCGTCTTCATGGGCGTCACTTCGCCCAGAAGCGAGACGTGCGCGGCCACGATGCGCCAACCCTCGGGAGTCCGCATCCAGGTATGACTCTGGCGGCCGGTCTTGTTGCCGCCGTGCCGCTTGAATTCGCAGTTGGCGGTGCCGAAGTCGCGGCCGTAGGTGATGATCCAGAGCTTCAGCAGGTCGCGATTGACCACGAAGCCCGGGTCTCGGCCGGCGCGGAAGGCGGCGATCTGGTCGTGGCCGTAGAGCTGCTCACCGATGCCGTAGCGCAGCGTGTGCGGGCTCTTCCAGAAGAGCGAGTCGAGCGTCACCACGTCGTTGGTGTTGAGCGCCGTCTCGTAGCGGTTGAAGGCGGCGGTCACTTCGCCCACGACCTCGGGAATGTTGATTTCCATTTTTTGCTCCTTATGCCGGCGGCGCAGCGGCGACGCCTTGCTTCTCCAGGAAGGCGGCCACGCGCAGCGCGGCCTGTTCGTTGTAGGGTTTGGCAATGATCTGCACGCCGATCGGCAGGCCGCCGGGCCGTTGCAGCGGCGCCACCACGACGGGCAGGCCGATGAACGAGATCGGCTGGGTGAAGAGGCCGAGGTTGGCGCGCACCGGCAGGTCGACACCGCCCAGCTTCATCATGACCTGGCCGAGGTTTGGCGCCGTGCAGGGCGTGGCCGGCGCCAGCACGATGTCGGCCTCTTCGAAGACCTTCAGCACGTTGGCGCGGTAGTGCCGGCGAAAGCGTTGCGCCTTCACGTACCAGGCGCCCGGCAGCAGCACGCCGGCCATGAAGCGCTCGCGCGTGTCGGGGTCGAAATCCTGCGGTCGGGTCCTGAGCCGCGGCAGGTGCACCTGCCCGCCCTCGATGGCGGTGATGACATAGGCCGCCGCCCGCGCCGCCGCGGCTTCGGGCAACACGACAGTCCTGGTCGCTCCCAGCGCCTTCGCCACCGTCGCCACGGCCTCGAAAGCCTCGGGCTCGCCGCCCCGGGTGAAGTAGTCACCGGCAATGGCGACGCGCAGCCCATCGATGCCCTCGCCCAGGCGCGGCAAAGTGGGCTCGGCGGGACGATCGGTACAGACGGGATCGTCGGGATCCCAGCCCTGCATCGCGTCGAACGACAGCGCGAGATCCTCGGTCGAGCGCGCGATCGGCCCGAGATGATCGAAGGAATCGACGAAGGGGAAAGAGCCGGCGCGGCTCAAGCGGCCATAGGTCGGCTTGAGGCCAAACAGGCCGCACAGCGAGGACGGCACGCGGATCGAGCCGTTGGTATCGGAGCCCAGCGCCAGCGGCACTTCACCCGCCGCGACCGCGGCCCCGGAGCCACCCGAGGAGCCGCCGGACATGCGTGTCGTGTCGCGCGGATTGCGCGACGGGCCGTAATGCGAATTCTCGCCGGTGAAGTCGTAGGCGTACTCACCCATGTTGAGGCCGCCGACCAGGATCGCGCCAGCGTCCTCGAGCCTGCGCACCAGGGCGCCGTCGCGGACAGCCTTGGGCCCATCGACATTGATCTTGGAGCCGGCCCGCGTCGGCAGGCCTTCGATATCGAACAGGTTCTTTACCGCGAACGGCACGCCCATCAGCGGTCCACGATGCTTGCCGGCATCGATCTCGGCGGCACGCCTGATGGCCCGCTCGGCCACGATGTCGGTGAAGGCGTTGATCGTGGGCTCCGATGCCGCGATGCGCTGCAGGGTGGCGTCGATCACGGCGGCGGCCTTGACCTTGCCGCCGGCAATGGCGTGCGCGATCTCGGTCGCGGTTGCGGACTTCGAGAGGGGATCGCTCATGGCCGGAACACGGGGCCAGACATCAGATCGTCGTCGAGGTCGACCTCGAGCAGCGGCCGGGCGATCATCAGGGAGCGCTCGTAATTCAGGATCACGTTGGCGCGGTACTCGGGCGCAATCGGCAGCCCAAGGGCTTTCGCCGCCTCATCGACCAGACGCGCAACATCAGGCTTCTCATCGGCCACGTCTTTTCCTCCCTCAAGCGAAGTGACAGGCAACCTGCCGCGCCGCACCGGCTGGATGCAAGAGCGGCATGTCCTCGGCGCAGCGCGGCGTGCCCTTGGGGCAGCGGCCGTAGAAGCGGCAGACCCGGGGATCGGGATCGATCGGGCTGCGCGGTTCGCCATCGAGCCTGAGCCGGCTGGCGCGCTGTTCAGGCTCGGCCTGCGGGATCGCCGAGATCAGCGCCTTGGTATAGGGGTGCCGGGGATCGGCGAAGACCTCGGCCGCCGGTCCTTGCTCCACGACCTTGCCGAGGTACATCACCAGCACGCGATCGCAGAGCAGCCGCACGACGTTGAGATCGTGGCTCACGAAAAGATAGCTCATGCCGAGGTCGCGCTTGAGCTGTTGCAGGAGTTGCAGGAGTTGCAGGATCACGACCTGTACCGAGACGTCGAGCGCCGCCGTCGGCTCGTCGAGGATCAGCAACTCCGGCTCGACAGCGATGGCCCG
>CAMARK010000002.1 GCA_945860205.1 Reyranella massiliensis 521 | reverse complement strand
CCCCGCCGACACGCGGGCGGCATGCACCGAGACGCCTGAAGGCGCCATCGCCGCCCATTCGGCTTCCGGCACGGCCTCGCTGCCGACGATGAACATGCCGATCCGGGCCCGCCAGCCCCAGTTGTCGTTCCCGAGTGTCGTTTCCTTGGTCATGGGCGGCAGAGTGCAGAGGCGGGATGCGGAAGGGAACGGCAAAATCGGGTGCATGCTTTGCAAGCAGTCCGGCGGAACAAGCATGGCAGGATTGAAATAAGATATTTGCAGGTTTGGCCGGAATCGTCCTATGAATCCGCTATCGTCGCATGAGGCCTGTTTAGAAGAGGCCGAGCCGCCCGGTTGCTTTCCGGGACGGCTCCTTGTCGTGGCGGAATGCGTCCCTCTCGCAGCACTTGCTCCACGTGACCCGTCACGCTGGGGGTCCTGGGCGGCGGGTCGGGAAGCAGACCGAGACGATGTTCGGCCATGCCCCGCCCGGCGCGCCCGCCGGGTACGATCCCTGGAGGATGAGGGGAGGTCCCGCGGTCTTTGCCCAGCACTGAGCCGTGAGTAGCAAGCAAAGGCTGCCCCCGCCGACGATCCGTCCGGCTGTGGGGTGGACTGAGGTGCGATCAACGCATCCGAGTGCGACTTGACGGTCTGCTGCAGCCCCCATGATTGTCAGGGGGATGCAGGGTCGGATTTCCGCGATGTCACGGGGGGGGCGCTCAACCTGTGTCACAACATTTGTCTCAATTTGGTGTGACGCCTTTGGGTGTGACACTGCCTGTCATGACGGGCGGGCGGTCAGGCGCCCTTCTCGATCAGGTCCGAGGGAAAGCATGAACGACGACATCGGCCGTCTGGCGACGCGCGAATATGAGGTCACTCTGCCGGGCGGTTCGAAGGGAAAACTGGCCTTCGCGCTCTGCGATCTTGCCCGCGAGAATGCATTGGCGCGGCATGCCAGGAAGCGCGAAGCCGTGGCCTTCGGCCTGCTCGGGTTCGAGGGCATGCGCGGCGGGCCGCGGCATCCGCTGCTGTGAGTGCGTACCCGGGACGGGATGGAGATGACGACGTCGGACAACGACACCCAGCCCGATCCCGAGCTGCAGCGGCTGGTCGCGCGGCACTTCATCATATTCTTCGCCGACATCAAGGACGTGGCGCCCGAACTTGCGGGGCTGCCGTTCCACTTCAAGGGCGAGGGCGAGATGCTCCCCTGATGCGCTTTTCCGAACACTCATGATGCCGACTGGCGGGCATCGGTGGCACAGCGCGTCGGATCGGGATTCGGCCGCCGGATCAAGAGGATTATGACGATTTTTGGCACAGCCCCCGGAACACGGCGTGGCACAACGAGGTGTGCCAGAAAACCGGCCTCTAGGCGGTGGGCAGCCGGCCCACGATCGCGAGCCGTCCGTCCGGTTCGCGGCGCATGACGACGATCTCGCCACTGCCGGGGAAGGCCTCGCTTAACGCCGTGATGACGACCTGGTGGGTCACCATCACCGTCGGCCTGGTGAGCTCCAATTGGGCAATCCAGGGCCGCAACGCCGCAGTCTGCTGGACCGCCCGGTCGCGGTCCTGGGCGAAGGAGTTCAGCAACGGCTGAGGGCTGACGTCACCCAGCTTCATCAGGGTCGCGGTCTCGAGGCAACGGCACCACTGGCTGGAGAGAACGTCGGCCGAAGCGATGTCGTTGGCCCGGAACAGGTCGCCGATGCGGACGGCCTGCGAGCGACCCTCAGCCGAGAGGTTGCGCTGGCTGGTGCAATCGTCGACCCGGAAATCCGGCGGATCGAACGTGCCGGGCGCCAGCGCATGACGGATCAGGGCGAAATGCCCTGGCGTGCGCAAGCTGGCCCAGGGGCCCGCCTGGGCGCGACCGTCGCCCGCGAGCAGGAAGCCCGCCAGCGAGGTGACGATCGCGCGCCGGGTCGTCATGGCTTGACGGTTTTCTTCAGCACCTGCTCGTAGACCTGCAGGATCGCCGAGCTGTCGTTGCCGCCCAGGCCCATGCGGCGCGCCATGCGTTGCAGATTGTGGGTGGCGGAACCGAGGGGCAGCGGCACATCGAGCTCGTCGGCGAGCTCCATCGCGAGATGCAGGTCCTTGTGGGCGAGGTTCAGGGCAAAGGACGGCGGCGAGAACTTGCCGGACAGGGCGCGCTCGGAGAAGGCCTTGAAGGTCGCCGAGTTGCCGCTCGAGGTCGAGATGACCTGCACGAGCTTCTGCGGGTCGAGCCCGGCCGAGACGCCCAGCATCATCGCCTCGGCCGCGGCCGCGGCATTGCAGAAGGCCATCATGTTGTTGCAAAGCTTGGCCACCGTGCCGCTGCCGAGCTCACCCATGTGGATCACGTTGGCGCTGAACGACTGCAGCACCGGCAGCGCATCGTCGAACACCTTCTTGTCGCCGCCCACCATGATGGCGATGGTCGCGGCCTCGGCGCCGACCGTGCCGCCGCTCACCGGGGCATCGAGCATGGCGATGCCCTTGGCGGCCATTGCGGCGCCAATCCTCTTCACCATCGAGGGCGCGTTGGTGCTGAGATCGATATAGGTCTGGCCCTTGCCGATGTTGGCCAGGATGCCATTGTCGCCCAGCGTCACCGCCTCGACGTCCTTCGGCATGGGGAGCGACGTCATCACGATATCGGCGCCCCTGGTCGCTTCGGCCACCGATTTGGCGGCCGTGGCGCCGAGATCGGTGCAGGTCTTCACCGCGGCTGGATTGAGGTCGAAAACGGTCACGGCGTGGTTGCTTTTCTTGATGATGTTGCGGCACATCGGGCCGCCCATGTTGCCTACGCCGATATATCCGACCTTCATCGTTTCCTCCCCAGAAGAGTGTGTGGGGCCACTATACGGCAAAATGGGCGGCGGCTAATGTTGCTGAGCGGAAGGCATGACGAATGATGGCGAAGAAAAAAACCAAGGAACAGCCCAAGGAACCGCGGCGCCGGCGCTTGCCGCACGGTCTCGAGGACGAGACCTTTTCGATCAAGGAAGCGGCGGCCATTGCCGACATCGCCGACAAGACCGTGCGCAACGAAATCTATGTCGACCTCTTTCGCGTCGAACTGGACGACAGGTCGCGCGTGGCGATCAGCGCCCGCGGCGTGATCTATCTCCGCCTGATTCGCCTCCTGCCGGTTCAGCTCGGTCCCAAGGATCGCAACGCCCTGTCACGCATGTTGGCCGAGGGCTGGCCCGGGGCCGAGGGCTGGGGCCGCAAGGGCGACACGATTTCCAAGGGCATGGTGAGTCTCGACGTCGGCGCCGCCGAGCGCGACGCGATCGAGCGTCTGAGGGTCTTCGTCCGAGGACGACAGCGGATCGAGAGCGACACCGGCGGCCCGGCCGGCGACATGCTGTTCAAGGACTCGGCGATCCGGGTGCGATTGGTGGGAGCGCTCCTGGCCCGGGGAGCTGAGCCCAAAAAGATGCTGACGGCCTTTCCGACCCTCGAAGCCGACGACATCGCGTTTGCCGGCATGTTCGCGCGCCTCAACAAGGGGCCCGGATCCGCCTCGACGGGCCGCGCCCGTGCCACCCGGGCGGCCCGCTGACCTGTCGCTGAAGCTCCTGCTATAAGGAGGCAAGACAGGGAGGATCGCCCGGCCCATGGCGCGCAACAAGCTGCATCCGATTCCGCATCCGCCGCGCACGCCGCTGCTGGGCAACATGCTCACCGTCGACGGCGGGGCGCCGATCCAGGATCTGATGCGGATCGCGCGCGAGCAGGGGCCGATATTCTGGCTCGACATGATGGGCACGCCGCTGGTCGTCGTGTCCGGCGCTGACCTGGTCGCTGAACTCTGCGACGAGAAGCGTTTCGACAAAGCCGTGCGCGGCTCGCTCCGCCGCGTGCGCATGCTGGGTGGCGACGCGCTGTTCACAGCTGAGACGCAGGAGCCCAACTGGCAGAAGGCACACAATATCCTGCTGCCGACCTTCGCGCATCGCATGATGCAGACCTACCATGAGGGCATGCTCGACATCGCCGATCAGCTCGTCACCAAGTGGGAGCGGCTGAACGCCGACGAGGAGATCGACGTGGTGCGCGACATGACCGCGCTTACCCTCGACACGATCGGCCTGTGCGGTTTCAATTACCGCTTCAATTCGTTCTACCGCAGCGACAACCACCCCTATGTCGAGTCGTTGGTGCGCGCGCTCGAGGCGGTGATGAAGATGCGCGGCCTGCCGCTGGAGGACATCACCCAACGCAAGAGCCGCAAGAAGCTCGAGCAGGATGTCGGCTTCATGAACGGCATCGCCGACCGCATCATCAAGGAGCGCCGGGAGATTCCCGCGGATGACGAGGCCAAGCCCGACCTGCTGGGCTTCATGCTGGCCGGCATCGACAAGCAGAGCGGCGAGCGCCTGGACGACGTCAATATCCGCTACCAGATGAACACCTTCCTGATCGCCGGCCACGAGACCACGAGCGGGATGCTGTCTTTTGCCGTCTACTTCCTGCTCAACAACCCTCATGTGCTGCAGAAAGCCTATGAGGAAGTCGACCGCGTGCTGGGGCGTGACGTCAATGCCAAGCCTAGCGCGAGCCAAGTCAACCGTCTGGTCTATTTGGGGCAGATCCTGAAGGAGGCGCTGCGCCTGTGGCCGACCGCGCCGGCGTTCGGGCTCTACCCGTATCAGAACGAAACCATCGGTGAGAAATACAAGCTCAGGAAGCGCACCTTCGTCACCGTGCTGACGGCGATGCTTCATCGCGACAAGTCGGTGTGGGGTCCGCAAGCCGAAGTGTTCAACCCCGATAATTTCGCGCCCGAGCGCGAGGCCAAGATGCCGCCGCATGCTTATAAGCCGTTCGGCAATGGCCAACGTGCGTGCATTGGCCGGCAGTTCGCCATGACCGAGGCGACCCTCGTGCTGGGCATGATCCTGCAGCGCTTCAAGTTGGTCGATCACACGCGCTACCAGCTCAAGATCAAGGAGTCGCTCACCATCAAGCCCGAGGGGCTCGTGATGCGCGTACGGCTGCGGCCCGACGTCGTTCGCGGCGCGGGGACGGCCGTCACGACAGCCAAGCCGGCCGCGAAGAAGGCCGTACCAAAGAAGGCGGCGGCGAGCCATGGCGCGAAGCTCGCGGTGCTGTTTGGATCCAACATGGGCACGGCCGAGGAACTCGCACGCTCTATTGCCGAGGCAGGCGAAGCCAACGGCTTTGTCACGACTCTGGCTGCTCTCGACGATCATGCTGACAAGCTGCCGCATGAGGGTGCGGTGGCGATCGTCTGCGCCTCCTACAATGGCGGCCCGCCGGACAATGCTGTCGGCTTCCTCAAGGGCCTGCGCGACGCGGCGCCGGGATCCCTGAAGGGTGTGCGCTACACGGTGTTCGGTTGCGGGAACCGCGACTGGGCGTCGACCTACCAGGCGATCCCGCGTCAGATCGACGAACTCATGGCGGAGAAGGGTGCGGAGCGGATTTATCAGCGCGGCGAAGGAGACGCCAAGGAAGACCTCGATGGCCACTTCCAGGGTTGGTACGAGCCGATGCTGCCAGCGGTCGCGGACAAGCTCGGCGTCAAGCTCGAGCCGGACACGGGTGCGGCGCACGAGCCACTTTACCAGGTGCTTCAGGTCGAAAAGCCGCCGGCGCATCCGATCATCGGCGGCACCGGGGCGCTGCCCATGCGCGTGCTGGCCAATCGCGAACTGCAGAATGCCGACAGCTCAGGCCGCAGCACGCGCCACATCGAAGTCCTGCTGCCCGACGGCGTGAGCTATCGCGCCGGCGATCACCTCAGCATCGTGCCGGAGAATGGCGCGGCGCTGGTCGAGCGAGCGATCCGGCGGTTCGGCTTCGCGCCCGGCGCGCACGTCATGCTGGCCGCGGCCGAAGGGCGGCGGGCGGCGCTTCCCGTCGGCGAGGCGATCTCCGTGCATCGCCTGCTGTCGGATTTCGTCGAACTGCAGTTGCCGGCGACGCGCAAGCAGATCCAGACCATGGCTCAGCACACGCGCTGCCCTTTCACGCGGCCCAAGCTCGAGGCGCTCCTCGACGAGGACCGGTTCCGGGGAGAAATCCTGGCCAAGCGCAAGTCCGTGCTCGATCTCCTGGAGGAGCACCCCGCTTGCGAACTGCCGTTCTCGGCGTTCCTGGAAATGCTGCCGTTGATGACGCCGCGCTATTACTCGATCTCGTCGTCGCCGATCGCCGACGGTACGCAGTGTTCGGTTACCGTGGCGGTGGTCGAGGGGCCGGCGCGTGCCGGCGCCGGCGTCTATCACGGCGTCTGTTCCAATCATCTGGGGCGCCAGGCCGCGGGCGGCACGGTGCAGGCGTTCGTGAAGGAAACCAAGGTGGGCTTCCGACTGCCCGTCGATCCGGCGGCGCCCATCGTCATGATCGGCCCGGGAACGGGGCTCGCCCCCTTCCGTGGCTTCCTGCGCGAACGGATGGCGCTGAGGGCGCAAAGGCGGCAACTCGGTCCGGCGATGCTGTTCTTCGGCTGCCGCCATCCCGATCAGGACTTCATCTATGCCGACGAGCTCAAGGAACATGCCGCCGCGGGCATTGTTGACCTGCACGTCGCGTTCTCTCGTCACGACGGAAAGAAGACCTACGTGCAGGATCTCCTGAAGGAACAGACCGCGGCGATGTGGCCGCTGATCGAGCAGGGTGCGATCCTTTATGTCTGCGGGGACGGTGGCCGCATGGAACCCGATGTGAAGCGGGCGCTCGTGGCGATGTATCGCGACAGGACGGGCAACGACGAGGCGGTGGGCGAGGCCTGGATGGCCAAGCTGGCGGCCGACGGACGCTACGTGCTGGACGTGTGGGCGAGCAGCTGAACCGCGACATCGATCCGCGCGATCTGGAGCGCGCCCGCGATCTTCGCCGTATCAAGCTCGCGGCGACACTCCTGCTGGTCTTTACAGCGGCGTTGTTCGGGGTCGCTCGTTACTACGAGCCGCTCCACTGGGCGTGGGGCTACGTTGCGGCCTTCGCCGCTGCTGCGACCGTGGGCGGCCTCGCCGACTGGTACGCCGTGGTCGCCTTGTTCCGCCGGCCGCTCGGCCTGCCGATCCCGCACACCGCCATCATTTCGCGCAACCACCAGCGCATCGCCGATACGTTGGGCGGCTTCATCGAGACCAATTTCCTGGCGCCCGAGCCGGTCGAGGCACGGTTGCGGGAGGTCGATTTTGCCGCGCTGGTCGCCGACTGGCTCTCCGACCGCGAACGCAGTGCTGCTCTCGCACGCTTCGTGTTGCAGCTCCTGCCGCAGACCCTGTCGGCCATCGATCAGTCCGGCCTGCGAGGCTTTATCGGCAAGCGCATCATGACCGAGTTGGAACGGGTGGAACTGGCGCCACTCGCCGCGGGCTTGCTGAGTGCGGTGACGGAGAAGGGACGCCACCAACGTCTGCTCGACGAGCTCCTGGGGGCCCTCGAGAAGGTGCTGGCCAACGAGGAAACGCTGGCGGTCTTGCGCGAGAAGATTCGTAACGAGCTGCCGGCATTGTTCAACCTCTACCGGGCCGACGCCTATCTGCTGCGCAAGATCGTGGCCTCCACTACGGCCTTCATTCAGGAAGCGCGAGTCGATCCAAAACATCCGCTGCGCCGGGAGTTCGACGGTTTTGTGACAGGCTTTGTCGATCGCTTGCGCACGTCTCAATCGTTCGCGCGCCGCGCCGAAGGGCTGAAGCGAGACCTGCTGGCGCGACCGGAGATTGCCGCCATCGCCGAAGGGGCCTGGGAGAGCCTGCGCAGTTTCCTCGAGCAGGATGCGCGCGCGCCCGACGGACAGATCCGACGGCAGCTCGAGGCGATGCTGGTCGATGTCGGTGGCCAGCTTGCGTGCGATCCCGCGATCCGCGCCGAGATCAATCGTGGGATGGTGCGGGTACTTGCCGACTTTGTGCAGGTTCAAAAGAGTGGCGTCGGCCGTTTTATCGCCGACCAGGTCAAATCCTGGGACATCGACATGCTGATCGGCCGCATCGAACTCACCGTCGGCCGCGACCTGCAATATATCCGTTTCAATGGTGCCATGATCGGCGGGCTGGCCGGATTGGCCTTGCACGGCCTGGAGCAGGGGTTGAAGCTGTACCTCTAACCGACAGGAGGTTCGTATGGCCGACGCAGGACAGAACTTCACGGATATGTTCAAGAAATTTGGCGAGCAGCTCAAGGTCCCGTCCTTCGACATGACGAAGATCATGGAGCATCAGCAGAAGAACCTGGAGGCCATGACCAAGTCTTGGCAGGCGGTGGCCGGTGGCGCCAGCGAGGTTGCCCAGAAGCAGCGGGCGGTCTTCGAGGCGGCGATGAAGGACATGGCCGAAATCGCGCAGGCCTATAGGCCGGGCGGCTCGCCGCAGGAGGCGATGGCCAAGCAGGCCGAATTCGCCAAGAAGGCGATGGAGGCGGCGATCGCCAACACCCGCGATATCGCCGAGCTGGTGCAGCAGTCGAGCACCGAGGCCTTCAAGATCGTGCAGGACCGGATGAAGGAGTCCTACGAGGAGATCCGGGCCACAGTAGAGAAGAAAACCTAGCGAGAAGAAGCCCTAGGCCCGCTTCCAGTCGGGGAAGATCAGGCTCTTCCAGCCCGACCGGTCGAACTTCTTCCACTGGCCTTCGGGTTGGGCCAGGCGGTCGGCGACGGCATAGACCGCCGCCGGATGATGGCCGAGCCCGCAGTGGCTGCCATAGACCTCGATGTTCTCGACCTGGTCGCCCTCTCCATTGAGGCAGGTCTGCCAGGCGCAGATGCCATCGGATCGGCTGAAGATCGAGGTCGTCGGCACCGGCGGCGGCTCGGACAAGGGACCGCCGATGTGCTGATCGCGCTCGTCGACGCGGTGGCCCGAGGCGAATTCGTAGACCTTCCAGGCATTGGTCGCCTTGGGGCTGCCGGTGAAGGGGCTGCCGAGGCTGATCACCGAGCGAACCTTGTCAGGCACGCGCTTGGCGAGCTGGCGGGCGTAGATGCCGCCCAGGCTCCAGCCGACCAGGCTGATCTTGCGGCCGCCATGGCGGTCGTAAAGCTCTTCAACCCGCTCCAGCATGCTGCGTTCGACGCCGGAACGCAGGCCGAGATTGCGGCCCTGCTTCCAGCCGTGCACGGCGTAGCCATGGGATTTCAGGAAGCTGCGAAGCGGTTGCGTGGAAATATCGCTGGCCAACAGTCCAGGCAACACCAGGACCGGATGGCCGTCGCCGCGCGATGCAGCGGCAAGCCACGGCCGCAGCAACCAGAACGCGCCGAGCTCCTGCACCGCCCGGCCTTCAAGCAACAGGAGCGTTCGCGAGGGGGGGCGTAACGCTTCAACAGCAGCCGACATGTGGCCTCCTTGTTGTTATGGCCAGCGTGTCACAGATGGACACAACGCGGAAGGGCATCAAGGGGTTGCGACAGCGTTCGTCAACTCGTCGGCCGCCTCGACCAGATAGTCGCCGAGCAGGCCTACGTCGGGCACCGCGCGACGGTCGGCGGTGAGGCCGAAATTGAGGGCATCCATGTAGCTCTGGACGGTGATGTTGAGCGCCGCACCATGAGCCGGGATCGACACCGGGTGGAGCGCCGTCACCTTGGCGCCGGCACAGTAGAGCGGCATCGGCGGGCCGGGCACGTTGGAGATGGTGACGTTCATCGGCATCGGCAGTTTGTCGGCGAGTCCGCTGCGGCCGTAGACCAGCATCATGAGCTGCAGCAGGATCGGCGCGCCGACGAAAGCGAAGTCCTGCGGGACGGCGTCACGGAAGGTGCCCGCGATCTGCTTGGCCTCAGACGAGGATTTCAGGATTGCCTTCAGCCGTTCGGCGGGATCGGCGATGTCGGTCGCGATCTGGCAGAGCATGCCCGAGACCTGATTGTTCTGCCGCGTGTCGCCGGGCTCGCGCAGGCTGATGGGCACGCCGGCGATCAGGGGCTTGTCCGGCAACTGGCCCTTCTCCGCGAGATAGCGGCGCAACGCACCGCCGCAGATCGCCAGCACGACATCGTTCAGCTTGGCGCCGCTTGCCTTGGCGACCGCCTTGGCGTCGGCCAGCGAGATGGAGCGGGCGGCATAGCTGCGCTCGCGGGTGATGGTAGCGTTGAAGGGTGTCTTCGGTGCATTCAGGGTCGGGATCTGGCTGATCAGGCTCTGCAAGGTGCCAAGCGCCTTGGGCATTTCGCCGGGCTTGGCGAGGAAGGCGCCGGTCATCGCATTGAGGATCTGCGGCGCTGCCTCCCACATCTTGAGCTGCTGGCGCATCATGTTGCCCATGATGTCGGCCAGACCCTTCACTGGGTCGACGGCGATCGGCGCGCTGGGCGCCGTTTTGCCGGCCATTATTTTCGGGGGTGGCGGCGCCACCTCGCGCGGTACCGCGGTGACGTCGTAGAGGGCCTTGTTGATCGCCATGCCGGCGCCGCCATCGACCGCGGCATGGTGGACCTTGGAGTAGAGAACCCCCTGGCCGTTGGCGAGGCCGGTGATGATGTAGAATTGCCAGAGCGGACGGCTGCGATCGAGCGTGTTGGCGTGGAGGCGAGAGATCACTTCTTCGAGCTGGGCCTCCGAGCCCGGCGCCGGCAATGTCGTCTCGCGCAGATGGTAGTCGAGGTCGACCACGTCCTCGTCGACCCAGCCAGGATGGTCGAGATCGTAGAGCGACGGCGCCAGCCGCTTGGAGAAGATCGGGATGGTGTGCAGGCGGCTCTCAAAGAACCGTCGGAAGTGCTGGTAGAAACTGCCCTCGAAGCCTGGGGGCAACTCGAAATAGGTGAGCCCCGCCACATGCATGGGCGTTTCGGGCGTCTCCAGGTACAGAAACGACGCGTCGATGCCCGAAAGCTGCTGCTGCTCCATGGCGTTCTCCCGCTAGACGTCTTCTCGTTGTCTGGTTTGTCCTCCCGCCGGCCTTGCCGAGGCAAGGCCTTGGCCTGGCGAGCGTGCCCAGTATGCCTGTAAGATGTTGAAATTAAAGGATTATCAATTTTTCTTCTTGCATCGCACAAATTTATGTTGCAACGCACAATAGCCATCCCATATACGGCTCATCGTCAACCCAACTACAGGATTTCGCGATGACCACCACCGACACCGTAATCGAGCACGCCACCGAGACCACCAAGGCCGCCGGCGAGCGCGTGCGTGAGTTCGCCCAGATCGGCGTCCGCAAGGCGACCGAGGGCTTCGAGCAGATCAGCAAGGCCGCGCAGACCGCGTCGGAAGAGCTGAACGGCCAGTTCAACCAGGCCCGCGAGGGCGCCACCAAGGCCAGCCTCAAGCTGCTCGAGGTCGCCAAGGAAGACACCGACGCCGGCTTCGCCGCGCTGAACGCGCTGTTTGCCGCCAAGTCGCCGATCGAGGCGTTCGACGTCTCGGCCAAGTATTGGCGCGGCCGCCTCGAAACCCGCATCGCGCAGGCTCAGGACCTCGGCGCGTTCGTGCGCAAGACCACGGACGACGCCGTTCGCCCGGTCCAGGAGCGCATCGAGAAGTTCACCAAGATCGCGGCCTAACCAGCCGTCGTTTGCTAAGAAGGCCCCTCCGCAAGGAGGGGCCTTTTTTGCGCTCCGTTCAGCCCTTCCGGCTGGCCGGCGGTTTCCGCTAAGATGCCGGTCGAACTTTGGGGAAAGCCGATGGCCGCGAGAAAGTTGTTTGCCGCGATGATGGCGGGGTTGGCGCTCGCCGGCTGCGATCCGCTGCCAAAACCCCTCTACACGGAATATACGCCGCCGGCCGCCTTCCGCACCGAGGCGGACGGCGTGCGCGTCGACAACGAGGGCTATCAGCTCGACAGCCAGGGCTATCGCGTCAACAAGCGGGGCGAGCGGATCGGCATGGTCGACGTCCAGGCCAAGACGGCGGGCGACAAGTCCAACGCGGTCGCGGGCTACTGGATCAGCAACATCGGCGAGAAAGCCCCCGGGAGCGTGGCGACGCCGAGCGGCGGCGCCGCATCCGGCAGTGGTCCTGGCAGCATCATGAACACCAACCTGCCGACGCCGGCCACCATGCCGCAGCAGGCGCCGATCACGCCGACGCCGGGCAATGTGGCACCGCCGCCAGGCTATCGCTGAGCGCGGCCGCTACTCGATCTTGACGCCTGAGGCCTTGATGATGGGCGCCCATTTGGCGAGTTCGTCCTTGATGAACTTCTCGGTTCGCTGAGGCGTCGTATCGACCGTGGGCACGGCGGCGATCTTTTCCAGCGCCTCGATGAAAGCCTTGTCGGTCATGAGCTTGCGTGTCGCGGCATCGATCGCCTCGACAGCCGCCGGTGGCGTGCCGGCCGGTCCCAGGATCAGGTTGAAAGTATAGGCCTCGAAGCCCGGGACGCCCGCCTCGATGATCGTGGGAATGTCCGGCGCGGCCGGCGTCCGCGCGTTGTGCGCAAAACCCAGGATGCGGACGCGACCGGAGCGATGCAGCTGCAACGACGTGCTGATGGTCTCGAACATCCACACGACGTTGCCGGCCATCATGTCCTGCAGCGCCGGCATCGAGCCGCGGTACGGCACGTGCTCGACGTCCATGCCGCCCACCGAGGCCTTGAGGTATTCGCCGGCAAGATGGGTGATGCCGCCGGCACCCGACGAACCGTAGGAATATTTGCCGGGATTCTTCTTCATCAGCTCGACCATGCCCATCAAGGTGTCAGGCATCGAAGGATGGGCGACCAATATCAGCGGATTGACGCAGATCGACGAGACCGGCGTGAAATCCTTGAGCGGATCGTACGGCGGCTTGGTGAAGGCCGTCGGGTTGATCGCATGTGTCGATGACGTGGCGAACAGGAACGTGTAGCCGTCGGGCTTGGCGTTCTTGACCTCGACGGCGCCGATCGAGCCGGCAGCGCCCGCCTTGTTCTCGACCACGACGTTCTGACCAAGCATTGCCGTCAGCTTCTCCGCTGTCTGGCGGCCGATGATGTCGGTCGGGCCGGCCGGCGGGAAAGGGATCACCAGGCGGATCGGCCGGTCCGGGTATTTCGCCTGCGCTCGCGCAATGGATGGGGCCCCTAGGGATGGCGTCAAGAGCGTGCCCGCGCCCACGGCCAGAAGTTTGCGTCGGTTCATTTGTTTCCTCCGTTTATTGCCATGGACACTAGCGGAGCCGGCTTGACCCGCCAACGACCTCTCGCCACAAGTCGGGCCGCATGGTCGCCCCAATCGTCCGTTTCGCGCCGAGCCCCACCGGGCTGCTGCATGTCGGCAACATCCGCGCGGCGCTCTTCAACTGGCTGTTTGCCAAACGGCACGGCGGCACGTTCATCCTGCGCCTGGACGACACCGACCGGACCCGCAGCAAACCGGAGTTCGAGGCGGCCATCGAGCGCGACCTCGAATGGCTTGGCCTCACTTGGGAACGCAAGGAGAAGCAGTCCGATCGCCTCGTGCACTACGATTCAGCGCGCGACCGGCTGATCGCCTCGGGCCGTCTCTATCCCTGTTACGAGACTCCGCAGGAGCTGGAGTTCAGGCGCAAGCGCCTGCTCGCCCAGGGCCGACCGCCGGTCTATGACCGCGCGGCTCTCAAGTTGACGGACGCCGAGCGCGCGCGCCTGGAAGGCGAGGGCCGCCGGCCGCACTGGCGCTTCAAGCTCACGCCGGAAGAAGTGCGCTGGGACGATCTGGTGCGGGGCGCGCAGCACATCGACGAGGCGAGCCAGAGCGATCCCGTGCTGGTGCGCGCCGACGGCACCTATCTCTACAGCTTCACTTCGGTGGTCGACGACATCGCCTTCGCCATCACGCACGTGATCCGCGGCGAGGATCACGTCACCAACTCGGGCGCGCAGATCCAGATGTTCCAGGCGCTCGATGCCGCCGTGCCAACCTTCGCGCATCTGCCATTGCTGGTCGATGCGACCGGTGGCGGCTTGAGCAAGCGCACCGGGTCGGCGGCGGTGGCCGACCTGCGCGAGCGTGGCATCGAGGCGCTGGCCGTTTGCGCGCTTCTGGCGCGGCTCGGCACCGCCGATCCGGTCGAGCCGGTGGCCTCGCTCGACGCGCTGGTCGCCACGATCGATTTCGCGCGGGTCGGTCGCGCCGCCGCGCGCTTCTCGGAGGAGGAACTCGCGCAGTTGAACGCGCGGACCCTTCACATATTGCCCTACGAGGCGGTGCGCGCGCGCCTTGCCGGCGATCCAGGCGAAGCTTTCTGGCTGGCGGTGCGCGGCAATCTCGCGACCCTCGACGATGCCGTGGGCTGGGCCGACGTCGTGCGCGGGCCGATCGAGCCCATGATCGAGGATGCGGCGTTTCTGGCCGAGGCTGCGGCGAAGCTGCCGCTAGAACCGTGGGACGAGACGACGTGGAAGGCTTTTACATCGACGCTTACCTCGACCTTGGGCCGCAAGGGCCGCGCGCTGTTCCATCCGCTTCGCCTAGCACTTACCGCCCGCGAGACCGGGCCCGAGATGGCGCGGCTGCTGCCGCTGATCGGTCGGGCGAAGGCCGAGGCGCGGCTGCGAGGCCAGCCGGCCTGAGGACGCCCTGGAAAACGCTTCTCTGTGGTCCTGTTTGCACAGAAAGAACGCATCGGATAAACTCCGGGAATGTCGTTCTTTATATTCCCCGGCGCATATACCGCGCGATGTAAGTGAGGCCCGCGCCCGTCGAGGCGCGTCAGGCTTTCGCACAATCTTGATCGGGGAGTAGGGACCATGTCCCTCGTCATCTACAACACGCTGTCGCGCGAAAAAGAGCCGTTCGCACCGCTCGATGCAGGGCACGTCCGCCTCTATGTCTGCGGCCCGACCGTCTATGACTATGTGCACATCGGCAATGCGCGGCCCGTCGTGGTGTTCGACACGCTCTACCGGCTGCTGAAGCGCACCTATCCGCGCGTCACCTACGTGCGCAACATCACCGACATCGACGACCGCATCATCGTGCGTGCCGCCGACAACGGCGAGAGCATCGAAGCGCTGACCAACCGCACCGCCGACGCCTATCAAAGCGACATGCGCCGGCTGGGTGCGCTCGCGCCCGGCGTCGAGCCGCGCGCCACGCAATACGTTGGCGAGATGATCGCCATGATCCAGCGCCTGGTCGACAACGGCCATGCCTACGCAGCCGACGGTCATGTGATGTTCAGCGTACCCAGCATGGACGACTACGGCCGCCTGTCGGGGCGCTCGCGCGACGAGTTGATCGCCGGCGCGCGGGTCGAGGTGGCGCCCTACAAGAAGGACCCCGCCGACTTCGTGCTGTGGAAGCCTTCGACCGACGCGCAGCCGGGCTGGGCGAGCCCGTGGAGTCGCGGCCGGCCGGGGTGGCACATCGAATGCTCGGCGATGAGCGCAAAACATCTGGGCGAGACCTTCGACATACATGCCGGCGGCCTCGATCTCATCTTCCCGCACCACGAGAACGAGATCGCGCAGAGCCGCAGTGCCTTCGGCCGTCCCTTCATGGCGACCTACTGGATGCACAACGGCTTCCTCAACATCTCCGGCGAGAAGATGAGCAAGTCGCTGGGCAATTTCTTCACCGTGCACGAACTGCTCGACCAGTATCCCGGCGAGGCGATCCGCCTGCTGCTGCTGTCCGCCCAATACCGCCAGCCGCTCGACTTCACGCACGAGGGCCTGACGCAAGCCAAGGCGACGCTCGACCGCTGGTATGGTGCCTTGCGTGGCAAGGACACCAAGGCCGGCGCGTCGGTGCCGAAGCCAGTGGAAGATGCGCTGTGCGACGACCTCAACACGCCGCAGGCGATCACTGCCATCCACCAGCTCGCAGATCCCGCCGAACTGCGCGCCGGCGCCAATGCGCTCGGGCTCCTCCAGCAGGATGCCGAGGCCTGGTTCCGCTGGACGCCGGCCGATTCATCGGGACCGAGCGAAGCCGACATCGACGCCGCGATTGCCGCTCGTCAGGCGGCGCGCAAGGCCAAGGACTTCAAGGAGTCCGACCGCATCCGCGACGATCTCAAGGCCAGGGGCGTGATCCTCGAGGACGGACCGAAGGGAACGACCTGGAAGCGCGGCTAGGGAAGCGCGGCTAAGTCGCGTTCGGCATCTTCCGTTCCGGCCCGAGCTCGTAGCACTTCACCGTGACGCTCTTGGGCCTGAGATCGCGCAGGCCTTTGAGGAACACCGCCATGTGCGGCGTGGCGAAATGGTCTCTTAGCGCCTGCTCGTCCTTCCACCATTCGCGCACCCGCATCAGGTCGGGTTCGAGCAGGTCGAAGGCGTAGTCGTAGCCGGCGCAGCCGGGCTCTGCGCGAGAGGCCAGGATCATCGGCCGGGCGACGGCCCGCACCTGTTCGGTCTGGGCGGAGTCAAAGCGGGCTTCGGCGAGGACGATCAACATTTTCATCATCTCCGTGGGTGAGGGTTGACTCTAGCAGGGTTTGTATTTAACAAGATTGTTAAATATGGATCACCTCTCCCAAACCTTCTCGGCTTTGGCCGACCCCACCCGCCGCGCGATCCTCGCCCGACTGGCAACAGGCGCGGCCACGGTCGGCGATCTCGCCGAGCCTTTCGACATGTCGCTGCCGGCGGTATCGCGGCATCTGAAAGTGCTGACCGAGGCCGGCCTGATCGAGCGTCACACCGAGGCGCAGTGGCGACGCTGCGAGTTGCGCGGCGAGGGCCTTCGCGCCGCCGCCGACTGGATCGAGCTCTACCGGAAATTCTGGGAGGGTCAGCTCGACCGGCTGGATGACTTCCTCAAGCGCACCAACCCCAAACCTGTGAAAGGAAAGAGTCGTGCCCGACGCAAGTCTTGATACCAACACGCTCCGCCTCACGCGCATCTTCGATGCCACGCGCGAGCGCGTGTTCGACGCCTGGGCGAAGCAGGACCATTTCGTGCAGTGGATGTGCCCGCCCGGGGTGGAGATAACGGTGTGCGAGATCGACGTGCGGCCGGGCGGCGCCTGGCGCGTCGGGGGCCATCGCGGCGACCATGTCTTCGCCACGTCGGGCAAGTATGTCGAGGTCGAGCGACCCGAGCGGCTGGTCTTCACCTGGGCGCATCACGCCGACGGCGATTTCGCCAAGCCGCGCGGTCACGAGACGACGGTGCGCGTCGAATTCCGCGCCGTGGGAAACAAGACCGAGATGACCCTGGTGCATGGCGCCTTCACGGATGGCTATGCCGAGCACAATCGTGGCTGGACCGGCTCGTTCGACAAGCTCGAGGCATTTCTCAGGAGGGCGGCATGACTCACCCGATCGTTTCGCACGAGGAATGGCTAAAAGCGCGCAAGCAGCACCTGGCCAAGGAGAAGGAGTTCACCCGGCTGCGCGAGGAACTCTCCCGCGAGCGCCGCGAGCTGCCGTGGGAGCGCGTCGAGAAGAGCTACGTCTTCGACGCGCCCGAGGGACGCGTCACCCTGGCCGACCTGTTCGGCAAGCATGGCCAGCTCATCGTCCAGCATTTCATGTTCGGGCCGGACTGGAACGAAGGTTGTCCGAACTGTTCATTCTGGTCCGACAATTTCAACGGCATCGACGGCCATCTCGCCGCCCGCGACACGGCATTTGTCCTGATTTCACGCGGGCCGCTCGACAGGCTCGAAGCCTACAAAAAGCGCCTGGGCTGGACGTTCCGCTGGGTCTCGTCGGCCGGCGGCGACTTCAACTTCGATTTCGGCGTGTCGTTCGTCAAAGGTAGCGACGCCGCCGGGCCCAACTACAATTACGGCTCGTCAAGTGTCGGCGGCGAGGAGATGCCGGGCGTCAGCGCCTTTCGACGTGGCGACGATGGCGCGATCTACCACACCTATTCGACTTACGGGCGCGGCATCGATGTCCTGAACGGCACCTACCAGCTGCTCGATCTGACATCGAAGGGTCGCGACGAGAGCGGATTGCCCTATCCGATGGCCTGGGTGAAGCGGCACGACCGCTACTGACTTGACTGGTGACTTGACCAGGGCTCGATCGGCACCACATCGTTCGGCGATGATTGCTCCTTATCCCGCCGACGACCGCATCACGACGCTGCGGATGGTTCGGCTCTTCAAGGCGCCGCGCGAGCGGCTGTTCGCGGCCTGGACGGACTCCCGGCAGATGGCCGCCTGGTTCGGGCCGCCGGACGTCTCGGTGCAGTCCTGCGAACTCGACGTGCGTGTGGGTGGGAGCTGGCGCCTGTTGGGCGGCAGGAAAGGCCAACCATTGCAGGCAGTGTCAGGAAAATACCTGGAAGTGACGCCACCTGAGCGGCTGGTCTTCACTTGGGCTTGGCACGAGGGCGGCGACTTCGCGGCGCCACGCGAGCATGAGACGATGCTGACCCTGATCTTCAAGTCCGTGGGCGACCGCACCGAAATGACCCTGACCCACGGTGCATTCCGCGACCGCACCGGTGTCGACAATCACAACCGCGGCTGGCTGGGCTCGTTCGACAAGCTCGACGCAATGCTGGCAACCGAAGGAGGTCCGTCATGAAGGCGCTCTGGCACGGCAAGACCCTCGCGGAAAGCGACGGCACGCTCGACGTCGGCGGTTACCGCTATTTCCCGCGCGAGACGGTGCGCATGGATCTGCTCGAGATCGCGCCCAAGACGGCCAGCGATCTTGAATGTCCGCACGGCGTGCAGTTCTACGATGTCGTCGAGGGCAGCAGGCGCAGTGCCCGGGCGGCCTGGTCGTACGAGGCGCCGCAACCCAGGATGAAGCCCGTCGACCACTGGATGGGATTCTGGGAAGACGTCGAGATCAAATAGTTGAGGGCGCGCTGCCGAAACAGCGCGCCCTCAGAAATTGAATTCGGCCTACTTGATGATCCCTACTTGGCGATCGACGTGATCATGAGCGGCGTCGTCATGCCGATCACCACGTCACCGACCTTGATCTTCTTCAGCATGTCCTGCCGGGCGATCGAGTTGGCGGAGTAGGTGCGGACGGCACCGCCGTCGCCGCTGATCACCGAGACGGTGTTCTTGGCGAGGTCGAGACCGACGACGGTGAGGGTAAAGCGGCCGGTCGCCACGTCGAGGGGATCGGGCTTGGCCATCTGGTCGCGGCGCGCATCCTGCGAACCCGGGCCCTTCTGGCGCAGGTTCAACATGGTCACCACTTCCGTATACGTGACGGTTGCGAGCGAACCGTCGTCGATCGCGGCGAGGTTCGTCACGCTGCTGGCGACCGGCATGAGCACAGTCCGGCCGTTGGGCAGGGTGATGGCGACGGTGCGGGAGTCGGTATCGACCGTCTCGACGGTGACGCGCGCGGTCACGGTGTCGTTGAACGAGACGCCCTCGCGCGGCACGGCCTGGACCTGGGCCGACGCCTGCAGGGGCAGGCCCGCCCCGATCGCCAGCACGGCGGCGAAAGTCGAAAAGCCCGCAGCCAACTTGCCTTCAGTCCACTTGCCTTCAGTCCACTTGATCGAACGGATCGTCATCGGCGTGTACCTCTTAAAACCCTTAACGCGCCGGACAATAGCGATCCGAAACGGGCGCGCAACTAGGAAGCCATAGCGCGAAGCCGCACCGATTTCAGCCGAAATGGCCGAGGACGGCGCCGGCGACGGCATCGGGCCGGTCGAGATAAGCCAGATGGCCGGCGCCGGCTACGATTTCCACCCGGCTCTTGCCGTTGATCCTGGCCGCGAATTTGCGCGCATAGCTCGGCGGCAGAATGGCATCCCGTTCGCCCCACAGGATCAGGGTCGGGGCGGCAATCAGCCCGAGCCGCTTTTCCAGGCCGGTGTTGCCGAGCGGCCAAAAGGCGCGGGCGGCGGCCTCGGCGGCGCGCGTCATCTCGATCGGCCATTCGAGCGAATTGGCGCCCTCGGGTGGCGCCATCAGCTCGTTCCATTTTTCACCGTCCGCGCACATCAGGCCCGGCAGGACTTCCTTGCGCTGGGCCCACGGATCGGCCGCAGGTTCCGCGCCGTCGAACAGGCCGAACGGACCGATCAGGGCCAGTCGTCGAACGTGTCCAGGAAAGATCGCGGCCATTTCGGCGGCGAACGCGCCGCCCACCGACGCGCCCACCAGGTCGGCGCCGGCGAGACCCGCTCTGTCGATCAACTGGCGCACCGCCAGCACCCAGTCGAGATGCGTGTCGAGTAAGGTATGGCCGGTCGCCCCGGGATAGCCCGGCAACGATGGCACGATCACCTGATGCGTTTCGGCCAGCCGGTCGAGAAAGGGCAGCCAGCGCGGCAGCCCACCCAGCCCGGCAAGGAAGCCGAGCTTCGGGCCGCTTCCCTTGGTCCAGACGCGGCAGGCATGGCCGTTCACGTCGACGGTCGTCGTCACAGGTGCAGACACGGGTCTACTCCGCGGCGACGGTCTGCGGGCGGAAGGCTGGCACGGCGGCGCGCTGGCCCTTGGCCATCGGCTTGGGCCACCATTTGTCTTCCCAGTCGCCGAACAGGTCCTTCACCTTGGGCATGACCTTCTCCGCGAAGAGCCGCGTGTTGTACTTGGTCGTGTCCTTGCTCATGTTGCCGTACTGCAGCAGCAGCATGAGATGGCCGACGTTCAGGCTCGTGCCGACATGGCGGATCTGTTCCACCACCTCGTCGGGAGAACCGATGAGGACGTAACCGCCGTCGACGATGTCCTTCATGTTGGTGGCCTTCAATGCCGCCTTGGTCGCCGGATTGGCGACGTTGGCCGCCTTCTGCATCATGCCCTGGATGCCCGAGCGCTGCGTCGCCTCCGTCACGTAGCCCGGCGGCGTCGCGAAGCGCGGATCGATGTGCAGGCAGCGGCCATAAAAATACTCGGCCGGCTCGGTGTAGAGGTCGAGCGCCTGCTGGCGGCTCTCGGCGACGCCCACAAACTGCAGGAAGCCGGCGCGGTAAGGATTGCGGTCCTTGCCGAGCTTCTCCATCTCGTTCCAGAAGCCCTGCATCGTGGCGAGGCCGGCCTTGTAGCCGTAGTACGAGAGGTAGCAGTAGACGTAGTCCATCTCCGCGCACCACTGCCACGTCTCGACCGAGCCGCCGCCGGGAATCCAGATCGGCGGGTGCGGATCGTCCTGGATCGGGCGCGGCCAGATGTTGACGTAGCGTTGCTGGTTGAAGCGGCCGTTGAAGGCGAAGGTTTCCTTTTCGGTCCAGGCCTTCTTCACCAGATCATGCGCCTCGAGATAGCGCTCGCGCAGGAGGCTCGGGTTCTGGCCGTAGGCGTAGCAGGTGTCCATCGGCGACCCTGCTGCTCGACCGCATCGACGGCCTGGTAACTTACTCCGACGGCCAATCGCTGCCGTCGGAAGGCGTGTCCGGCAACGAAAGTGCCGCGCCGGCCGGCATGGTCGAGAGCTTGCTCCAGTCCGTGCGCGCAGTGAGATCGGACGAAGCCGACCTCGCGGCGGCAGTTCCCAGCCGCATCCTGGTGGTGGACGACAACGCCTCGAACCGGGATCTGCTCGCGCGCCGCCTGGAACGCCAGGGACATACCGTACTGCAGGCCGAGGATGGCACCCGGGCACTTGCCATGGTCGAGGATGAAGCGCTCGACCTCGTGCTGCTCGACCTCATGATGCCGGGAGTCAGTGGCTATGAAGTCCTCACGCGGCTCAAGGCCGATCCGCGCCATCGCGACCTCCCGGTCATCATGATCTCGGCGCTGAGCGAGCTCGATTCGATCGTGCGCTGCATCGAGGCGGGCGCCGACGATTATCTCGCCAAACCGTTCGACCCTACGCTGCTTCGTGCCCGCGTCGGCTCGTCACTCGACAAGAAGCACCTGCGCGATCGCGAGCGCGAGATGGTCGAGGCCTTGCGGATGGAGAAAGAACGATCGGAGCAACTCCTCCTCAACATCCTGCCGCAGGCTATCGTGACGCGCCTCAATGGCGGCGAGGCGGTGATCGCCGACCAGCTGCGCGACGTCACGATCCTGTTCGCCGACATCGTCGGCTTCACGCAGATCGCGTCGAAGATGACGGCCGCCAACCTCGTGCGCATGCTGAACGGGCTGTTCTCCGAGTTCGACCGGCTGGCGATCGAGCATGGAGTCGAGAAGATCAAGACGGTCGGCGACAACTACATGCTGGCGGGAGGGCTGCCCGATCCGCGACCCGACCACGCCCGCGCGGTCGCCGAAATGGCGCTGGCGATGCTTGCTGCCGTGGAACGCTCCAACCGCGACCTGCCCGTCCCCCTGCAGATGCGCATCGGCATCCATACCGGCGACGTCGTGGCGGGCGTCATCGGAACCCACAAATTCGTCTACGACATCTGGGGCGATACGGTAAACATTGCCAGCCGCATGGAATCGCATGGCATGCGGGGCCGAATTCACGTTTCTGCCGACACCCACCGTCACCTCGAGGAGCACTTTCGTCTCGAACCGCGCGGCGTCGTCGAGATCAAGGGCAAGGACCCGATGGAAACATTCCTGCTGATTGGCCGGCGCTGAGCAGGCTTGCTGCCGCTGGCGCATGCGCTGGCAACGCGCTGCAAATCCACGGCGGCAACGGCTATGCGATGGAATATCCCATCAGCCGCGTGCTGTGCGACGCCCGCATCCTCAACATCTTCGAGGGTGCCGCCGAGATCCAGGCGCAGGTCGTGTGTCGTGGGCTGCTCGACGTCAGGAACTAAGGCAACTTCAGGTCGCTTGCTGTCTAGCGAGAAGGACCGGCAGTAGCGGTCTCCGTGCTGGCATTGCCAGCAGCCCGGTGAATTCCGCGAAGCTGATTTGCGAAACGCGATTCACAGGTTCAGCCGGATTCGCCCTAGGCTTTCGCTATCTTGAAAGGCGTCTGTGCCACCGGAACTCCCCCGGCGTGCCCCCAAAGCTCTTCAGAGAGCGCTGCGCCTGGCATGGTCCTGACCATGCTTCCGACTACGAAGAACGAGACCCAAACAGCATACAATGCCGACGGCGAACGTCGGTCCCGGGCGACCGGTTTGCGACGCGACTCTGGACAGGTTTCCAGACAGAACGCGTTACATTCAGGCGTCTTCAAATAATGCGAGAAGGCCGTGAAAACACGGCATCCAACGGCCCTTCGGGCCATGAAAAGGCATGTGGGACTTGGGCAAGGACACGGGCAGGGAGTTTGCCCGCGTGACCCCGCCACCCGGCGCTATTCGCGCTTGTCCGCCACCTTGATGCCCATGACTTTCTTGGCCGGGAACTTCTTGAAGGTGGCGAGGTGGCTGCGCATGCCCAACTGGAAGGCCTCGATATAGGCGAGCTTCCGCGTCAGGTAATTGTGCTGCTCCTTGGGGTCGAGATAGAGATTGTAGAGCCTGGGATAGGCGAAGCGTTCGAGCACGCCGGTGAAGCCGCCGGTGCCGAAGGCGTCGGTGGCGTTGTCGCTGGTGGCCGACAGCATCATCTTGTATTCGCCGCAGCGCATGCCCGAGAAGGTCTGCGACAGCCAGTAGTAGTGATACTTGCGGTTGGAGAGCCCGTCGGGCGACAGCAGGAAGCTGCTCTGGTCGACGCCGTCGATGTAGCGGTCGGACGGCAGGCGCTCCGAGGCGCCGGCGAGGCCGAGCGCGGTCGGCAGCACGTCGTTGAAGTCGAACAGCCCGTCGCTCGCGCGGCCGGCGTCGATCATGCCCGGCCAGAACATCAGGCCGGGCACGCGCACGCCGCCTTCCCAGGTCGAGCCCTTGGCGCAGCGGAACGGCGTGAAGGCGGCATCCGGCCAGGTCTCCATGTGCGGGCCGTTGTCGGACGAGACGAAGATCAGCGTGTCTTCGAGCTGGCCTGACTCGCGCAGCGTCTCGACCAGCCGGCCCATGATGTCGTCGAGCTCGATCAGCGTGTCCTTGTACGGATGCTTCGCCGGCGACTTGCCGAGGAACTTTTCGTTCGGGTAATTGTCGAAATGCGCGCCCCTGGTGCAGTGGTAGAGCAGCCACGGTCTGTCGCTCTTGGCCTGCTTCCTGATGAACTCCGAGGAGTAGTTGCACCATTTCTCGTCGAGCTCGGAGAGGACGGGGATCGTCACCTCCTCGACGTTGGTGAGTTCCTGGCCTTTCTTGGCGTGCACGAAGCAGCGGTTGAACGGCATGTTCTTCACCCACTCGGTGCGGGCGTCGGAATAGACGATCTCGGGGAAGAAATGCGGGTCGCGCCATTCGGTGTACATGTCCGACACCGAGAGGAAGCCGTAGAAATCGTCGAAGCCGACATTCTGCGGCTGCGATTCGACATTCTCGCCGAGATGCCACTTGCCGACCGCCTGGGTGGTGTAGCCGGCGTCGCCCAGCAGCATGGGGAGCGTGATCTCGCCCTGCAGGCCGCCCGGCTCGCCGTACATCGGCGGACGATGGAGGCCGTGGCGGTTGGGCACCCGGCCGGTCGCCATGGTGGCGCGCGACGGCGAGCACGAGGGCTCGGAATAGCAGGAGGTGAGCTGCAGGCCGTGGCGGGCCAGCTTGTCGAAGTTGGGCGTGGGGGCGCCTACGGCGACGCCGCCGCCGTAGCAGCCGAAGTCGCCCCAGCCGACATCGTCCATCAGAAAGATAAGGATGTTGGGCCGCTTCTTGCGCCCCTTCATCTTCCGCGCCGCGATCTCGATGTCGGCCTGATGCACGAAGGCCGGTTCCAGATGGTCGGCCTTGCGCACGGTCTGCGAGGCGATGGGATCGAATGTCGGCATGTTTCCCCCTGGTGCTTGTTCCACGCTATAATCCGCGAGGAGTTCGGAGGAAAGAGAGCCATGCAAGGATCGCTGAGCGGCAACGCCGGTCCCCGCTACCGGCACACGGCCGAAGAGGGCGCGCCCTACGAGACCATCACCATCGACAAGCTGACGCCGATCATCGGCGCGGAAGTTGGTGGCATCGATCTCAGCAAGCCGCTGTCCAACCGGCAGCAGGACGAAATTCATCGCGCGCTGGCCGAGAACCTCGTCATCTTCTTCCGCGACCAGCACATCACGCAGGAGCAGCATCTGGCCTTCGGCCGCCTGTTCGGCGATCTCCACATTCATCCGGCGGCGCCGACCGAGCCGGGCAAGCCCGATCTGATGATCATCCACGCCGACAAGGACTCGCCGCGCGCCAACGGAGAGGGCTGGCACACCGACGTGAGTTGCGACGTCGAGCCGCCCATGGGCAGCATTCTCTACATCAAGAAGTGCCCGCCCAAGGGCGGCGACACGCTGTTCGCCAGCATGTACGCCGCCTACGAGGCCTTGTCGGACCGCATGAAGACATATCTCGAGGGCCTGACCGCGGTGCATGACGGCGAGTCGGTCTACCGTGGCCTCTACAAGAACTCGAACGTCGCCGAGAGGGAGCAATACCCGCGCGCGGTTCATCCCGTCGTGCGCACGCATCCGGTGACCGGCAAGAAGGGTCTCTACGTCAACCGCGGCTTCACGCGCTCGCTGGTCGGCGTGCCGCGCGACGAGAGCGATGCGGTCCTGCGCTATCTCTACGAGCACATGGAGAACCCGCTGTTCCAGTGCCGCTTCCGCTGGCGTGAGAACTCCATTGCCTTCTGGGACAACCGCTGCGCCCAGCATCGCGCCATGTGGGACTACTGGCCGCATACGCGCAGCGGCAACCGGGTCACGGTCGCGGGCGACAAGCCGTTCTGATACAAGCACGGCGTGCTTGTCATCTTCGATTGCGACGGCGTGCTGGTCGACAGCGAGCCGCTCGCCAATACCTGCTTTGCCCGCGCGTTGGCCCGCGAGGGGCTCGACTGGAGTGTCGAGGAGACGATGCGCCGCCTGATGGGCCGCTCGATGAAATCCTGCGTCGAGATCGTCGAGGGCATTCTGGGCCGCAAGCTGTCGGACGATTTCGTCGAGCGTCTGCAGGCCGACACGATGCGATCCTTCCACGAAGCGCCCTTGAAGCCGGTGGCCGGTGTGGCCGCGGCGATCGACGCCATCGAGGCGGCAGGGGCAGCGACCTGCGTCGCAAGCTCGGGCGGCCTCGACAAGATGCGGGTGACCTTAGGCATCACCGGACTGTGGTCGCGCTTCGAGGGCCGTATCTTCAGCGCCTCCGAAGTGCCGCGGGGAAAGCCGTTCCCCGATCTTTTCCTGCACGCGGCGCTCTGCATGAACGAGCAGCCTTTCGCCTGCACGGTGATCGAGGATTCGCTGCCCGGCCTTCAGGCCGCGCGCGCCGCCGGCATGCGGGCGCTCGCTTATATCGGGGCGCCCTATGCCGATCGTGATGCCCTGGCCGGCGCCAGTCGCGAATGGTTCGACGACATGAAGAAGCTGCCGGCGCTGGTCACGCGATGACCGGCTCGTGGTCGATGGGCGCAGGCCGTGCCGAACGCGTTGTCGTGGTCGGGGCGGGGATGGCTGGCCTGGTCGCCGCGCGCCTGCTGCGGGATTCGGGCTTCGTCGTCACCGTCCTCGAGGCGCGGACCCGCACCGGTGGCCGCGTCTGGACCGACGATCGTCTGGGTGCGCCGGTCGATCTCGGTGGCTCGTGGATCCACGGTGTAGAAGGCAATCCGCTGACGCTGTGGTGCGAGAAGCTCGGCATCGACCTCGTCGAATCGCAGGGCGAGCGCCTGCTGATCGACAAGCGGGCGACGGCGCCGACGCGCGAGGGCCAGCGCCGCCGCGCCATCCTGGGACGCGCCGCCTTCAAGACCGCCATCGAATGGGCAAGCTGGAAGAGCAAGGCGATGGCCCGGAGCTGGGGACCACGCTCGATCTCGGTGAAGCAGGCGGTCGAGCCGCTGCTGCACGCGCGATGGCTGCCGGAGATCGACAGGCTCGTGGTGGCGACCTTCGTCGAGATGAGCGAAGGCGTGCAGAGCGCGCCGTGGGATGCCGTATCTGCAGAGGAGTGGTTTCCGACCGAGGGGCTCGACCGCAACGCCCAGCCGAGAGGCGGTTTTAGGCCGCTGCTGGGCGATGCGGCGCAGGGGCTCGACATTCGCTACGGCGCCGCGGTCAAACGAATCGGCTGGAATGGAAGCGGCGTCACGGCGGTCCTGCAAGGTGGTGAGCAGATCGAGGCAGACCGCGGCATCATTACGGTGCCCATCGGCCTGTTGCGCGCCGGCTTGCCGGCGCTCGATCCGCTGCCGCCGGAGCCTCAGCGTCTTGCGCTCAGCCGGGTGGGCTATGGTGCCGGCATCCTCGGCAAGATCTACCTGCGCTTTCCCCGGCGTTTCTGGCCGGAGCAGCCGAAATGGTTCGGCCGTCTTCCCGACTCGCCGGACCGGCGCGGCACCTTCAATACGTGGGTGAGCCACGAGCAGGAGACCGGCCTTCCCATCCTGCTGAGCTTCAGCAACGGCCGTACCGCCATCCATCTCGACCGGGAGGGGAGCGACGACGAGGTGACGGCGCTCGCGATGGCGTCGCTGCGCGACATGTTCGGCAACGACATCCCCGAACCGGAGGCGATGGTCTATCCGCGCTGGCTGAGCGATCCGTGGTCGCGGGGCGGCTACTCCTATCCCGGCGTCGGCAGCGATCCCGACGATGGCCGGGCCTACGCCCGCCCGCTGGGCAGCCGGGTCTTCTTTGCCGGCGAGGCGACCGAGCCCGTCGAATACGGCACGGTGCACGCGGCCCTATGGTCGGGCGAGCAGGCGGCCGAGGCGATCTTCCGGGCCGCGGCCGGCACCAGGCCAACACGTGACGCAAGACCATGGGCCGGTGCGCGCACTGGCGCGGGTCGGCACAATGACTAAATTGATGTTAAGGAGTGAAGCATGACGCTCGCCGGAGTCCTGTTCGTTCTGGTGATCCTCTCGGGCCTTGCTACCCTCGGCATGCTGTTCGCCGGTCTCATCAGCATGAGCCGTAACGTCGAGGGCACGGTCGAAGGCGGTCGGCGCAGCAACCGGTTGATGTGGTGGCGCGTGCGCCTCCAGTTCCTGACGATCATCCTCATTCTCTTGTGGTATCTCGCGAGCCGGAGCTGATCCGATGGCCGTCAATCTCGATCGCATCTACACGCGCGGCGGCGACGCCGGAAAGACTTCGCTCGGCCGCGGCACACGCGTCGACAAGCACGACATCCGAGTCGAAGCCTATGGAACGGTCGACGAGACCAACTCCATCGTCGGCCTCGTCCGCAGCACGATCGCCCACACGATTCTCGGCGATCCCAGGCTCCCCGAAGCCGACGCCATGCTGGGCCGCATCCAGAACGACCTGTTCGATCTCGGCGCCGACCTCTGCACGCCCGAAGGCGAGAGCAAGCGCGGCGAGGGCGCCTTGCGCATCGTGGCGAGCCAGGTCGAGCGCCTTGAAAAAGAGATCGACGCAATGAACGCCGATCTCTCGCCGCTCACGTCTTTTATCCTGCCCGGCGGCAGCGAGGTCGCGGCGCGACTGCATTTGGCTCGCACGGTCTCGCGCCGCGCCGAGCGCTGCATGACCCGGCTGGCGGCCGAGCAGGCGATCAATCCGGAGGCGATCAAGTACATCAACCGCCTCTCCGACCATCTCTTTGTTCTCGCGCGGCGGCTCAACGACAACGGCGCCACGGATGTGTTGTGGGTACCGGGGAGCGGCCGCTAGGTGGCCCAAGCTGTTGAAAGAACAAAGAAAAAGCTTCCACCCTGCGATTTTGTGCAGCGCGACATAGTCTTGACATGATCGGCTGACGCCTCGTACACGAAAACCCCTTCGCCGGGCGGGAGGTCCGGCCGCAACTCACCAATAGGCGCAACGCGATGAAAGTGCTGGTCGCGGTCAAGCGGGTCATCGACTACAACGTCAAGATCCGCGTAAAGGCCGACAACACGGGTGTCGAGACGGCGAACGTCAAGATGTCCATGAATCCCTTCGACGAGATCGCCGTGGAAGAGGCGCTCCGCATGAAGGAGAAGGGCCTCGCGACCGAGGTCATCGCGTTTTCCGCAGGTCCCGCGCAGTGCCAGGAGACGATCCGCACCGCGCTCGCCATGGGCGCCGACCGCGGCATCCTCGTCCAGACCGACGCCGAACTGCAGCCGCTGGCCGTCGCCAAGCTGCTGAAGGCGGTGGTCGACAAGGAACAGCCGGGCCTGGTGATCGTCGGCAAGCAGGCGATCGACGACGACTCCAACCAGACCGGCCAGATGCTGGCTGCGTTGCTTGGCTGGTCGCAAGGCACCTTTGCCAACAAGCTGCACGTCGCCGACGGATCGGCCGAGGTGAAGCGCGAGGTGGACGGCGGTCTCGAGAACATCAAGATCAAACTGCCGGCGGTGATCACCACCGACCTGCGCCTCAACGAGCCGCGCTACGCCTCGCTGCCGAACATCATGAAGGCCAAGAAGAAGCCGATCGAGGTTCTGGCGCCGGATGCGCTGGGTGTCGACGTGGCGCCGCGCCTCAAGACGCTGAAGGTCGAGGAGCCGCCCAAACGCAAGGCCGGCATCAAGGTGAAGACGGTCGCCGAACTGGTCGACAAGCTGCGCAACGAAGCGGGAGTGATCTGATCATGGCCATCCTCGTTGTCGCCGCGCACGACGGCAAGACCGTCCGCGCCAATGTTTCCAACGCCGTTGTCGCCGCGACCCAGATGGGTTCGGACGTGCATGTGCTGGTGGCCGGCAGCAATGCCGGTGAAGCCGCCAAGTCGGCGAGCGCCATTGCGGGCGTGGCCAAGGTGCTTCAGGCCGAGGACGCGGCCTACGCCAACTGGCTGGCCGAGGACATCGCGCCGCTGGTGGTCAAGCTGGCGCCGAACTACAGCCACATCGTGATGGCCGCCGATTCCGTCGGCAAGAACATCGCCCCGCGCGTGGCGGCGCTCCTCGACGTGGCACAGATCTCCGAGGCCATCCAGGTCGTCTCACCCGATACCTTCGTGCGGCCGATCTATGCCGGCAACGCCATGGCGACCGTGCAGTCGAGCGACAAGATCAAGGTCGTGACGATCCGCCCGACCAACTTCACGGCCGGTGCCGGCGGCGGCACGGCCGCGGTCGAGCAGATTGGCGGCGCGGGTGCGGCGGGCCTGTCGTCATTCGTCGGCGCCGAGCTCTCCAAGAGCGAGCGGCCCGAACTCACCAGCGCCAAGATCGTCGTTTCGGGCGGACGGGGCCTGGCAAGTGGCGAGAACTTCAAGATGCTCGAGGCCCTGGCCGACAAGCTGGGCGCCGGCCTCGGCGCCAGCCGCGCGGCGGTGGACGCGGGCTACGTGCCGAACGATTATCAGGTCGGTCAGACCGGCAAGGTGGTCGCCCCCGATCTCTACATTGCCATCGGCATCTCCGGCGCGATCCAGCATCTCGCCGGGATGAAGGACAGCAAGACCATCGTTGCGATCAACAAGGACGAAGAGGCACCGATCTTCCAGGTAGCCGACTACGGCATCGTCGGGGATCTGTTCCAGATCGTTCCGGAGCTGACCGCGGCGGTCGAGAAGAAATAGTTTTTTAGGAACCCGTCCTGCGGGATTGTTAGGGGTACCCATCATGATCAAGCGCATCGGCGTCATCGGTGCCGGCCAGATGGGCGGCGGCATTGCCCATGTCTGCGCACTGAAGGGGTTCGACATTCGCCTCGTGGACGTCGACCAGGCGCATCTCGACAAAGGCATCGACGCCATCGGCCGGAACATGGATCGGCAGATCGGTCGTGGCATGATCCGGCCCGAGGACAAGGACGCCGCGCTGAAGCGCATCACCACGGCGCTCGACTACAAGCCGTTCGCCGATTGCGACCTGATCGTCGAGGCGGCGACCGAGAACGAGGCGGTGAAGCGCGAGATCTTCAAGAAGGTCTGCGTCGACCTGCCGGCCAACGTCCTGCTCGCCACCAACACCTCGTCGATCTCGGTGACGCGCCTCGCGGCGGTGACCGACCGGCCCGGCAAGTTCATGGGCATGCATTTCATGAACCCGGTTCCGCTGATGGGACTGGTCGAGCTCATCCGTGGCATCGCGACGGAGGAAGAGACCTTCCGCACGGTGCGCGAGGTCGTGGTCAAGCTCGACAAGAAGCCGGTCAACGCCGAGGATTTCCCGGCCTTCATCGTGAACCGCATCCTGTTGCCGATGATCAACGAGGCGGTCTATGCCCTCTATGAGGGTGTCGGCAACGTCGAGTCGATCGACACCGGCATGAAGCTCGGCGCCAACCATCCGATGGGCCCGCTCGAACTCGCCGACTTCATCGGCCTCGATACCTGCCTGTCGGTCATGCAGGTCCTGCACGAGGGTCTGGCCGACTCCAAGTACCGCCCGTGTCCGCTGCTGGTGAAGTATGTCGAGGCCGGCTGGATCGGCCGCAAGGTCAAGCGCGGCTTCTACGATTACTCCGGCGAGCGTCCCGTCCCGACGCGATAGGTGAGATGGCCATGGCGCGGTTTCTCGTGGTCCTCGCAGTAGGCTTGGCCACCGTCCTCGCCGCCGTTCCGTTCACCCCCGCCGAAGCGCAGTGGGTGTTCGTCGCCCGCAAGGCGCTGGGGCGGATCCAGCAGATGACCGAAGGCCCGCAGAACGGCCGCCCGGGCTACGACTTCGCCACGGTCATCCTCGATGCGCCGGCGGACAAGGTGTTCGCGACCGCCTTGGAGATGGCGCGCAAGAACACGTCGGTCCGCATTCTGATGCACGATTCGGGCACGCGCCGCCTGCAGATCGCCGAGGGCGACCGCACCGCCACCCTGAATGTCGTGTCGTTCAACGACGACGTCTCCCAACTCATGATCGCCGGCCACGCCGGTCCCGGCGAAGGTTCAACGTCGTCGATGGTCGTGCAGGCCGTGCTGCGCGTCTGCAAGGAAATGGGCAAGCACTGCGAAGTCGGTAGCTAAGACCTCAGAACGTCGAGCGCGTCGGCGCCACGACGATGTCCCTGATGCAGATCGTGGGCGGCAGCTTCCAGCAGTAAAGCACGATCCCGGCCAGTTCCTCGGCCGACATGAAATCCGGATTGCCGAGGATTTCTTCATACTTGTTGAAACTGATGCCCATGCCGGCATGTATGTTGGTGCGGATATAGGCCGGCGCCACGTTGACCACGCGCACCCCGTTCATGCCCTCGGCCTCGCGCAATGATTCGCCGAAGGCGCGTACGCCATACTTGCTGGCGGTGTAGCCCAGCGCCACCGGCGAGGTCTTGCGGTCGCTGATCGAGCTGATGTTGATGATGGTGCCCGACTTTGCCGCCGACATGTCGCCGATCACCACCTTGGTGCAGTTGAAGACGCCCTTCAGGTTGACGTCGATCTCGCGGGCGTAACTCTCCGGATCGACGTCGTGGAAGCCGCGGGCATCGGCCATTCCCGCATTGTTGAGCAGGCAGGCCGTCTTGCCGAAGCGCGCTTCGGCGTCGCGGATGGCGCGTTCGATGGCGGCATAGTCGGCGACGTCGGCCTCTGCATAGGCCGTGCGCTCCTCGGGCAATCCATCGACCGGCTTCATGTGGCGGGCGATCAGCAGCAGCGCATGGCCTTCGGCGGCGAAGGCGCGGGCGATGGCGAGGCCAATGCCGGAACTGGCGCCGGTGATCACGACGAGCGGTCCGGTCATGGCGTGTCCTGTTAGCCTTGTTAGCTTTGGCTGGCGATGGCGGCCTTCATGAGGGCGACGCCCTCTGGCATATCCCAGTCGGCATCACCCTCCAGGCGACCGAGTTCCCTACCTTGCGGATCGACCAGGATCGAAGTCGGCAGCAAGGTCACTCCAAGGCCCTGCATCGCCTTGCGGCCCGGGTCGAAATAGATGCCGAGGTTGGTGAGCTTCTTGTCCTTGTAGAACGGCGCGACCTTGGGCTTGGTCGGCCCGTCGATCGACAGCGGCAGGACCAGGAACTTGTCCTGAGGGAACATCGCCTGCAGCCGGTCGAGGCTCGGCATCTCCTTGACGCAGGGCACGCACCAGGTCGCCCAGAAATTGATCAGCAGGGCCCGGCCGTGGAAATCGGCGAAGCGCAGCGGCTTGTCGTTGGCGTCCTGGAACGCTGCATCGGGCAGGAGCTTAAGGGTCTTTGCCTTCTCGAACCTGCTCATTTCTCCCGCCGCCCGCGCGGGAAGCGCGAGCGCGGCCACGGTACAGGAGAGGGCACCGGAGAGAATGTACCTCCGGCCAGGGAGGAAATTGGGGTCGGGATATGCCATAAGCCGCGTTCCTATAGGATCAATGGCTCGAATTCATGGCACGAAAGAACACGACTGCGCGAGCGGTGAAGAGTCGCTCCAATACAATGTGGGGCGGCCGCTACAAGCTCGGCCCGGCGGAAATCATGGAGCGGATCAACGCCTCCATCGATTTCGACCGGCGGCTGTACGCGCAGGACATCGCGGGCTCGCTGGCCCACTGCGACATGCTGGTGGCCCAGGGCATCCTGACGGCCAAGGACGGCCGCGCCATCAAGCGCGGGCTGCTCAAGGTGCGCGAGGAGATCGAGAGCGGCCGCTTCAAGTTCTCGACCAAGCTCGAGGACATCCATTTCAACGTCGAGGCGCGGCTGACCGAGCTGATCGGCCCGGCCGGCGGCCGGCTGCATACGGCGCGTTCGCGCAACGACCAGGTGGCGCTCGACGTCCGGCTGTGGGTGCGCGACACGATCGACCGCCTGGAGCCGATGCTGGCCGACCTGCAGGCGGCCCTGATCGACCGCGCCGAGGAATATGCCGCCACCATCATGCCGGGTTTTACGCACCTGCAGACGGCGCAGCCGATCACCTTCGGCCATCATCTCATGGCCTATGTCGAGATGTTCGGACGCGACCGCAGCCGGTTCGTCGATTGCCGCGTGCGCTTGAACGAGTCGCCCCTCGGCGCCGCCGCCCTGGCCGGCTCGCCGCATCCGATCGATCCCCGGCATACCGCCAAGGCGCTGGGCTTCGACCGGCCGATGGCCAATTCGCTCGACGCCGTGTCCGACCGCGACTACGTCGTCGAATTCATTGCCGCTGCCTCGCTCACGGCCGTGCACCTGTCGCGGCTGTCGGAAGAGATCGTGATCTGGTGCTCCGCGCCCTTTCGCTTCATCGCGCTGTCGGACGCCTTCACCACCGGCAGCTCGATCATGCCGCAGAAGCGCAATCCCGATGCCGCCGAGCTGACACGCGGCAAGACCGGCCGCATCGTCGGCGCCTTCGTGGCGCTCTGCACCATGCTGAAGGGCCTGCCGCTCACCTACGGCAAGGACATGCAGGAGGACAAGGAGCCGCTGTTCGACGCTGCCGACTCGCTGGAGCTTGGCGTGGCGGCGATGGCCGGCATGGTGCGCGACCTCAAGGCGAACCCGGCCCGCATGCGCGCCGTGGCGTCGGCCGACTATTCGGTGGCGACCGATCTTGCCGACTGGCTGGTCCGCGAGATCAACCTGCCGTTCCGCCAGGCACACCACGTCACCGGCCGGCTCGTGGGCATCGCTTCCGACAAGGGCGTCGACCTCGACAAACTGTCGCTGGCGGAGATGCGGGCCGTCGAGCCCCGGATCGACCGCGGCGTCTATCGCGTGCTCACGGTCGAGGCCTCGGTCAAGGCGCGCAAGAGTCTGGGCGGCACGGCGCCGGCCAATGTGGTGCGCGCGGTCAAGGAAGCGCGGCGCCGTTTCGTGGGACGCACAAAGGGATCGCGGCGATGAGCTTCTTCGAGTACCGCAACGGCGAGATGCACGCCGAAGGCGTGACGCTGGCCGCGATCGCGGCCCAGGTTGGCACGCCCTTCTATTGCTATTCCGCCGGGGCACTGCGTGCGGGATGGCGCGAATTCGCCGACGGCATCAAGGGCATGAAGGCCAGTGTTTGTTACGCCATGAAGGCCAACAGCAACCTCGCGGTCATCCGCCTGTTCGGCGAGATGGGCGCCGGCGCCGACATCGTCTCGGTGGGTGAGATGCGCCGCGCGCTCGCGGCCGGCATCCCGGCCGATCGCATCATCTATTCCGGCGTCGGCAAGAAGGCCTCGGAGCTCATGGAGGCCCTGCAGGCCAAGGTCGGCCAGATCAATGTCGAGAGCACGGCCGAGCTCGAGACGCTGAACGCGGTTGCGGGCCAGCTCGGCGTCCGGGCCGACATCACCATACGCGTCAATCCCGACGTCGATGCCGGCACGCACGCCAAGATCACGACGGGGCGCAAGGAGAACAAGTTCGGCATCGACATCGACCTCGCGCGCGAGGCCTTTGCGCTGGCCGGACGGCTGCCCAATCTCAACGTGGTCGGCGTGGCAATGCACATCGGCTCGCAGCTTACGTCGCTCGATCCTTACCGCGCCGCCATCGTGCGGGTGCGCGAGTTGGTCGGGCAATTGCGCGCCGACGGCCATCGCATCGACCGCTTCGACATCGGCGGCGGCCTGGGGATTGTTTATGCCGACGAAAAGCCACCCTCGATCGCCGAATTCATGGCCGTGGTGGCCCGGGAGACGGCGGGACTCGACTGCGAACTCACCTTCGAGCCGGGCCGGCGCCTGGTCGGCGAGGCCGGCGTCCTGGTGAGCGAGGTCATCCTCGTGAAGCCCGGCGCGGCAAAGACTTTCGTCATTGTCGACGCCGCCATGAACGACCTCATCCGGCCGACATTGTATGAGGCCTGGCATGATATCCTGTCGGTGCGCCAACCCCGCCAAGATACCGCCACGATCCGCTGCGACATTGTCGGTCCGATCTGCGAATCGGGCGATTTTCTGGCACAGAACCGTGATCTACCCCCGCTGGCTGCCGGCGACCTCGTCATGATACGCTCGGCCGGTGCCTATGGGGCGGTCATGGCTTCCAGCTACAACAGCCGCCCCCTGGCACCGGAAGTGATGGTCGATGGCACGCGATTTGCGGTCATCAGACCCAGACCGACGATCGACGAGATGCTCCGGGCCGAGCGGTTTCCGCCCTGGATGGAGCCGGTAAAAGCGTAACGAAAGGACGGCGATGGACGCCAGCCAGACCTCAACGATTGAAGCGCCCGGCCTCCGGCGCAAGATCGGTGTGGCGTGGGCGGCGCTTGCCTGGGAAGGCCTGTGGCCGCGCCTGGTGCCGATCCTGGCCTATGCCGCCCTGTTCGTGGCGGCGGCCCACCTCGATCTCTTCTCCGGCCTCGAACCCTGGACCCATACCGGCTTGCTGGCCGTGCTGGCGCTTGCCCTGGGCGGGCTCGCCTGGTGGGAACTCCGCAATTTTGCCTGGCCCGCGCGGGAAGATGCGATCCGTCGGCTCGAGCGTGACAGCGGCGTGCCGCACCGGCCGCTGGTGGCCGTGCAGGATCGCCTCGCTGCCGGCGAGGGCGATCCGATGGCCGTCGCCCTCTGGGACGCCCATCGTCGCCGTGAGGTCGAGCGCCTGGCGGGCCTCGGCAACAAGCCGGCCCATCCCGGACTTGCCAAGCTCGACACCTGGGCGCTCCGCCTCGTGCCGGTGCTGCTGCTGATCGTGGCGGTCGCGAGCGCCGGGGGCTGGCGCGCCGACCGCATGACGGCGGCCTTCACGCCGGCCTTTCCGCCGCCGCCGCCGGTGGTCGCCAATCTGTGGATCGCGCCACCCGCCTATACCGGCAAGCCGCCGATCTATCTCGACGTCAACGATCGCGACAAGCTCCTGCGCGTGCCGGTCGGCAGCAAGCTGGCGGGCTTTGTCGATGACGTGCGCGGCCGCAAGCCGCCGCTGCTCGCGATCGACGGCAAGACGACCGAATTCACCACCGTCGGCAAGGGCAAGTACCAGGTCGAGCAGGTCATCACCGAAGGCAAGCAGATCGCGCTGCAGGCGCGCGGCGACGAACAGGCGCGCTGGAAGCTGCACGTCATTCCCGATCTGGCGCCGACCATCGAGTTCGCCCGCCCGATGGCTGTCGACAAGTGGTCGACCAAGATCGAGTACATCGCCGGCGACGATTTCGGCATCAAGGGCGTTCAGCTCCAGATCCGGCTGCACGGCAGCGCGCTCGGCGACGATGCCCTCAGCAGCGACGAGGAGCCCGAGGTCCTGCGTATCGACCTGCCGGTCGCCGGCAACACCAAGAAGGTGGCGGATACCTTTGTGCGCGACCTCACCGCCCATCCGTGGGCCGGCCTCAAGGTCACGGTCATGCTGTTCGCGTCGGATGCCATCGACCAGAAGGGCCGCAGCGCCGTCGAGACCTTCCTGTTGCCCGAGCGGGTTTTTAACGATCCGACGGCGCGTGCGCTGATCGTGCTGCGCAAGGCGCTGACGCGGGACCCCAAGGGCTACCGTACCGATGTCGTCGACGGCATGCGCATGATCCAGGTCAAGCCGGAGAGCTATCGCGAGGATCCGGTCGTCCAGCTCGGCCTGCGCATCGGCGCGGCACGGCTGGCACAGAACGGCGACAAGGAGAATATCACGGAGACCCAGAAGCTCCTCTGGGACCTCGCCATGCGCCTCGAGAGCGGTGCCACGTCCGAAGCCGAGCAGGCACTCGAGCAGGCGCGCCAGGAACTGCGCGACGCCATGCAGCGCCAGGCCGGCGACGAGGAGATCGAGAAACTCATTCAGCAGCTCTACGACGCGATGGCCCGCTGGCAGCGCGAACTCGCCGAGAAGATGAAGGATCCCGAGGAACGCCGCCGCATGCAGGAGCAGGCGGAGAAGATGGATCCCAACAACACCATCACCGGCGACGACCTGCAGAAGATGCTCGACAAGATTCGCGAGATGGCGAAGAACGGCGACCGCGAGGGTGCCAAGCGTGCGCTCGAAGAGCTGCGAAAGATGATGGAAAACGCCACGCCGATGATGGCCCAGCCCGGCCAGCAGCGCCAACCCGGCCAGCAGCGCGGCCAGCAGGGCCAGGGCAATCAGCAGGGCCGCGAGATGATGAACCAGCTCGACCGCCTGTCGCGCCGCCAGAACCAGCTTCTGGGCGAGTCGGAGCGTGAGGGCCGCCAGCAGGGCCAGCAGGGTCAACAAGGACAGCGCGGCCAACAGGGCCAGCGTGGTCAGCAGGGCCAACAGGGTCAGGGCCAGCAGCCGGGGCAGGGACAACCTGGTCAGGGTCAGGGACAGCCCGGCGACGGCCAGTGGGGCGAACAGCAGCGCGGCCAGCAGGAAGGCCTGCGCCGCCAGCTCGGCGATCTCATGCGCCGCCTCGACGAGAACGGTATGCCGATGCCCGAGGCGCTGGGCCGTGCCGAACGCTCCATGCGCGAGGCCGAGGAGTCGCTGCGCCGAGGTGATTCACGCGAAGCGTCGCGCTCGCAGCGGCGCGCCCTCGACAATCTTCAGCAGGGCATGGGCGACATGGCCGACCAGATGCGCCAGCGCGGGCCGGGCAACGCTCAGGATCTCGCCGAGATCGAGGAGCGCGAGCGCAAGAGCGAGGATCGCGATCCGCTCGGCCGTTCCGACGGCAACTATGGCGATGCGGTCGACACCGGCACCGACAAGGTGCCGCTTGAGCTCGAACGTCAGCGCAGCCGCGAGATCCTCGACGAGCTGCGCCGTCGCGCCGGCGACCAGCTGCGGCCGAAGGAAGAGCTCGAATACATCGATCGCCTGCTGAAGACGTACTAAACCGTCTTCTCCACCACTCCGATATAGGGCAGGCCGCGGAAGCGGTGCGCCCAGTCTAGTCCGTAGCCGACGAGAAACTCGTCGCCGGCCTGGAAGCCCACGAAATCGGCGTCGAGCGCCGTGCGCCGCTTCATCGTCTTGTCGAGGAGCGTGCAGATCGAGACGCGGCGCGCGCCGCGCTCGAGCATGAGCTTCTTGGCGAAGCTGAGGGTGAGGCCCGATTCCAGAATATCGTCGACCAGCAGCACGTCGCGGCCGCGCACGTCGTCGACGATATCGCGTACGATCCGCACGCTGCCGCTGCTTTCGGTGCCGCTGCCGTAGCTGGAGAGGGTGAGGAAATCCATCGACCAGTCGGCGCCGGCCAGGCTGAGGGCGCGGATGAGGTCGGCGGCGAACACGAAGCTGCCCTTCAGCACCGACACGACCAGCGTGTCGGCGGGGAGCTTGCCCGCGAGTTCACCCGCCATGACATCGACGCGGGCGGCGATCTCGGCGGCGGAAAAGCGGATAGAGACGGATGGGCGGTTGGGCATGGCGGACTCAGCTATTCGATAGTGGGCACGATCTCGGTGGTACCGGAAGGCGGCTCGTCGAGCGTCTGGCGAAAGCTCGCCCGGGCGCCGGGCCCGATCGGGCCGTGAACCAACGGGTAGGCGCGTTCGCCCAGCACGTCGTTGTCCTTCCGGAAGATCAGTTTCAGCCGGCTGGTCGACCCCGGGGCACGGCCGGTGTTGACGACGTCGCCCTGCACGACATAGCGGCCGTCGACCAACTCGACCTTGGTGGCATCGAGATCGATCTCGAGCCGTGCCCGGTTGGCCGGGGCAGGGCGGCTCGTTGCCGTTGGCGCCCCGAACAGCGAGCGGAGCGTGTCGAGGCTGAGGATCGATTGCCATTGGGGCGACAGCTGTTCCCTGATCTTGTCTCGTCCGGCAAAGGCCGCGGCGCCGAGCACGACGACCACGATGGCAGCGCCCATCAGCCACCGGCCGCCATGGCTCCTGGGCTGTGGTCGCGTAAGCGCCGGCAGGCCTGCGCACTGGGCCTGCGGCCGGATCACGAAATCCGGCACGGATTGCGCCCGCGGCGCGGAGTCCGGGGGGGCCGCCGACGCGGCCTCGGGCTTCGCGAACCAGCGATGGCTGCATCGGGCGCACTGGACGGTGCGTCCGCCCTGACCGAGCGCCGCCGGATCGACGGCGTACCGGGCTCCGCAGTTTGAACAAGTGACGTGCATGATGAGTGGGGAAGTTCCCCTAGATGTGCTTGCGGGCGGACGTTAGGCCACTAAAACTGGCCTTACAAGCAACACGGTCGTGCCCCCGCCCTTCATGTCCCATTCTGGCTTCCTCAGCTTTCGCTCGCTGCTCTTCAATGTCGGCTGGTATGTGGGCACGGCCGCAATCGCCGTCGTGGGCTTGCCGCTCCTGTTGGCGCCGCGGCGTTGGGTCGTTGCCTGGTCGCATTTCTGGATCCGCTTCTGCCTCGGCTGGCTGCGGCTGACCTGCCGCCTCACGCATCGCCTGGGTGGTCTTGGCAACATGCCTGCCGGCCCGGTCATCATCGCCTGCAAGCATCAATCGACGTGGGAGACGCTGGCCTTCGCCCTGTTGTTTCCCAACGCCGCGATCATCCTGAAGCGCGAGCTGCTCTTCATTCCCGTCGTCGGCTGGGCGATGGCGCGGGCTGGCCACATCGGCGTCGAACGCGGCGACGGGGCCAAGGCGCTGCGCGGCCTGGTTCGACAGGCCAAGGCGGCGCTGGCCGAGGGCCGCTCCCTCCTCATCTACCCGGAGGGCACGCGGACGCCGGTCGGCGCGCAGCCGCCTTATCAGGTTGGCACCGCGGCACTCTATCGGCAGCTCGGCGTGCCGGTCGTGCCGGTAGCAATCAATTCGGGGGTGTTCTGGGGGCGGCGAAAATTCTTCAAGTGGCCGGGCGTCATCGATGTCGAGGTGCTCCCGGCCATTCCGCCGGGGCTCGACCGGAAAACCTTCATGGCGACTCTGCGCGAAAGCATCGAGGGGGCGACAGACCGGCTTGTGAAGACGGCGCGGCGATAGGAACAAATAAAGAACATCCTGTTGATATCTGCGGGTCCTCCGCTTAAATTCACCTGATGGAATGGGCTCCGGTCTCCCAGCGCATCTGGGACATGAAATACCGCTTTCGCGACGCCTCAGGGCAGGCGGACGCTGACTTGGACGCCACATGGTGGCGCGTCGCGCGTGCCCTCGCTGGGGCCGAGCGCGATCCTGGATTGTGGGCCGGGCGCTTCCACGACGCGCTCCAAGGCTTCAAGTTCCTGCCGGCGGGTCGGGTGATTGCCGGCGCCGGCACCGGCCGTACTGTCACGCTCTTCAACTGCTTCGTCATGGGAACGATCGGCGACGACATGTCGTCGATCTTCGAGAACCTGCGCGAAGCGGCACTTACCATGCAGCAGGGCGGCGGTATCGGGCACGATTTCTCGACGCTGCGTCCGGAGGGCGCACCGGTGAAAGGCGTCGGCGCCGATGCCTCGGGGCCGCTGTCGTTCATGGATGTGTGGGATGCGATGTGCCGCACCATCATGAGCGCGGGTTCGCGCCGCGGCGCGATGATGGCGACGCTGCGCTGCGACCATCCCGACATCGAAGCCTTTGTCGACGCCAAGCGCGATCCCGCCCGCCTGCGCATGTTCAACGTCTCGGTGCTGGTCACCGATGCCTTCATGAAGGCGGTGAAGGACGAGGCCGACTGGGACCTCGTGTTCGGCGGCAAGGTCTTCAGGACGGTGAAGGCGAAGGCGCTGTGGGAACGGATCATGCGCGCCACCTACGACGTCGCCGAGCCGGGCGTGATCTTCATCGATCGCGTCAACCGGCGGAACAACCTGCACTATTGCGAGACCATCCAGGCGACCAATCCCTGTGGTGAGCAGCCGTTGCCGCCTTATGGCGCCTGCCTGCTGGGCTCGATCAATTTTGCGGCGCTGGTGAAGAACCCTTTCACTCCAGAAGCGCGGCTCGATCTCGAGGCACTGGAGCGTCTGGTGCCGGTTGCTGTGCGCATGCTCGACAACGTGGTCGACGTGTCGCGCTTTCCCCTCGCGAGCCAAGAGAATGAGGCCAAGGCCAAGCGCCGCATCGGGCTCGGCGTCACGGGCCTGGCCGACGCGCTGATCTTCTGTGGCGTGCGCTATGGCTCGCCCGAGGCGGTGCGGCTGACGCGCGACTGGTTGGGCGCGGTCCAGCGCTTCTCCTATCTCGCCTCGGCCGATATCGCCGCCGAGAAGGGCAGCTTCGAACTCTACGACCGCACCAAGTACCTGGCCGGCGAGACGATCCGCGGCCTGCCCGAGGACGTGCGCACCGCCATCGGCCGCTACGGCATCCGCAATGCGCTGCTGAACTCGATCGCCCCCACCGGCACGATCTCGCTGCTGGCCGACAATGTCTCCTCGGGCATCGAGCCGGTCTTCGCCTTCGGCTATGTGCGCCACGTGCTGCAACCGGACGGAACCAAGCGCGAGGAAAGCGTGGAAGATTATGCGTTCCGGGCTTGGCGCGAGCTGAAGGGCAACGAGGCGCCGCCGTCGGACGTGTTCGTCGATGCCCAGACGCTCACGCCCGCCGATCATCTCGCCATGCAGGCCGCCGCTCAGGATTTCGTCGACAGCTCGATCTCCAAGACCATCAACCTGCCGCGCGACATCTCGTTCGAGGCCTTCAAAGGTATCTACGAGGAGGCCTACGCGCAGGGCTGCAAGGGCTGCACGACTTACAGGCCGAACGACGTGACCGGTGCCGTGCTGGAAGTGAGGCCAACCGAAGTACCGCGGCCCGCGTCTTCGGCGGTGCCGGCGCTGGTGCCGGTCGCCCGCGAGGAGGGCGTGGTCTATATCGCCCAGCCGCTCGACCGGCCGGAAGATCTGCCGGGCCGCACCTACAAGATCAAATGGCCGGGCAGCGACCACGCGATCTACATCACCATCAACGACGTAATGCAGGACGGCCGCCGCCGGCCGTTCGAGATCTTCATCAACTCCAAGAATATGGAGCACTACGCCTGGACCGTGGCGCTGACGCGCATGATCTCGGCGGTGTTCCGCCGCGGCGGCGACGTGTCGTTTGTGGTCGAGGAGCTGAAGGCCGTGTTCGATCCGCGCGGCGGCCAGTGGATGGAGGGCCGTTACGTGCCGTCACTGCTGGCAGCGATCGGTGGCGTGATCGAGCGCCACCTGATCGAGATCGGCTTCCTCTCGTCGGCCGATGCGCCACTGCTGACTGAAGCCGCCGACCAGCGGGTCCGGCTGGCGGCCGGCGCGCGCGAACCATCAGGCGGCACTGCCACGACAATGGGACAGTGCCCGAACTGCGGCGCAGCCTCCCTCACGCACCAGGAAGGCTGCGACGTCTGTCTCAATTGCGGCTACTCACGCTGCGGGTAATCAGCCCAGTTCGAGCGAGATTCCGGCGCTCTTGCTGACCCCGGCCCACAGCGTGGCGAAGTCACCGACGAAGGCGGTGTATTCGGCCGGCGTCATCGGCTTGTCGCCGGGCAACAGCACCACTTCCTTGAAGCGCTCCACGACCTCCGGCGCCTTGTAAGCCTTCTGCAGTTCGTCATAGAGGCGCGCCACGACGTCCGGCGACATGCCCTTGGGGCCGGAGATGCCGACCCAGGTCGAGGTCGTGAGCTTGGGGCAGCCCTGCTCGGCGAAGGTCGGCGCGTTGGGATACATGTCGATGCGCTTGGCTGAACTCACCGCCAGCAAGCGGACCTTGCCGGCGTTGATGTGCGGCACGTTGGTGGTGATCGGATCGAACATCGACGGAATGGTGCCGGCCAGCATGTCCTGCAGCGACGGCGCCGAGCCGCGGTAGGGGACGTGCTTCAACTTGATACCGGCCTCGCTGGACAGCAGTTCACCCATCAGATGAGTGTTGGAGCCGATGCCGGAGCTGCCGAAGGCGATCTGGTCGGGCTTGGCCTTGGCGTCGGCGATGTAGTCGGCCAGCGTCTTGTAGGGCGAATCGCCCGGCACGATCAGGACGTTGGGCGTATGGCCGATCAAGGTGACGTGGGTGAAGTCGGTGACCACGTTGTAGGGCAGTTTTGGATAGATTCCGGGCGCGATGCCCAGGGGCGAGGCATGCGAGATGACCAGCGTGTAGCCGTCGGGGACCGCCTTGGCGGCGAGGTCCGAGCCGATCGTGCCGCCGGCGCCGGGCCGGTTCTCGACCATGACCTGGGTGCCAAGCGCGATCGAGAGCTTGGGGGCCAGGATGCGGGAAATCGTGTCGGCCGTGCCGCCCGGCGGGAAGGTGGCGATCAGCTTGATCGGCGCCTTTGTCGGCCAGCCCGGGCTTGCCTTGACCGTCGGAGCGGCCAGCGAGGAGCCGAGCGTGGCGGCGGAGGCGGCAAGGACGGTGCGGCGGGTCAATTTCATGAAGGACTCCCAGTCAGATGCGCACGTTTTGGGCGCGTTACGTCCTCCACTGCTGCAATGGTTGTGCCAGCCGGGTGATTCGGCCCTTGATTTGCCATATGAGTGACCGCAAATCCTCGGCCGGACACGGAGACGGGTGAATGATGCAGCGGGCGATTCTGGTGGCGGCTCTTGTGGCTTGTGGTGCGGCGCTGGCCGGGGTGCCAGCGGCACTCGCGCAAGGGCTGCCGACCTCCCGGACCGAGCTTGCCTACTCCTATGCGCCTCTGGTCAAGAAGGTGTCGCCGGCAGTCGTAAATATCTACACGACCACGACGGCGCGTGCGCCCCGCCGGCTGCCATTTCCCTTCCCGGGCATGCCAGTGCCGCCGCAGGCGGGCGAACGCGTCCAGAACTCTCTGGGTTCGGGCGTGCTGGTGAAGTCGGATGGCCTGATCGTCACCAACGCCCACGTGGTCAAGGGCGCCGAGGAAGTCCGGGTCGTGCTGGCAGACCGTCGCGAGTTCGAGGCCAAGATCCTGACCCAGGACGAGCGCTACGACCTGGCGCTGCTGCGGATCGACGTGGCCGGCGAGAAGTTCCCCTTTCTCGAGATGCGCGATTCGGACTCGATTGAGGTCGGCGACGTCGTGCTGGCGATCGGCAATCCGTTCGGGCTGAACCAGACCGTGACCAGCGGCATCGTCTCCGCGGTCGCGCGCAGCGCCGGCGGCATCAACGATTCGAACTTCTTCCTGCAGACCGACGCCGCCATCAATCCCGGCAATTCCGGCGGCGCCCTGGTGAGCCTGGACGGGCGGCTGATCGGCATCAACACGGCCATCTATTCGCAGACCGGTGGATCGGTCGGCATCGGCTTTGCCACGCCGTCCAACATCGTGGCGCGCATGGTCACGCTCGGCGAACAGGGCGGGCGCATCGTGCGGCCGTGGCTGGGCGCCAGCATGCAGCGCGTGACGCCCGATCTCGCCGCCGGCTTCGGCCTGGCGCGGCCGGCCGGGCTGGTGGTCAAGGAGGTCTTCGCCGACGGGCCCGGCGCCGCTGCCGGGTTGAAACGCAACGATGTGATCGTGGCGTTGCGTGACCAGCTGATCGACGACGAGGCGAGCCTCAGGTTCCGGCTTTCCACGCTCCAGGTTGATGAAACGGTGCCGGTGCGCGTCGTCCGTGCCGGCAAGGAGGTGACCATCCATCTGAAGCTGGCGGCTCCGCCTGAGATCCCGGCGCGCGAACGCTCGGCGCTCGATGGCCGCCAGCCGCTCTCCGGCGCCACCGTGGTCAACATGTCGCCCGCCGTCGCCGAGGAGATGGGCCTCGCCGAATGGCGGCCGGGCGTCGCCGTCGTCGAGGTGAAGCCCGGCGCCTATGCCGGCCGCTTCGTCCGGCCGGGCGACATGATCCTGGCGACCAACGGCCAGGACGTGAAGAGTGTCGAGGAGCTCAAGAAGCGTATTGCCGCCGGGATCTCGAGTGTCTCGATCGGCCGCGAAGGCATGGTATCCACCGTTCAGTTCCGCTGAGGCGTGGTCGCGGCGGCCATGCTAGCGTTCGATCGTGCCGGCAGAACTCTTCGCCTCGCTCGCCCCGACGCCGCTCGCTGAACGCCTGCGGCCGCGCGCGCTTGCCGAGATCCTCGGCCAGGACCATCTGCTCGGACCGGACGGCCCGCTCGGCCGCATGCTGGCGGCGCGCAAGCTCAGCTCGCTGATCCTGTGGGGGCCGCCGGGCTGCGGCAAGACGACGATCGCGCGGCTGCTCGCAGAGGCGACCGACCTGCATTTCGAGCCGTTGTCGGCGGTGTTCTCCGGTGTTGCCGATCTGCGCAAGATCTTCGAGGCGGCGCGCCAGCGCCGCAAGGACGGCAAGGGCACGCTGCTGTTCGTCGATGAGATCCACCGTTTCAACCGCGCGCAGCAGGACGGCTTTCTGCCCTATGTCGAGGACGGCACGGTCACGCTGATCGGCGCGACCACCGAGAACCCGTCCTTCGAGCTGAATGCCGCGCTCCTGTCGCGCTGTCAGGTGCTGGTCCTGCGCCGGCTCGACGAGGCGGCGCTCGAGACCCTGTTGGCGCGCGTCGAAGTAGCGCTCGGCCGCCAGCTCCCGATCGACGAGACCGGTCGGCAGGCACTGTTCGCCATGGCCGATGGCGACGGCCGCTACCTGATTGGCCTCGCCGAGCAGCTTGCCCAGCTCAAGGAAAAAGGACCGCTGGCACCGGCCAGGCTGGCGACGCTGCTGCAGAAGCGGGCGCCGCTCTACGACAAGGCGCAGGAAGCGCACTACAATCTGATCAGCGCGCTGCACAAGTCGCTGCGCGGTTCCGACGTCGACGCCGCGCTCTACTGGTTCGCCCGCATGCTCGATGGCGGCGAGGATCCCAAGTATATCGCGCGCCGTCTGGTCCGCTTTGCCGTCGAGGATATCGGCATCGCCGATCCGCAGGCGCTTACCCAGACGCTGGCGGCGTGGGACACCTACGATCGCCTGGGCTCCCCCGAGGGCGAACTCGCCATCGCCCAGGCCGTGATCTATCTCGGCACGGCGCCGAAGTCGAACGCCGCCTATGTCGCGTTCGGCGCCGCCAAGCGGGCCGCCAAGACCCATGGCTCGCTGACGCCGCCGATGCACATCCTGAATGCGCCGACCAAGCTCATGAAGGAAATCGGCTACGGCAAGGGCTACGAGTACGACCACAATGCCACCGACGGCTTCTCGGGGCAGAACTACTTCCCCGACGGCATGGCGCGCGAGGAGTTCTACCAGCCGGTCGAGCGCGGCTTCGAGCGCGAGATCGTGAAGCGCCTGGAATACTGGAAGAAGCTCAGGGAAAAGAAGCGCTGAGCCTCAGGGCTTCGCCATCGCCTTCACGACGCGATGGTCGCGGCCATACACGTCGTCACGGAAGGTCGGCATGCCTTCGGCGCTGGCTGTCACTGTCCGATACGTCACGTAGAGGGTGATCGATTCGGGGAAAGTGTAGTGGGCCTGCTGGCCGGTGGCGATGACCTGCTGCACGCGTTCCTTGCTGAAGCCGTTCTTGCCGTTGAAGACCTTTTCGACGAAATCCAGCGGGTTCTGCAGGCGGATGCAACCGTGGCTGAAATTGCGACTGCCTTCGGTGAACAGCCAGCGGCTCGCCGTATCGTGCATGTAGATTCCGTACTTGTTCACGAATGGGAAGAAGATGTAGCCCAGCGCGTTGGACGCCCCCGAATCCTGCCGGATGCGGTAAGGGAACGCCTTGGGGTGGATCGAACTCCAGTCGACCGTGTTGGGATCGAGTTCGTCGTCGTTGCTCCAGCTCGCGAAGATCTTGAAGCCGCTGCCGGCCAGCGCATTGGGGTCACGGCGCAGGATCGGCAGGTACTCCTCGCCGGCAATCGATTGCGGCACGGTCCAGTACGGATTGGTCTGGAAGCCGCGCATCACCGACTGGATCTCCGGTGTGGGATCCTTGGGCGTGCCGACGATCACCTGGCTGCGGAAGGCGAGCTTGCCTTCATTGACGAAGATCATCGAGTAGTCGCCGGTGTTAACGTAGACGTATCGGGCGCCCAGATCTTCCGGCAGCCAGCGGCGACGCTCGAGGTTGGCGACGATCTGCTCGATGCGCTCGTCGATCGTGGTGTTGAGTGAACGGACGGTCTTCGCGCCGATGACGCCATCGACGGTGAGCCCCTTCATCTCCTGGTACGCCTTGACCACCACGACCAAAGGTTCGTCGTACAGGTCGGCGACGGTGCCAGCCGGCGGAACGGTGAAGTCGAGTTCGGCGAGGCGCTTGCGCAGGATCGGTACGCGGACGTCGATCATGCCCGGCTTCAGCGCCGTGCCATCGGCCATCGGCGTGTAGACCGCGGTGGCGCGCTTCTCGCGCCATTTCGCCAATGCCTTCTGGAGGTCAGGGTAGTCGCCCTTCGGCGGCAAGGCTGCAAGCCAGGCTGCAAAATCCGAAGCGTCGGCGGCGGCTTTCAAGAGGTCGGCCTTGTCGACCTTCCGTTGCTGGATATCGATGTCCTTGTCGACGCGGTTCGCCCGCACCCTGCCGGTCGAGACGTCGCTGGCATAAGCGACGAAGGCGGCGCTCAGCGATGCTTCGGCGGCGACAGGATCGGCGCCTGGCGCCATGGCCTTCTCGATCTCGGCAATGCTGTACCAGGCAGGGTCGAGGCCATGGTCGGAAGAGGCGCGGATTGCGCTGACGAGCGCTGCCGTACGGGCACTCGCCGCCCGTGATCCAACCCACAGCGAGTCGCTGGCATGGGAGGGAAGGGCGCCGAAAGCGGACGCTGCGAACGCGAGGAAACCAGCAAGAAAAGGGCGACGAATCACGATCGCTCTATAGCCGGAAACTTCCGATTCGTCCACGGAGCGGCGAAATCATGAGCCGCGAGGAAGCCCAACAGGTCCGCCGTTGCCCGCTGCTTCAGCTCCGGCGTTCCGCCGCCCGCCCGGGCGCCTCGGGTAACGCAGTGCTGCCGCGCCCAGGCCTGGTACTCGGGTTCGCTCATCGCCCGCCCCGCCGCCGGGATGAAGTGCGTGCCGTCGTCCTCGATGTAGTTTCGGCAGCACGACCAATTCTCGGCGTCCTTGATATCGAAGACAGGCCCGATCGATTCCCAGCCGTGGTGGGCGCTGCCGTAAACCTTCACTCTGATACGGTCGTTGCCCATGGCCCGCATGCGCTCGGCATATTCGACGGCGAGCGGGGCCGGGGTGTAGTCGTCGCGGGCCGCCAGCATGAAGAACATCGGCCGGCCGTGCGTCGTCGGATCGCGGTGCTGGGCCGTGGCCCCGGGACAGATCGCCACATGCAGGTCGAACAAGTGGGGAAAGCCGCCGCGCCAGCGCTGGCGGACGGCGATGGCGGCGTTGAGGGTCGCCACGCCGCCCTTGGAAACGCCCATGATGCCGATCCGGTGCGGGTCGATGCGGGAGTCGCGGCGCAGCAGGGCCAAGGCTGCGAAGGCATCGCCCTCCATCTGGGCGCCGGAGACCAGGGTCTGGTCGGCCACCGTGCGGCGCACGCCGCGCCCCGAGAAGCTGTCGACGATCAGCGCCGCCACGCCGGCCTCATTGAGGACCTGGGCATAATAGTGCTCGCGGTGGCGTTGCACGCCGGCGCTGCTGGTCAGGATCACCATGCAGGGCGAGGGTCGTTCCGCTGAGATCGGCAGATGCAGGCTGGCAGTCAGCCGCGCCGGCCGGCAGGCCGCCGGGTGATCGAACGTCAGTGTATCGAATGACACCGATTCCATGGACCCTGTTTAGCTTGTCCCTTAGGTTGCGCGCCATGAGTGACAGCCCCGCCCCCAAGGCGTCCCCGGGCGGCCCGCGCGGCCAGGTCCAGACGCGCGCCATATCCGACGACGAGGCCGGCCTGCGGCTGGACCGCTGGTTCCAGCGTCATTTCCCGGGTTTGAGTCACGGCGCGCTGCAGAAGCTGCTGCGGACCGGGCAGGTCCGTGTCGACGGCAAGCGGGCGGAGGGCAACGACAGGGTCGAACCGGGGCAGCTGGTCCGCCTGCCGCCTGGCGTCACTTTGGCGCCACCGCCCAAGCCACGTGAAATTCCGACCGTCTCCGACCGGGACGCCGCCGAGATGCAGTCGCTGGTGATCCATCGCGACGATCACGTCATCGTCCTCAACAAGCCGCCGGGACTGGCGGTGCAGGGCGGCACCGGCACGGAGCGGCACATTGACGGGATGCTGGATGCGCTGCGTTTCGGCTTCGAGGACCGGCCGCGGCTGGTCCATCGCCTCGACAAGGATACCAGCGGGCTCCTGCTGATTGCCCGCACGGGGCAGGCGGCCAAGCACCTGGCGGAGTCGTTTCGCGACCGGGAGACCGAAAAGCTGTACTGGGCGGTCGTGGTCGGCGTGCCGCCCAAGCCCGAAGGCGCCATCGACCTGCCGCTTGCCAAGCGGCCGGGCGCGCGCGACCGGGAGATGATGCAGGTCGACAAGGAAGAGGGTCAGAAGGCGCTGACGCACTTCCGCGAACTCGATCGCCTGGCCAAGCGGGCGGCCCTGCTGGCGTTGTGGCCACGCACCGGGCGGACGCACCAGTTGCGCGTCCACTGCGCGGCGATCGGCTGTCCCATCCTCGGTGACGGCAAGTACGGCGGCGAGGAAGCCCTGCTTGCCGCCGTCGCCGACGCACGGCGTCTGCATCTTCATGCCCGCCGGCTGCTGCTGCCGCACCCCTCGGGCAAGGGAGAGCTGAAGGTCACCGCCGAGCCGCCGCCCCACTTCCGTCGCACCGTCGAGGCATTCGGCTTTTCGACGGACGGCGATTGAGCGAGAATCGGGCGGCATGCGTATTCCCTGGAGGCGGCTGGCCTGGGTTCTCGTAGCGGCCATCCCGTTGGCCGTGATCGGCGGACTCATCTGGGGCGCCACCCGCGATCTTTCCCGCTATCAGGCCCGGTTGACCGAGCAGATCCGCAAGGTGACCGGCCGCGAACTCGCGGCGAAGGTGCCGCTGACCGTGAAGATCGGCAGGTATCCGGCGATGGTTGCCGAGGGCGTGACCTTGTCCAACGCCCCGTGGGGTTCGCGCCCCGACCTCGCGCGGGTGCGGAAGCTGACGCTGTTCCTCGATCCGATCGCGCTTCTCCTCGGCGAGATCAAGATCGGGCGAATCCTGCTCGAGGGCGCCGACATCCTGGTCGAACGCAACGAGGTGGGCGACGCCAACCTCGAGATGCTGCCACCTCCGGACGGATCGGGGCCGCATCCGGCCGAAAGCCGTTCCCTGCGCCTGCGCACGACGCCGGCCTTCCCGTGGATCGGCGTGATCGAGGTGCAGGACTCGGTGCTGACCATTGCCGAGGGGGCCGGCCGCCCGCCGGTTGTACTGGAAATCGCGAACGGCACGCTGCGATCGTCGGCGCCGAACCAACCGCTGCAGATCGAGGGACGTTTCGGAGCTCCCCAGGCCAGTCAGTTCAATCTCACCGGCACGGCCGGAACGTTCGATGGCTGGATCAGGGGCTTGCCGGGCAACATCGATCTGCAAGGCGGTTTTGGTGACGGCAAGATCGCGATCAAGGGAGGTGTCGGGGTCAAGGGCACGAACATCCAGATCACGTCCGAAGGTCCGGACGTGGCGGCCTTCGGACCTTACATCCGCCTGCCGGTGCCGCACGGCGGCCCGTACTCCTTGAGCGCCAAGGCGGCGACCCAGCGCAACGGGTTCAAGGTCGAGGTGACGACGCTGAAGGTGGGGACGAGCGAACTCGTGGGCGAGGCGCTGTTCCGCGCGGACCGCAAGGGCGTGCCCACCGTCGCGGTCAATGCCGACGTCAACCGGCTCGACGTCAGCGAGTTGCGATCGCCCGCCGCGCCGGCGCCGGCCGGCGGCTCGCCGTCGCCCGCGCAGCCGAGGCTCGTGCCCATCTTGCCGTTCTCGGCGAGCTGGCTTGGTCGCTCGGCTGTTTCCGTGAACGTGCGACTGGGCGAGGTCGTGGGCCTCGGAGCCAAGATGCAGAACGGCTCCGTCACGCTGACCTCAAATGAGCAGCGTTTCGCCTTTCGCGCCGCTGCGACCGTCGGCGGCGGCTCCGCCGGCTTCGATCTGGTCTACGATCCCACCGGCAGGATCGGGCAGGCGACGCTCACCGCTTCGGCCAACCGCGTGTCGCTCGGCGAACTGGCGAGCATCCTTGGCTTCGATATCGGCTTGCGCGATGCGGTTGGCGATATCGACCTGCGTCTGCGCGGCGGCGGACGAACCTCGCGCGACGCATTGAATTCGGCCAGTGGCTCGATCGACATCGCCATCACCAAAGGGATGTGGCCGCGCGATCAGATCGCGAGCTGGCCGGCGGAAACGCAGCGCCTGCTGGGCGGCACCGACGGCGGCGTGCCGTTCAATTGCATCGCCGGCCGCTTCGACGTGAGCGGCGGCATCGCCAGCCTGCGCCGGCTGGTCGTCGACACGCCGCGCACCACCATGGTGGGCGGTGGCTACGCGCATCTGCGCACCGAAGGATGGGAATTCATTCTCGCGCCCGAGGCGCGCGATATCCAGAACGCGGCCCTGGCCTCGCCGCTTCGCCTGAAGGGCGGCAGCGGCCGGCCGACATCGGCCGCACTGGAACCCAATCTCGCTAAGCTGCTCGTGGGCGCCGGGGTCGTCCCGAGCCTCGCGGCGCAGATCAACCAGGCGGCGCGCCAGACGGGCGTCAATCCGTGCGCCGCCGTCGCGCCCCGCGTTGAGGGCCTGAGGCCGGGCCTGCGGGCGCAGATGCCCGTGCCGTCGGCCGACCTGCGCCAGCGACCCGGCCGCCCGGCACAGCCGACCCAGCCGCAGCCGCAGCCGCCTCGGCGTACGCCATGAAGCGCTTTTACAAGGAGACCGCGGTCGAACCGGCCGAGAACGGGTTCCGTGTGCTGCTCGACGGCAAGCCCATGCGCACGCCCGCCAAGGCAATCCTGGTCGTGCCGACAAAGCCGTTGGCAGAGGCCATTGCCGCCGAATGGCACGGGGTGCCTGACAAGGCGGAGATCAATGCGGCCCACCTGCCGTTGACGCGGCTGGCGGCCACCGGCCTCGATCGCGTGGCTCCGCGGCGCGAAGAGATCATCGCCGATACCGCGAAATACGCGGGGTCCGATCTGCTGTGCTATCGCGCCATCACGCCCGAGAGTTTGGTGACGTTGCAGCACGACGCCTGGCAGCCGCTGCTCGATTGGGCAGAGGAGAGATATGGCGCGCAGTTGCTCGTCGCGAGCGGGATCACTTTCGTCGATCAGCCCGAGGCCGCCATGGGGCGCCTGCGCGACGCCGTCGCCGCGCATGCCGATCTTGCTCTGTCGGCGCTGTACAATCTCACCCACACGTCGGGCTCGCTGGTGATCGCGCTTGCCGTGGCGGAGGGACGGCTGACCTCCGAGGGTGCCTTTGCGGCCGCACAGGTCGACGAACTCTATCAGGTCGAGCGCTGGGGCGACGATCCGTTGGCGGTGAAGCATCGCGACGGGGTCGCCAAGGACATCGACGCCGGTACGCGGTTTCTGGCATTGCTGGAGCGGGCGCGGCTGCGCGGTTGAAGGGGAAAGACATGGGGGCAGGCAGCAGACTTCGTCAGGTTCTGGCGAAGAACGGTCTCGTCGAGGCGATGGCGGCGCATAGTCCGCTGTCGGCGATGCTGGCGGCCGAAGCGGGCTTCGACGCGATCTGGGCGAGCGGGTTCGAACTCTCGGCCATGTATGGCGTGCCCGATGTCAGCATGGTCTCGATGACCCAGCATCTCGACATGACGCGGGCGATCGTCGATCGATCGGGGTTGCCGGTGGTGGCCGATATCGACACCGGCTTCGGCAATGCCATCAACGTGCTCTATGCCATCGAGCAGTACGAGCGGGCGGGCGCGGCGGCGATCGTGATGGAGGACAAGAGCTTCCCCAAGGTCACCAGCCTGATCGCCGGCGGCCGCCAGGACATGGTTCGCATCGAGGAATTCCAGGGCAAGATCGAAGCGGCCCGTGCGGCGCGGCGCGATCCTGATTTCGTGATCGTGGCGCGCACCGAGGCGCTGATCGCAGGCCTCGGCCAGGACGAGGCGCTGAAGCGGGCGCACGCCTACGAGGCGGCCGGCGCCGACATGATCCTGGTCCATTCCAAACAGAAGACGCCGGACGAGATAGAGGCCTTCGTGCGTGCCTGGGATGGCAAGGCGCCGATCGCCTTGGTGCCGACCGCCTATCCGCAGATGACGGTGGCGCGGGTGAAGGAACTCAAGAAGATCGGCGTGCTGATCTGGGGCAACCACGCCATTCGTGCCTCCGTGGGCGCAATGCGCGCGACCTTTGCGCAGATCCGCAAGGATCGGGGCATCCATGGCGTCGAAGCGAGCATCGCGACGGTCGAGGACGTGTTCGACCTGCAGGGCATGGGCGCGGTCAAGGACAACGAGAAGCGATTCCTGCGCTAGACGCAGTCGTGCTAATGGCTGAAAACTGTCACGGAAGGCCGGAGACATAGATGCAGCAGATGTTGGATGAACTCGAGCGCCGGCGCGCCGGTGCGCGCCTGGGAGGCGGTGTGCGCCGCATCGAGGCGCAGCACGGCAAGGGCAAGCTGACGGCGCGCGAGCGCATCGACGTGCTCCTCGATCCGGGCTCGTTCGAGGAATACGACATGTATGTCGAGCATCGCTCGATCGATTTCGGCATGGAGACGCAGAAGATCCCGGGTGACGGCGTGGTCACCGGGCACGGCACGATCAACGGCCGTCTGGTCTATGTCTTCAGCCAGGACTTCACGGTGTTCGGCGGGGCGCTGTCGGGCATGCACGCGGCCAAGATCTGCAAGGTCATGGACATCGCCATGAAGGTCGGCGCGCCCGTGCTCGGCCTCAACGATTCGGGTGGCGCGCGCATCCAGGAGGGCGTCGATTCGCTGGCGGGCTACGCCGATGTGTTCCAGCGCAATGTCATGGCCTCGGGCGTGATCCCGCAGATCTCGATGGTCATGGGCCCCTGCGCCGGCGGCGCCGTTTATTCGCCGGCCATGACCGACTTCATCTTCATGGTGAAGGACAGCTCCTACATGTTCGTGACCGGCCCCGACGTCGTGAAGACGGTGACACACGAGACCGTGACGCAGGAAGAGCTCGGCGGCGCGCTCACCCACACACAGAAGTCGGGCGTCGCAGATCTCGCCTTCGAGAACGATGTCGAGGCGCTGCTGCAGCTCCGCCGTTTCGTCGACTTCCTGCCGGCCAACAACCGCGAGAAGGCGCCGGTACGCGTCACGCTCGATCCGGCCGACCGTGACGATGCCTCGCTCGACACGCTGGTGCCGGAAAACCCCAACAAGCCTTACGACATCAAGGAGCTGATCCTGAAGGTCGTGGACGAGGGCGACTTCTTCGAGCTGTCGCCGGAGTGGGCTGCCAACATGGTGGTCGGTTTCGGCCGCATGGCCGGCCGCACCGTGGGCTTCGTCGCCAACCAGCCGATGGTCCTGGCGGGCTGCCTCGACATCGACAGCTCGCGCAAGGCCGCGCGCTTCGTGCGCTTCTGCGACGCCTTCAACATCCCGATCGTCACCTTCGTCGACGTGCCGGGCTTCCTGCCGGGCACTCAGCAGGAGTTCGGCGGCATCATCAAGCACGGCGCCAAGCTGCTCTATGCCTATGCCGAGGCGACAGTGCCCAAGGTGACGGTGATCACTCGCAAGGCCTATGGCGGCGCTTACGACGTGATGGCCTCCAAGCACCTGCGTGGCGACGTGAACTATGCCTGGCCGGGGGCGGAGATCGCGGTGATGGGCGCCAAGGGCGCGGTCGAGATCATCTTCCGCTCCGACATCGGCGATGCCGCCAAGATCGCCAAGCGCACCGAGGAATACCGCCAGAAGTTTGCCAACCCCTTTGTCGCGGCCAACCGCGGCTTCATCGACGACGTGATCATGCCGCACGGCACACGCCGCCGGATCTGCCGCGCACTGGCCACGCTCGAGACCAAGAAGCTCGAGAATCCGTGGCGCAAGCACGGCAACGTACCTCTGTGACGGGGCTGCTGTGACTCTGTCGCCCGAGGAGCGCCTGAGGCGGAGCCGTAGCGTGCGTTTGCACGTGATCGTGGCGCTGTTCGCGCTGCTGGTGCTCATCGCCGTCAATGCGGTCTTCAGCAGCCGCTATCCCTGGTGGCTGTGGGTGCTCATCGCCTGGGTGCCGCTGATCGCCGCGCATACGGCCTGGGCCAAGGGCCTGTTCGAACGCAGTAAAGAAGGATCCTGAGCATGGCCGCCAAGAAGAAGGCCGCACCGAAGAAGGCTGCCGCCAAGCCCCAGCTCGCCAAGCCCCTGTTCGACAAGATCCTGATCGCCAATCGTGGCGAGATCGCCTGTCGGGTCATCCGGAGTTGCAAGAAGCTCGGCATCAAGACGGTCGCGGTCTATTCCGATGCCGACGCCGATGCGCTGCATGTGCGCGAGGCCGACGAGGCTGTGCTGATCGGGCCGGCGCCCTCGGCGCAGTCCTACCTGCAGATCGACAGTATCGTGGCAGCCTGCAAAAAGACCGGCGCGCAGGCCGTCCATCCCGGTTACGGATTTCTCTCGGAGAAGCAGGAATTCCAGAAGGCGCTGGCCAAGGCCGGCATCGCCTTCATCGGCCCCGATGCCTTCGCCATCCACGCCATGGGCGACAAGATCGAGTCCAAGAAGCTGGCGCAAAAGGCCGGCGTCAGCACCGTGCCGGGCTATCTCGCCGCCATCCCCAATGCCGACGAGGCGGTCAAGATCGCGCGCAAGGTCGGCTATCCGGTGATGATCAAGGCATCGGCTGGCGGCGGCGGCAAGGGCATGCGCATCGCCTTCAACGACGCCGAGGCCCATGAGGGATTCGGGTCGGCCACCAACGAGGCCAAAGCATCGTTCGCCGACGACCGCGTGTTCATCGAGAAATACATCGAGGAGCCGCGCCACATCGAGATCCAGCTCATCGCCGACGGTCATGGCAACTGCCTCTACCTGTGGGAGCGCGAGTGCTCGATCCAGCGCCGTCATCAGAAGGTGATCGAGGAGGCGCCGAGCCCGTTCCTCGATGCCAAGACCCGCAAGGCGATGGGCGAGCAGGCCGTGGCCCTGGCGAAGGCGGTCAAATACAAGAGCGCCGGCACGGTCGAGTTCATCGTCGACAAGAACCGCAAGTTCTACTTCCTCGAAATGAATACCCGCCTGCAGGTCGAGCATCCGGTGACCGAGCTGATCACCGGCCTCGACCTCGTCGAGCTGATGATCAGGGTGGCGGCGGGCGAGAAACTGCCGCTTGCGCAAAAGGACGTGAAGCTGGAAGGCTGGGCGGTCGAGGCGCGTCTCTACGCCGAGGATCCTTTCCGCAACTTCCTGCCCTCGACCGGGCGGCTGGTGAAGTACCGCGAGCCCGCGCCCGGCCCCGACGTGCGCGTCGACACCGGCGTCTACGAGGGCGGCGAGATCTCGATGTTCTACGATCCGATGATCGCCAAGCTCTGCAGCTACGGCAAGACGCGCACCGCCGCCATCGATCGCATGCGCCGTGCGCTCGATGAATTCTACGTCCGCGGCGTCTCGCACAACGTGCCGTTTCTGGCCGCCCTAATGGCGCATCCGCGCTTCGTCGCCGGCAACCTCACGACCAACTTCATCGCCGAGGAATTCAAGGGCGGCTTCACGGCGGCGCACCTGCCGCCGCGCGATCCCGCGGTACTGGCGGGCGTCGCGGCCGTGGTCGACCGCATCCAGGCGCAGCGTGCCGCCGCGGCGGCGGGCAAGATGCCCGGCCATGTCGCACTGGTGCAGGATGGCTGCGTCGTCATGCTGAACCGCGCGCCGATGGCGCTGACGCTGAGCGGCGCCGGCTCGGACTTCGTGGTCGAGGCCGCCGGCCGCCGTATCGAGATCGAGACCGGCTGGGCGCCGGGCGAGCCCTTGTTCCATGCCAAGGTCGATGGGCTGGCGGTGGTCGTTCAGGTCGATGCGGTCGGGCCGGGCTGGCGGCTCATCCTGGAAGGCGGCCAGGCCGACGTGCTGGTGCTGACGCCGCGCCAGGCCGAGCTCTATGCGCTGATGCCGGTCAAGGCCGCGCCCGATACCTCGAAGTTCCTGCTGTCGCCGATGCCGGGCCTGTTGGCCTCCGTCGCTGTGGCGGAAGGGCAGGAGATCAAGGCAGGCGAGGCGCTGGCCGTCGTCGAGGCGATGAAGATGGAGAACGTGCTGCGCGCCACGCGCGACGGCACGGTCAAGACGCTTCATGCCAAGGCAGGCGACAGCCTGCGCGTCGACCAGAAGATCATCGAGTTCGCCTGAGCCGATAGTGCTGCAGGCCCGCCTCATCGTCACGGGTCGGGTGCAGGGCGTCGGCTATCGCGACTGGGCGATCGCCGCAGGCCGCCGGCTCGGCCTCGCCGGCTGGGTCCGCAATCGCGGCGACGGCTCGGTCGAAGCCCTGATCGTGGGTGAGGAGCAGGCCGTCGGCGAAATGATCGCCGCCTGCTGGCGCGGCCCGCCCTTGGCACGTGTCGATGCCGTCGATGTCGAGCCGGTCGATCTCGATATCCTGCCCGAGGGCTTTACGCAGCTGCCGACGGCCTAGCTTCTTTGTCGGGCAGGACGCCGAACACTTCCATAAAGGTTTCGGCCAGCGCCACGTCGAGATCGGCCAGGGTCATCGGCAGGCCAAGATCGACCAGCGAAGTCACGCCGTGGCCGGCGATGCCGCAGGGCACGATGCCGGCGTAGTGCGAGAGCTCGGGCTCGACGTTGATCGAGATGCCGTGGAACGACACCCAGTGCCGGATTCGGACACCAATTGCTGCGATCTTGTCCTCGCGCGGGCTGCCATCGGGGAGGGCGGGTTTGTCGGGACGCCCGACCCAGACGCCGACCCGGCCGGCGCGGCGTTCGGCCGCGACGTTGAAGCGGGCGAGCGTGCGGATGGTCCATTCCTCGAGGTCCGAAACGAAACGGCGGACGTCCTGGCGGCGTCGGCGCAGGTCGAGCATCACATAGGCCACGCGCTGGCCTGGGCCATGATAGGTGTATTGCCCGCCGCGTCCCGCGACATGCACGGGAAAGCGCGCCGGCTCCAAAAGGTCGATGTCGCGGGAACTGGTGCCTGCGGTGTAGAGCGGCGGGTGCTCCAGCAGCCACACCAGCTCGGGCGCGCGGCCGGCGCGAATGTCGGCGACGCGCGCCTCCATGGTGGCCAGCGCTTCCTCATAGGGCACCGTGCGGTCGGAAATCAGCCAATCCGGCTTGCTCATGGTGACAAAATCGGGCCTCAGGGCCTTCATTGCAATGGGAAGTGCCGCGCGCCTTGCCACTGGGGGGGCGATTTGGTATCCCCCGCGCCATCGAACCGGCGCGGCCATGGCGGAATTGGTAGACGCGCTAGCTTGAGGTGCTAGTGCCGCGAGGCGTGGAAGTTCGAGTCTTCTTGGCCGCACCAACTCGCCGGATCGATTGAAAGGGTAGAAACAGAGTCGCCGCCTTCGGGCGGCCCCTTTTTTAGTAGGCGGGAGACGAGCTTGGCGGATGAACTCACCGACGGCGCGCTCCGTTACCATCGCCTACCCCGGCCGGGCAAAATCGAGGTCGTTCCGACCAAGCCCCTGGCCACCCAGCGAGACCTGTCGCTGGCCTATTCGCCCGGCGTCGCGGCCGCCTGCCACGAGATCGTGCGCGACCCGGCGACGGCCGCCGAGCTCACGATCCGCGCCAACCTGGTCGGCGTAGTGACCAACGGCACGGCGGTCCTCGGCCTCGGCGCCATCGGTCCGCTCGCCGCCAAGCCGGTGATGGAGGGCAAGGGCGTCCTCTTCAAGAAGTTCGCCGGCATCGACGTCTTCGACATCGAGATCGCCGAGCTCGACCAAGAGAAGCTGGTCGACATCGTGGCCTCGCTGGAGCCGACCTTCGGCGGCATCAACCTCGAGGACATCAAGGCGCCGGAGTGCTTCTACGTCGAGCAGAAGCTGCGCGAGCGCATGAAGATTCCGGTGTTCCACGACGACCAGCACGGCACCGCGATCATCGTGGGCGCCGCGGTGCTGAACGCGCTGTCGCTGGTCGGCAAGGACATCAAGAAAGTGAAGCTCGTCGTGTCGGGCGCCGGCGCCGCGGCGCTGTCGTGCCTGGGCGTGCTGGAGAAGCTCGGCCTGCCGCGCGAGAACATCTGGGTCACCGACATCGTCGGCGTGGTCTGGAAGGGTCGCAACGAGCTGATGGACCCGTTCAAGGAGCGTTACGCGCGCGACACGCCGCTGCGCACCCTTGGCGAGGTGATCGGTGGCGCCGACATCTTCCTCGGTCTCTCCGCCGCCGGCGTGCTGAAGCAGGACATGGTGAAGAAGATGGCGGCCAAGCCACTGATCTTCGCGCTGGCCAATCCCAACCCCGAGATCTCGCCCGAGGACGTGGCCGCAGTGCGCGACGACGCCATCATGGCGACCGGTCGCAGCGACTATCCCAACCAGGTCAACAACGTCCTTTGCTTTCCCTATATTTTCCGGGGCGCGCTCGATGTTGGCGCCACGACGGTCAACGACGAGATGAAGATCGCCTGCGTGCGGGCCATCGCCGAACTTGCCCGCAAGGAGCCGTCGGAGGTCGTGGCGCGGGCCTTCGGTGAAGCCGGCGGCGGCGGTTTCGGGCCGATGCAGATCATTCCCAAGCCGTTCGATCCGCGCCTGATCGTCGAGCTCGCGCCGGCCGTCGCCAAGGCCGCCATGGAGTCGGGCGTGGCGACACGGCCGATCGCCGACTTCGACGCCTATCGTGAGCAGCTCAGCCAGTTCGTCTTCAAGTCCGGCCTGGTCATGCGGCCGGTGTTCGAGCAGGCGCGTGGCGCGCCCAAGCGGGTGATCTTCAGCGCCGGTGAGGACGATCGCGTGCTGCGGGCCGTGCAGATCATCCTCGACGAGGGCATCGCCCAGCCCGTCCTGATCGGGCGTCCTGACGTCATTCGCCATCGTGCCGAGCGCCTGGGCCTGCGCTTCCGGCCGGGTACCGACGTCGACCTCATCGATCCGTCGAGCGACCCGCGCTATGACCATTACTGGGGGGCCTATCACGAGCTGATGGAGCGGCGCGGCGTCACCGAGCCCACGGCGCGCAATCTCGTGCGCTCCAGCCCGACCCTGATCGCGGCGCTGGCGGTAAAGCTGGGCGATGCCGACGCCATGATCGCCGGCGCCTACGGCCGCTTCCGCACCCATTTCAACCATGTCCGCGACGTGATCGGCATGCGGGAAGGCGTGAAGCATATGGCGGGCCTCAGCCTGCTGGTCATGCCGACCCGGTCGCTGTTCATCGCCGACACTTACGTGAACGACGATCCCGACGCCGAGACGCTGGCCGAGATCACCCTGCTGGCGGCCGACGAGGTGCTGCGCTTCGGCATCCAGCCCAAGGTGGCGCTTCTGTCGCATTCGAGTTTCGGCAGCTCCGATCATCCCTCGGCGCGCAAGATGGCGGCGGCGGTCAAGCTGCTGCACCAGCGGGCGCCGGCGCTCGAGGTCGACGGCGAGATGCACGGCGACGCGGCTCTCGATGCCGACATCCGCGACAACGTCTTCCCGCGGTCGCGTCTTAGGGAGTCGGCCAATCTCGTCGTCTGCCCGTCGCTCGACGCCGCCAACATCGGCTTCAACCTGCTCAAGATGGCCGCCGACGGCCTGCATATCGGCCCGATGCTGCTCGGCACGGCGCTGCCGGCGCATGTGCTGACGCCCTCGGTGACCGCCCGCGGCATCCTCAACATGACGGCGCTGGCCGTCGTCGAGGCGCAGCGCCTGGCCGAGGCGCGTGGATGAGCAGCGAGGGCGACGTCCTCGATGAAGTGCCGCCGGAGCTGGTCCGGCGGGTCGAGGCAGCGCTCGCCGAGGATCGGGCTGACGACGTCCGCTCGCTCCTGGCCGACCTCAGCCCCGCTGGCCAGGCATCGGTCTTCGAACAGGTGGCCGAGCCCGAGCGCGACAAACTCGTCGGCATCCTCAAGCGCGACCTCGATCCTGAAGCGCTGACCGAACTCGACGAGGAGGTCCTCGAGGACGTTCTCGACCAGCTCGACAGCAAAGAGATCGCCGCCGCGGCGCGCGAGCTCGAGACCGACGATGCCGCCACCCTCCTGGAAGACCTGCCCGAGCAGGACCGCCAGGACGTCCTTGCCGAGCTTCCCGCCGAGGAGCGGGCCGAGATCGAGCGCGCGCTTGCGTATCCGGAGGATACCGCCGGGCGCATGATGCAGGGCTCGCTGGTCAAGGTCGCCGATAGCTGGACCGTGGGCCAGGTGATCGACCACTGCCGCGAAGCAACAGACTTGCCGGACGATCTTTACGACATCTTCGTGGTTGATGAGGCGGGGAAACTGCGCGGCTCGGTCCCGCTCGGGCGCATGCTGCGCACCAAGCGGCCGGTGCCGATCGTCGACATCGTCGACCCCGATATCCACTCGGTTCCGGTGACCGCCGATCAGGCCGAAGTGGCGCATCTCTTCCGCGACCAGAACCTCGTTTCCTGCCCCGTCGTCGATGGCGAAAACCGGCTCCTTGGCGTGATCATGGTCGACGACGTCGTCGACGTGATCGACGAGGAAGCTGAAGAAGACATGCTGAAGATGGGCGGCGTCGGCATGGACGATCTGTATGCGCCACCGGTGCGCACCATGCGGCTGCGGGCGCCATGGCTCCTGGTCAACGTCGCGACGGCGCTGGTGGCCTCGTTCGTGATCAGCCAGTTCGAGGTCACGATCGAGAAGATCGTGATTTTGGCGGTGCTGATGCCCATCGTCGCCTCGATGGGCGGCAATGCCGGCATCCAGACCGTGACCGTCACCGTGCGCGCGCTGGCCATGGGCGATCTGACGGCGGCAAACGCGTTCCGTTTCATCGCCAAGGAAGCCATCGTCGGAAGCCTCAACGGCCTGATGTTCGCCACTCTTCTGGCCGCCGGTGTCATCGTGTTGTTCGGCGACTGGCGCCTGGGCGGCGTCATTGCGGCGGCCATGGTCTGCAACCTGATGGCGGCGGCCCTTGCCGGATCGCTCATTCCGCTCGGGCTCCAGAAGTTCGGCATCGATCCCGCCGTTTCCTCCACGGTGTTCCTGACCATGGTGACCGACGTGATCGGCTTCCTCACCTTTCTCGGACTGGCGACTCTGTTCCTGCTTTAGCGGGCCCGGTCGAGACGGCTTCGCATCGGCGGTCCGGCGCTGTATCGTGACCGTCGGAGGAGGTTCCATGCAAGTGATCGCCCGCCTTGTCGCGATGGTCGTCCTGTCGTTGGCTGCGCCGGCGGCACAGGCGCAGAACAAGCTGCCGACGGAACGCGGCCTCGAGGTCTTGGTGAAGTCGTCTCTGTTGTCGTTCAATGATGCCAATGTGACGGGCAACTACACGGTCTTCCACGCCAAGCTCTCCAAGCCGTTTCGTCAGCAATTCTCGCCGGAAAAACTCAAGGAGACCTTCAGGGAGTTCGCTGAAAAAGACATCGATATCGACATCATCGCGGCAATGAAGCCGACCTACGATCCGGCACCGTCGATCGACGAGCAAGGCAAGCTGCTCGTGAAGGGATTCTTCCCGACCGAGCCGGCGCGCGTGGTTTTTGAACTGGACTTCATTCCGTCGGACGCCGAATGGAAGTTGATCCGCATCAACGTCAAGACGACCCGCGCGCCCTGAATGGCCCGAACCGCAACAGGTAAATCATGATCCCCAATGCCATGCCGGCCTTCGACTTCGGTCTGGGCGAGACCGCCGACGCTCTGCGCGACCAGGTTCAGCGCTTTGCCTCGATCGAAGTGGCGCCGATTGCCGCCGAGCTCGACAAGACCGACCGCTTTCCGCGCGAGCTGTGGCCCAAGATGGGCGCTCTCGGCCTGCACGGCATCACGGTCGCGGAGGAATATGGCGGCTCGGGCCTGGGTTACCTCGAGCATGTCGTGGCGGTTGAGGAACTGAGCCGCGCGTCGGCCGCGGTCGGCCTCAGCTACGGTGCGCACTCCAATCTCTGCGTCAACCAGATCAGTCGCAACGGCAACGACGAGCAGAAGCGCCGCTTCCTGCCGAAGCTGATTTCCGGCGAACATGTCGGCAGCCTGGCGATGAGCGAGGCGAGCGCGGGCTCCGACGTCGTCTCCATGAAGCTGCGCGCGGACAAGAAAGGCGACCGCTACGTGCTGAACGGCACCAAGATGTGGATCACCAACAGTCCCGATGCGCAGGTGGTCGTGGTCTATGCCAAGACCGATCCGGCGGCGGGCTCGCGCGGCATCACCACCTTCATCGTCGAGACCGACCGCAAGGGTTTCAAGGTGGCGCAGAAGCTCGACAAAATGGGCATGCGCGGCTCGTCGACCGGCGAGCTGGTGTTCGAGGATTGCGAGATTCCCGAGGAGAACGTGCTGGGCCCGGTAGGCAAAGGCGTGAATGTCCTGATGAGCGGCCTCGACTACGAGCGCGCCGTGCTGGCGGCGGGACCGCTGGGCATCATGCAGTCGGCCATGGATATCGTCGTGCCCTACGTCCACGAGCGCCAGCAGTTCGGCCAGCCGATCGGCACCTTCCAGCTCGTCCAGGGCAAGCTCGCCGACATGTATACGACGATGAATGCCTGCAAGTCGTACGTCTATGCCGTCGCCAAAGCCTGCGATCGCGGTCAGACGACGCGCAAGGATTCGGCCGGCGCCATCCTCTATGCGGCGGAGAAGGCCACCATGGTGGCGCTCGATGCCATCCAGCTCCTGGGCGGCAACGGCTACATCAATGACTATCCGACGGGCCGCCTGCTGCGCGATGCCAAGCTCTACGAGATCGGCGCCGGCACCAGCGAGATCCGCCGCATGCTGATCGGCCGCGAACTGTTCGCGGAGTCGGCCTGACACTGAGGCATTGACCGGGCGGCCGGCTTTTCGTACACGGTGTGTATGGAAAGACAGACATGCCGCGCTATCTGACCGATCAGGACATCGCCGACTTCCGGGCCGAGCTGTGCCGGGTCGCCACCGAACGGTTCGCCCGTTTCGGCTACGAGGGCGTCACCATGCGCCAGCTCGCCGAGGCGCTGGGCTGCAGCCCCAAGACTCCCTACCGATACTTCAAGGACAAGGCCGACATTCTCGCGACGGTGCGGGCACAAGCCTTCGCCAAATTCGCGGATGCATTGGAGAAGGCTGCCGCCTCGGCGAAGGATCCGGCCGAGGGCGGGATGCGCGTCGGCGATGCCTACATCGGCTTCGCCCTCGGCAATCCTCATGCCTATCGCATCATGTTCGAGCTCGACCAGCCGATCGACGAGAGCCATGCGGAGCTGGCGCGCGAGGCCAAGCGCGCCCGCCAGTACATCACGCGCCAGGCCGAGCAGATGAAAGAAGTGGGCGTGATCGAGGCCGACCCGGCGATGTTCGGCTGGTCGATGTGGGCGACCATCCACGGGCTGGTGATGCTGCATCAGGCCGGCATGATGCAGGGAGGGCCGGACCTCGCGACCTTGAACTATTTCCACGGTGCCTTGATGCTCAAGGGGGCGGCGGCGCCGTCTTCGAAGACATTAGCCCCCAAGGCGAGGAAGAAGAAATGACGCCGGGCGTCACAGCGGGCGAACGCTTCCGAAGCTGGGCCGACATCCAGGCCAATGCGGCGCACGGTGCCGGCGGCCTGGAAGCGCTCGGAGTGGGCGAAGACGACAGCGTCGCCTTGATGGTGCGCAACGACTTCGCGACTTTCGAGGTCAACATGGCGGTGAGCCAGTTGGGTGCCTATGCAGTGCCGATCAATTGGCATTTCACGCCGGAGGAAGCCGGCTACATCCTGCGCGACAGCGGCGCCAAGGTCCTGGTGGCGCACACCGATCTCCTGGCGCAGATCGCATCGGGCATTCCCGCCGGCGTGAAGGTGATGACGGTCCCGACGCCGGAGGAGATCGCGGCGGCCTACAACGTGCCCGCCGAACACCGCGTGGCACGGGCGGGTGTCGGGCTCTGGCAGGATTTCGTGGCAGCGTCCGCGCCCCGGAAGGCTCCACCCAAGCTGGCGCGCGGCAGCATGATCTACACCTCGGGCACCACCGGACGGCCGAAGGGCGTGCGCCGCAGGCCGAGCACGCCGGAGCAGCAGGCAGCGGGGGCGCAGGAGGCGGCGATTTTCTGGGGACTGAAGCAGGATCCCGCGATCGTCGTGCTGATGAACGGCCCGATGTACCATTCCGCGCCGGCTGCTTATGGGATGGCCAGCGCCCGGCTCGGCCTCAACGTGGTCCTGCAGCCGCGTTTCGAGGCCGAGGACATGCTGCGCCTGATCGAGCGGCATGGCGTCAGCCACATGCACATCGTGCCCACCATGTTCGTGCGCCTGCTGCGTCTGCCCGATGCGGTGCGCGAGCGCTACGACGTCTCGTCGCTGCGCTTCGTCAGCCATGGGGCGGCGCCCTGTGCCCCGGCAGTGAAGCGGCGGATGATCGAATGGTGGGGGCCAGTGATCTACGAGTATTACGGCGCAACCGAGACCGGCGTCGTGGTCTGGCATGGCTCCGAGGAAGCGCTGCGCAAACCGGGCACGGTCGGCCGCCCGGTGACCGGCGCCATCATTCGGATCGTCGACGACCAGGGACGCGACGTGGCGCAGGGCGAGGTCGGTGAGATCTACCTGCGCGGGCCGAACCTCTCGGACTTCACCTACAACAACGACGATGCCAAGCGTCGCGAGGTGGCGCTGGGCGATCTCGTGACCGTGGGCGACATCGGATACCTCGATGCCGACGGCTTCGTCTTCTTGTGCGACCGCAAGCGCGACATGATTATTTCGGGTGGCGTCAACATCTACCCGGCCGAGATCGAATCGGCGCTGATCCAGATGCCAGGCGTGCGCGACTGCGCAGTGTTCGGCGTCCCCGACGAGGAGTTCGGCGAGCAGATCTGTGCCTATGTCGAGCCCATGGCCGCGACCGCGCTCGATGCCGGCCAGGTGCAGGCCTGGCTGGCAGGACATTTGGCGCGCTACAAGGTTCCAAGGATCGTGGAATTCAGCGCCGCCCTTCCGCGCGAAGATTCGGGTAAAATCTTCAAACGCAAGCTCCGGGCCCCCTATTGGGAAAAGGCTGGAAGAACGATCTAGAGTCATTTCCTCCCCTGCGCGGAGTCCGCGCAGGGGAGGAGAATCCAGAATTGAGGGAATGCGTGTGGCCGACGACGACGTCACTCTGTTCGGCAAGCTGAAAAGCAAGCTGATCGACAGCAAGCAGAAATGGGCCGGCGAGGGCCGGCTGCTGACCGGCAAGACGGCGGCGCATTCCGTGCGTCTGCCGCCGGGGCAGCGGCAGGTCGAGACCTGGCCGGTGCTGGATCTCGGCGTCCAGCCGGAGATTCCGACCCACGCCTGGCGCCTGTTCGTCGACGGCGCGGTCGAGACGCCCGTGACCTGGAAGTGGGGCGAGTTCACCGACCTTCCCAAGACCCGGCTGACCAGCGACATCCACTGCGTGACCGCATGGTCGCGCTACGACAACAAGTGGGAAGGCGTCAGCGCCCGCGACCTGCTGGCCCAGGTGAAGCCCAAGGCGGAAGCCAAGCACGTCATCTTCCATTCCTACGACACCTACACGACCAACGTGCCGCTCGAGGATTTCGCGGCCGACGACGTGCTGCTGGCGTGGAGCTGGAACGGCGAGCCGATCAGCCGCGAGCATGGCGGGCCGCTCAGGGTGGTGATCCCGAAGCTCTATTTCTGGAAGAGCGCGAAGTGGATCAAGCGCGTCGAATTCTCGGAAATGGACAAGCCCGGCTTCTGGGAAGTGCGCGGCTATCACAACTACGGCGACCCGTGGCTGGAACAGCGGTATGACGAGGAGATCTGACATGTCGGCCCATGACTATTCCTTCACGACGATCGACGGAAAGCCACTGGACCTGAAGGACCTTGCCGGCAAGGCCGTGCTGGTCGTGAACGTGGCGTCTTATTGCGGGTTCACGCCGCAATACACCGACCTCCAGGAGCTGCACGAAACCTACGGCCCCAAGGGGCTCGTGGTGCTGGGCGTGCCGTGCAACGATTTTGGCGCGCAGGAGCCGCGGACGGAGCCCGAGATCGCCAAGTTCTGCGAGTCGATGTACGAGGTCACCTTTCCGCTCACGTCGAAGCAGAAGGCAATCGGGCCTGACGCCCATGCGTTCTATCGATGGATCGCGGCGCAGGCGGGTGAGGGCGCGGCGCCCAAGTGGAACTTCCACAAATACCTGATCGGCAAGGACGGCGGCCTGCTCGGCGCCTGGCCGAGCCGCGTGCGTCCCCGATCCAGCGAGATCACAGAGGCGGTCGAGGCGGCGCTGCGCTAGCAGGAAAAGTTGACATTTCAGCAGGTTTTGGGCTATATCTCTGTCAGGCTGGCGCTTCCTCTGAGTTTGGGCGCCGGCCTTTTTCATTCCGGCAAGACCTGTCCGTGCCCTCTGGAATCCGCAAGAGGGGCCACGGGCTCGCGCATAGCGCTTGGTGCAGCCGCCCTGGGTCCTGACCCAGGGATGAGAGCAATCCATCTACGCCCAAAGGGCTTTGTGCTGGCAGTGCTGGCATCAACAGGGAAAGAGCTACGCCTCGAATCGTGGACAGCTAATCGTGCGCACGGCCGGGCACAGATCCGGCACACTTTCGGGCCCAACACGCGCACGTTTCAGGTGGGCCCGTTGAGCCGGGCAAAATCCCGGATTTGTTGGCTTTCCGGCGGTTGGAAAGCCAAATATTTGTCGGCGAGTTTGGGCCAAATTTGAAAAGTTGAGCCAGCGGCGGAGAGCGTCTAGGTCGGCGGCAGGACCTGACGAACGCCGGTGAAGACGTCGTGGAACATCGCGGTCGTCAGGCGCCCGGTGTTCGTGTTGTAGCGCGAGCAATGATAGCTGTCGGCGAGAAGCAGCCCGTTCGGCAGCGTGTGCAGCCGTCCGTGGATGAAGGGGTAAGCCGACGCTGGGCGCACGGCGAGCGCGCGCAGGGCCTGGTCGTGCGCGCCCTTGCCCAGTGCCAGGATCACGCGTGCGCGCGGCATGGCGGCGATCTCCGATTGCAGGAAGGGCCGGCAGGCGGTGAATTCGATCGGCAGCGGCTTGTTCTCCGGCGGCAGGCAGCGCACGGCGTTGGCGATGCGGCAGTCGGCCAGGCGCAGCCCGTCGGCGGGATCGGCGCCGTAGGTTCCCGTGGCGAAGCCGAACTTCAGCAGGGTCGAGTAGAGGAGGTCGCCGGCATAGTCGCCGGTGAAGGGCCGGCCGGTGCGGTTGGCGCCGCGCATGCCGGGCGCCAGGCCCACGATCAGCAGCCGCGCCTCAAGGTCGCCGAACGAGCGGACGGGCGCGTTCTTCCAGTCGGGATGAGCGCTGCGAAGCCCGTCCAGGAAGGCGACGAGCCTCGGGCAGCGTGGACAGTCGAGCGGCGGCTCCTCGAAGCCTGGCAGAGCCACCGGACCGCGAGGCCTAGGCCGACCGCATCAGCGCTTCGGACGGGGCGTCGTCGAGATCGTCGCCCTCGCGGCCGTTGAGCGGCGCGGCGACGGCGGGGCGTGCGGTACGCTCGGAAGGGCTGCGGGCGATCAACGGCGCCAGCTCGGCGAGCTCGACGAAATCGTCGGCCTGGCGGCGCAGCTCGTCGGCCACCATCGGCGGCGCGGACTTGATGGTGCTGACCACGGAAACGCGGAGCCCACGGCGCTGCACGGCTTCGACCAGGCGGCGGAAGTCGCCGTCGCCGGAGAACAGGATCACATGGTCCAGATGCTCGGCCATCTCGAGCACGTCGATGGCGAGCTCGATGTCCATGTTGCCCTTGATCTTGCGGCGGCCCATGGCATCGGTGAATTCCTTGGTCGGCTTGGTGACCATGGTGTAGCCGTTGTAGTCCAGCCAATCGATCAGCGGACGGATCGGCGAATATTCCTGATCCTCGACCAGCGCCGTGTAGTAGTAGGCGCGAACCAGCCGGCCCTTTTCGCGGAACACCTTGAGCAGGCGGCGATAGTCGATGTCGAAACCGAGGGCGCGGGCGGCGGAGTAGAGGTTGGCGCCGTCGATGAAGAGAGCGACGCGCTCGTTTTCGTAAAAATTGCCTTTCATGGCGGTTATCCTTTTTGGAACAATATGCGCAGAGGGAGCGAAAAATTTATGTAGCGGCGGGAGCACCGTAACCCACACATCTCCAATCGCATGTTAAGTCTAGGGTATTATCTTATAGATCACAAGGGGTTGGAGGTTATTGCTGGTGGAGAACACGCGGGGAAGCTCAATTTTCATAGGCGCCGGTGCGAATCTGGCCCACCCCACATATGGTTCTCCTCGCGAGACCCTGAAGGCGGCCTTCCGGGACCTTGAGCGATGTGGCGTGCAGGTTTTGCGGGTATCGCCCTGGTACTGCACCGCGCCGGTGCCGGCGTCCGACCAGCCCTGGTACCAGAACGCCGTCATCGAAGTGGCGACCGATCTTGGCCCCGACGAACTTCTGGCGGCCCTTCACGAGGTCGAGGAGGCCTTTGGACGGGTCCGGACCATCGCAAACGCCGCCCGCGTGATCGACCTGGATTTACTCGATTTTCGGGGGGAAATTGCCCCTGAGAGCCCGGGGCGGGCGACCCTGCCGCACCCGAGGTTGGCCGCCCGGGCCTTCGTCCTCCGGCCCCTGGCCGATCTCGCCCCGGACTGGCGCCACCCGATGACTGGCCAGCCGATCCAGGCCCTGCTGGCGGCCTTGCCTTTTGATGAGGGGCGCGTATAACCCGCCGCTCCCGGGAAATCAGAGGTCGCCCATGGCGCGCGTTACCGTCGAAGACTGCATCGTGCAGGTCCCCAACCGTTTCGAACTCGTCATGTTCGCCGCCCAGCGGGCGCGCGACATCTCGGCGGGTGCCCAGATCACGCTGGATCGCGACCGCGACAAGAACCCGGTCGTGGCGCTCCGTGAAATCGCCGAAACCAAGCTCGACCAGGCCGTGCTCAAGGACGCGCTGATCTCCGGCATGCAGAAGCACGCCGACATCGACAAGCCCGAAGAGGTCAACGAGATGGCCGAGCTCGAGCAGGAGCTGGCGGCGGCCCTCGCCCAGGGCGGCGCGGAAGCCGCCCAGCCCAAGGCCCTGCCGATGGCCGAGGAAGACGACGTCACCGAATAAGAGGGCGTTTGAGCCTTAGCAGGGCTCCGAGCCCTAACAGGGCTCAGCCCTGCTATTCGCGCAATCTTCGTGGAGTAGACGCAATCGACACCATATAGTGTGTGATTGCGATGATTCGTCAGTTTGAACTCGTTGAACGCGTGCAGTCCTACGATCCGGAAGCGGACGAGGATGTGCTGAATCGCGCCTACGTCTATGGGCTGAAGCGGCACGGCAACCAGCTGCGTGCCTCGGGCGACCCGTACTTCTCCCATCCCGTCGAGGTTGCCGGCATCCTGGCCGAGATGCGGCTCGACACCGCCTCGATCGTGACCGGCCTGCTGCACGACACGCTCGAGGACACCGACGCGACGCGCGACGAGATCGCGGGCCTGTTCGGCGAAAACATCGCCCGCCTGGTCGACGGCGTGACCAAGCTGTCGCGGCTCGAGATTCAGTCCGAGAGCACCAAGGAAGCCGAGAACCTGCGCAAGCTGGTGCTGGCGATGTCGTCGGACATTCGCGTCCTGCTGGTGAAGCTTGCCGACCGCCTGCACAACATGCGGACGCTCCGTCACATCAAGGAGCCGGCGCGGCGCAAGCGCATCGCGCGCGAGACCATGGAGCTCTATGCGCCGCTCGCCTCGCGCATCGGCATGGAGAAGGTGAAGCGCGAGCTCGAGGAGCTGGCGTTCGCCGAACTCAATCCCGATGGTCGGGGCTCGGTCGAGGCGCGGCTCGGATACCTGCGCGAACGCGGCGAGCGGCTGGTGCCCCAGATCGAGGCCGAACTGGTCAAGACCCTGAAGGACGGCGGGCTCGTCGCGCAGATACAGGGCCGCGAGAAGACGCCCTATTCGATCTGGCGCAAGATGCAGACCAAGAACGTGTCGTTCGAGCAGCTCGCCGACATCATGGCGTTCCGCATCATCGTCGACGACATCGCGCAGTGCTATCAGGCGCTCGGCCTTTTGCACGGGCGCTACCAGGTCCTGCCGCAGCGCTTCAAGGATTACATCTCGGTTCCCAAGCCCAACGGCTATCGCTCGGTGCACACCGGCGTCATCGGGCCGCTCGGGCAGCGCATCGAGATCCAGATCCGCACGGCCGAGATGCAGGACCAGGCTGAGCGCGGCGTCGCCGCCCACTGGATCTACAAGCAGGGCGGGCCGTCGACCGATGCGCCGCAATACGCCTGGCTGCGCAGCCTGATCGACATCCTCGACAAGGCGCCCAACGCCGAGGAATTCCTTGAGCACACCAAGCTCGAGATGTTCCAGGATCAGGTGTTCTGCTTCACGCCCAAGGGCAAGCTGATCGCCCTGCCGCGCGGCGCGACGCCGATCGACTTCGCCTATGCCGTGCACAGCCAGGTGGGTGACACCTGCGTCGGCGCCAAGATCAACGGCCGCATGCTGCCGCTCAGGACTCAGCTCTCCAACGGCGACCAGGTCGACATCGTCACCTCGAAGGCGCAGACGCCGTCGCCGACGTGGGAACGCTTCGTGGTCACCGGCAAGGCCAAGGCCGCCATCCGGCGCTTCATCCGCACGCGCCAGCGCGAGCAATACATCCAGCTCGGCAAGTCGCTGCTCGACAAGACATTCCACGAGGAAGGCTACGAGGCCACGGAAAAGGGCCTCGACGGCGTGCGCGCCAATTTCAAGCAGGCGACGACCGACGATCTGGTCGCCGCCGTCGGCGCGGGCCTGGTCGGTGCACGCGAGGTGCTGACCGCGGTTTATCCCGGCCTCAAGCAGCAGCGGCCGGGCTCGAGAGGGGGCGGCGCCGACGTCGTGCCGATCTCGCGCGCGCGCAACAAGTCCGCGAAGGCGGGCGAGGGCGGGCGGGGTAACAAGGAGGCCGGCCAGATCGCGATCCGCGGCCTGATCCCCGGCATGGCCGTGCATTTCGCCCGCTGCTGCCATCCGTTGCCGGGAGACCGCATCGTCGGCATCATCACGACCGGCAAGGGCGTCACGATCCATACGATCGACTGCGCCACGCTAGAAAGCTTCTCCGAGGCGCCGGAGCGCTGGATCGACGTCGGCTGGGATTCGGTCGGCGAAGGCGCTGCCAGCGTCTATACCGGCCGCCTCAAGATCACGGTCGCCAACCAGCCGGGCAGCCTGTCCAGCCTGTCGACGGTGATCGCCCGCCACGAAGGCAACATTTCGAACCTGCGCATCGTCAACCGCTCGATGGATTTCTTCGACATGGTGATCGATGTCGAGGTCGCCGACGTGAAGCATCTCGCCGACATCACCGCAGCGCTTCGCGCGACGCCGGCCATCAATGCCGTCGAGCGCGCGCGCAATTGACGTATTCTCCTGCCAACATCTTGCGAAAGTAGCGAATGTCCACGCCGTCCCGGTTGCGCCTTGGAGTGAACATCGATCACGTGGCGACCGTGCGCAATGCACGCGGCGGTCATTTGCCTGATCCGCTGCGGGCGGCGCGTCTCGCCGAGGTCGCCGGCGCCGACGGCATCACCGCGCATCTGCGCGAAGACCGCCGGCACATCGTCGATGGCGACATCGAGGGCCTGATGCGCGAACTAAAGGTGCCGCTCAATTTCGAGATGGCGGCGACGCAGGAGATGGTCGACATCGCCTTGCGCCATCGCCCGCACGCCGCCTGCATCGTGCCCGAGAAGCGCGAGGAGCGGACAACCGAGGGCGGCCTCGACGCGGCCGGCCAGCACAACCACCTGAAGCCGATGGTTGCCAGGCTGAGCGACGCCGGCATCCGCGTGTCGTTGTTCATCGAGGCCGATCCGCGCCAGCTTGAGGCGGCGGTGGCGCTGGGCGCGCCGGTCGTCGAGCTGCATACCGGCCGCTACTGCGAGCTGGAAGGCGAGGCCCAGCGGGCTGAACTGGTCCGGCTACAGAAAGGTGCGGCTCTCTGCGCGCGGCTCGGATTGGAATGCCACGCCGGCCATGGGTTGAGCTACGGCGATGTCGGGCCGATTGCGGCGATCCCCGAAGTGCGCGAACTCAACATCGGGCATTTCCTGGTCGGCGAGGCGATTTTCATCGGGCTCGAGCCTGCGATCCGCGAGATGCGGCGCATCATGGATGCGGCTCGGGCGCCGGGGGCGACCGCGTGATCCTGGGCATCGGCAACGACCTTTGCGACATCAAGCGTATCGAGAAATCGCTCGCGCGCTTCGGCGACCGCTTTGTGCAGCGGATTTTCACTCCTGTTGAACAATCGCGCTCCGAGGGACGTGCCACGCGGGCGGCGAGCTACGCCAAGCGGTTCGCGGCCAAGGAGGCCTGTTCCAAGGCCCTGGGCACGGGACTACGTCGCGGCGTGTTCTGGCGCGACATGGGTGTCATAAATCAGCGCGGTGGCAAGCCTACGATGGCGCTGACGGGTGGGGCGTTGGCGCGGCTGCAGGAGATCACGCCGGCCGGCATGTCGCCGCAGATCGACCTCACCTTGACTGACGAGTATCCCCTGGCACAGGCGTTCGTGATCATTTCTGCAGTGCCCAAGCCATGAAATGGCTTTCAGGCTCGTCAAACTGCAACGCTCCCATGTCGCGGCCGAGGCGGGAGACATGCGCTCCGGGCCCTGCTATAGGCCCGGCTCGTTTGAACTGGAACGGCGATGACGGACGTGGCTGAGCGGCGGAAGCGCGGGCAGGACAAGGCGGGCGGCTGGGGTGAAACCATCCGCACGGTGGTCTATGCCGTCTTGATCGCGCTGGTTGTGCGCACCTTCGCCATCGAGCCGTTCAACATTCCGAGCGGGTCGATGATCCCGACCCTGTTGGTTGGCGACTATCTGTTCGTCTCGAAATATTCCTACGGCTACAGCAAGCACTCCTTCCCGTTCTCGGCGGGCCTGTTTCCGGGCCGCGTCTTCGGCAGCCCGCCCGAGCGTGGCGACGTCGCCGTGTTCAAGTATCCCGGCGACCAGGGTCAGGGCGTGAACCGCACCGACTACATCAAGCGTATCGTCGGCATGCCGGGCGACCGTATCCAGATGGTGTCCGGTGTGCTCCACATCAACGGCACGGCGGTGCCGCGCCTGCGAATCGGCGACTATGTGAGAGGCACCAACGGTCACTACCAGAAGGGCACACTCTACAGCGAGCAGCTGCCGAACGGCCGCCGCTACACGGTGCTCGAGTACAACGACAATGGCCCGGCCGACAACACGCCGGAGTTCCTCGTGCCCGCCGGCAGCTATTTCGTCATGGGCGACAATCGTGACGATTCGCTCGACAGTCGCACGCGGCTGATGCTGCGCGATTTCGCCGGCTCGACCCGCGATCGCGACCAGTTGGGCTGGTACGTCCCCTCCGAAAATCTCGTCGGACGCGCCGAGTTCATCTTCTTTTCGCACGATCCGAGTGTCGCCGGTTGGTTGGAGCCGTGGAAATGGCCGGAGGCCATCCGCTTCAATCGCTTCTTCATGGCGATCCACTGAACGCGACCGACGTCGATCTAGCAGCCCTGGCCGGCAAGATCGGCCACACTTTCGGGCGCGCCGAGCTCGCGGCCGAGGCGCTCACCCATCGCGGTGCGCTCGATCGCCGGTCCGATCTGAAGGCGGCCTTTCCCCATGGCAACGAACGGCTGGAGTTCCTCGGCGACCGCGTGCTGTCGCTTGCCGTCGCCGATCTGCTGCTGCGTCGTTTCCCGCAGGAACACGAGGGCGAGCTGGCGCGTCGGCACGCAGCGCTCGTGCGGGCCGAGACGCTGGTGGAAATCGCGACGACAATAGGACTCGGGGCCGATATCCGGCTGGGTGAATCGGAGCGCGGGCAGGGCGGTGTTGTGCGGCCCACCATTCTCGCCGATGCGCTGGAGGCCCTGCTCGGTGCCGTCTTTCTCGATGCCGGATTTGCCGTATCGGCCGCCTGCGTGGAGCGGCTGTGGGGCGATCGGCTCACCAGCCAGGCCGCGGCGCCGCGTGACCCCAAGACGGCGCTGCAGGAATGGGCGCAGGCCCGGCGCCTGCCGCTGCCAGCCTATCGCGAAGTCGGCCGCGAGGGTCCGCCGCATGAGCCGTTGTTCGTCGTCGATGTCGCGATCAAGGGGCATGAGCCCGCGCAGGCGCGTGGCGGCAGCAAGCGCGAGGCTGAGCGTCTGGCCGCGATCACTCTTCTCGAACGGTTGAACCAGTGATGACGACACCGAACACCCGGGCAGGATTCGTCGCCATCGTCGGCGCTCCCAACGCCGGCAAGTCGACCCTCGTCAACGCCATGGTCGGATCGAAGGTGAGCATCGTGTCGCCCAAGGTGCAGACCACGCGCATGCGCGTGATCGGCATCGCCATGGTGGACCTCGCTGACGGCGGCCGTGCGCAAGCCATTCTGGTCGATACGCCCGGCATCTTCCGCGTCGCCAAGCGCCGGCTGGAACGGGCCATGGTGGCCGCCGCCTGGCGCGGCGCCGAGGACGCCGACTTGGTGGCGCTGGTTGTCGATGCCGAGCGCGGCATCGGCCAGGAGACGCGCGCCATCATCGAACGGCTGAAAGAATCACGAGCGCCGCGCTTCGTGATCCTCAACAAGATCGATGTCGTGCCGCGCGAGAACCTGCTGGCCCTGACGTCCGAGTTGAACGCCCTGTTGCCGTTCGAGCGGACCTTCATGGTGAGCGCCCTCAAGAACGACGGCGTGGACGACGTCCTGAAGACCCTGGCAGCGCTGCTGCCGGCAGGGCCGTTTCTCTACCCCGAGGACCAGGCCGCCGACCTGCCGCTGCGGCTGCTGGCGGCCGAGGTCACGCGCGAGCAGGTCTTCCTGCAGCTTCATCAGGAACTGCCCTATGAGGCGGCGGTCGAGACGGAGAAGTGGGAGGATCGTCCCGACGGCAGCGTCCGCATCGAGCAGACGATCCATGTGCAGCGCGACGGCCAGCGCGCGATCTTCCTCGGCAAGGGCGGTGCGCGCATCAAGCAGATCGGCGCCCGCGCCCGGCGCGAACTCGCCGAGATGCTGGAGCGGCCGGTGCACCTGTTCCTGCACGTCAAGGTGAGCGAGCGCTGGGCCGACGATCCGTCCCATTACCGAACCATCGGGCTCGACTACGAGCCCTAGCGCGGGCATACCCGAGACATGGACTGGAGCGATGAAGGCATCGTGCTGTCGGCACGGCCCCATGGTGAAAGCGGTCTCATCGTGTCGCTCCTGACCCGGGAGCATGGCCGCCATGCGGGCTTCGTGCCGGGCGGCGGTTCGCGACGCGCGAGTCCGGTCTGGCAATCAGGCAATGTCGTCGAAATCGGCTGGCGCGCCCGTCTATCGGATCAACTCGGCAACTACACCGGCGAGTTGCGCGAGCCGCATGCTGCCCGCGCCCTCGACGATGCGGCAGAGTTGGCCGGCCTTTCTGCGGCCTGCGCGGTGGCGGATTCGGCACTGCCCGAGCGCGAGCCGCATCCGGCGATGTTCGACGGTTTCCGTGCCTTTCTGGGCGCGCTCGGTCATCCCGGCTGGCCCGCGATCTATGTAAGGCTGGAACTGGGCCTGCTGCAGGAACTGGGGTTCGGGCTCGATCTCGAGAAATGCGCCGCGACGGGAACCACGGCGGATCTGGCTTATGTCTCTCCCAAAACCGGCCGGGCGGTGTCGCGGGCGGCGGCGGGTCCCTACAAGGAAAAGCTGCTGGTGCTGCCGGGGTTTTTGTCCACCGGCGGATTACCGTCCGATGACGAGCAATTGCGTCTGGGCCTCGATTTGACGGGCTATTTCCTCGAAAGGCACGTTTTCTGGCCACACAACAAGCCCTTGCCTCCCGCGCGGGCGAGATTTATGGAAACGCTCCAGCGCTAGAATAACAATGGCCGCGGCTCGAATCGCGGTCGGTCCCCTCTCAAGTCCCGTCGATGGCAAAACGCAGCAACGTCGTCCCACTCGCCGCGGTCAAGCCGGTGCAATTCGGACAGGCGCTCCAGGAGCGCTACCTGTCCTATGCGCTGTCGACCATCATGGCGCGCTCGCTGCCCGACGTGCGCGACGGCCTGAAGCCGGTGCATCGCCGCCTGATGTACGCCATGCGGCAACTCAGGCTCGACCCCAACAGCGCCTTCAAGAAGAGCGCCCGCGTCGTCGGCGACGTGATCGGCCAGTATCACCCGCACGGTGACCAGTCGATCTATGACGCGCTCGTGCGCCTGGCCCAGGACTTCGCCGCCCGCTATCCGCTGATCGAGGGCCAGGGCAACTTCGGCAATATCGACGGCGATAACCCGGCCGCGATGCGCTATACCGAGGCGCGCCTCACGGAAGTGGCCGAGGCGCTCCTTTCCGGTATCGATGAGAACGCGGTCGATTTCCGCCCCAACTACGATGGTTCCACCGAGGAGCCGGCGGTGTTGCCGGGCGGCTTCCCCAACCTGCTGGCCAATGGAGCGGCCGGCATCGCCGTCGGCATGGCCTGCTCGATTCCGCCGCACAATGCCGGCGAGCTTTGCGACGCTCTGTTGCATCTCATCAAGACGCCGAATGCCCGCATCGACACGCTGGTCGACCTGGTGAAGGGACCGGACTTCCCGACCGGCGGCGTGCTGGTCGAGCCGCGTGAATCGATCGTCGAGTCCTACAAGACCGGCCGCGGCGCCTTTCGCCTGCGCGCGCGCTGGACGGCCGAGCAGCTGCCGCGCGGCCAGTACCGGATCATCGTCACCGAGATTCCCTACCAGGTCCAGAAGGGCCGGCTGATCGAGCGCATCGCCGAGATCATCAACGCCAAGAAGCTGCCGATCCTCGACGACGTGCGCGACGAATCGGCCGACGACGTGCGGATCGTGCTCGAGCCGCGGACCGGCAACGTGCCGGCCGAGCTCCTGATGGAGCAGCTCTTCAGGCTCACCGACCTGGAAATCCGTTTCCCGCTGAACCTCAACGTCCTCGACAAGGACAACACACCGCGGGTCATGGACCTGCGCGAGGCCCTGCAGGCCTTCCTCGATCACCGTCGCGAAGTGCTGATACGGCGTTCGACCTTCCGGCTCGACGCGATCGAGCGACGGTTGGAGATTCTCGAAGGTTACCTGATCGCCTATCTCAACCTCGACAGGCTGATCAAGATCATCCGCGAGGAGGACGAACCCAAGCCCAAGATGATCAAGGCCTTCGGGCTCGCCGACACCCAGGCCGAGGCGATCCTCAACATGCGCCTGCGGGCGCTGCGCCGGCTCGAGGAATTCGAGATCAAGGGCGAGCACAAGAAGCTCTCCGCCGAGCGCAAGGAGTTGAAGGCGCTGCTCAAGAGCGAGGATCTGCAGTGGCAGGCGATCGCCACCGAGGTCCAGGAGACCAAGCGCAAGTTCGGCGGCAAGACCAAGCTCGGCAAGCGCCGCACCGAGCTCGCCGACGCGCCGGCCGAGCTCGAGCATGCCGTGGAAGACTTCGTTGAGCGCGAGCCGATCACGGTCGTCTGTTCGGACAAGGGCTGGATTCGCGCCGCCAAGGGACATCTCGACGACAAGCAGGCGGCCGATCTCAAGTTCAAGGAGGGTGATGGTCCGCGCTTCGCAGTCCACGCCCAATCGACCGACAAGGTGCTGGTGTTCGGTACCAATGGCCGGTTCTACACGTTGCCCTGCGACAAGCTCCCGAGTGCGCGCGGCCACGGCGAGCCGATCCGGTTGATGGTCGAACTCGGCAACGAGCACGACATCGTGCAGCTCGAAGTGTTCAAGGGCGGGCGCAAGTTCCTGATTGCCTCGGATGCCGGTCGCGGCTTCGTGGTGCCGGAGGACGACGTCGTCGCGCAGACCAAGAACGGCAAGCAGGCGCTCAATCTCTCCGACAAGGAGAAGGCAGTGGCGTTTTCGATCCTGCCCGAGAGCGCCGACGCGGTTGCCGTCCTGAGCGAGGGTCGGAAGCTCCTGATCTTCCCATTGGACCAGGTGCCGGAGATGGGCCGCGGCCGCGGCGTCCTGCTGCAGAAGTCGAAGGCCGACCGGCTTTCCGATGCGCAGGCCTTCAAGCTGGGTGACGGTCTGCCCTGGGGCAACCGCCTGATTCCGGCGGGCGAGCTGAAATTCTGGCGTGGCGAACGTGCGCAGGCCGGCCGTTTGCCGGAAAAGGGCTGGCCGCGCGCCAAACGATTCAAGGATTGACGGGCATGGACCTGACGCTGATCTGGAAAACGGTGCTGATCGGCGTCGTCGAGGGCCTCACCGAATTCCTGCCGGTGTCCTCGACCGGACACATCATCCTTGCGGAAGAGCTGCTGCAGTTCCAGGGGCCGCCCGGCAAAGTCTTCGAGATCGTGATCCAGCTCGGCGCCATTCTCGCTGTGTGTTTTCTCTACCGCCAGAAGCTCTGGACCACGGCAGCCGGCGTCGTGCGACGTGAAAAGCCCGCGCTGCGATTTGCGGCGACGATCATCGTGGCTTTCCTGCCGGCAGCCATCGTCGGCGTGGCGGCCCACAAGTACATCAAGACGGTCCTGTTCAATCCATGGGTCGTTGCGGTCGCACTGATCGTGGGAGGGATCGCCATTCTGGTGATCGAACGCTTCGCGCAGAGACCGCGCATGAAGACGGTCGACGAGGTCGATCTCAAGACGGCCTTCCTGATCGGCCTCTGCCAGTGCCTCGCCATGGTGCCGGGCGTGTCGCGTGCTGGCGCGACGATCATGGGCGCGCGCGTCTTTCGCGTCGACCGGGCGGCCGCGGCCGAGTTCTCGTTCTTTCTCGCCATTCCGACGATGATCGGTGCAAGCGTCTACGATCTCTACAAGAACTGGTCGGTTCTGAGCTGGGACCATGGCGCGGTGATCGCCCTGGGGTTCGTAGCAGCGTTCATTACTGCCGCCGTCGTGGTCGGGGCTTTTGTGCGCTTCATCAGCCGTCACGGCTTCGCGATTTTCGCCTGGTACCGCATCGTCGTGGGCGGGCTCGCGCTGGCATTTTTGCTGCTGCGCTGAGGCTTTGGGACGCGCTTTCCATCCTCAGTAGAGCATGCGATAAACCCGTCATCCTCACTCGTTCGCGTGGCGGAACGTGCCTCACAATCAAGGTCTATAGGGAGAAACTCCAATGCAACGTCGCAAATTCCTGCGCACCGCCGGTGTCGGTAGTGCTGCTGTCGTCACCGCCGGCACGCTTGCCGCGCCGGCCATCGCCCAGTCGATGCCGGAGATCAAGTGGCGCCTCGCGTCGAGTTTTCCGAAGTCGCTCGACACGCTGTTCGGCGCCGCCGAAACTTTCTCGAAGTACTGCGCCGACATGACGGACAACAAGTTCCAGATCCGCGTCTTCGCCAGCGGCGAGATCGTTCCGGGTCTGCAGGTGGCCGACGCCGTGCAAAACGGCACTGTCGAGATGGGGCACACCGCTTCTTACTATTACATCGGTAAGGATCCGACCTTCGCGTTCGACACGGCGATTCCGTTCGGTCTCAACGCCCGCCAGCAGGACGCCTGGATGAATTGGGGCGGCGGGCGCGACTTGGTCAATGAGTTCTACAAGGACTACAACATCTACAGCGTGCCCTGCGGCAACACCGGCTGCCAGATGGGCGGTTGGTTCCGCAAGGAGATCAAGACGGTCGATGATCTTAAGGGGCTCAAGATGCGCATCGGCGGTTTCGCCGGCCAGGTGCTCGCCCCGCTCGGCCTCGTGTCGCAGCAGATCGCCGGCGGAGAAATCTATCCGGCGCTGGAGAAGGGCACGATCGACGCGGCGGAATGGGTCGGTCCGTACGACGACCAGAAACTCGGCTTCAACAAGGTGGCGCAGTTCTACTACTACCCGGGCTGGTGGGAAGGCGGCCCTCAGCTCTCCAACTTCATCAATCTCGCGAAGTGGAACGAACTGCCGAAGGCCTACCAGGCCGTGATCGAGGCGGCGTCTGCCAAGGCGCACACCCAGATGATCGCCAAGTACGATGCGCAGAATCCCAAGGCATTGCGCGAACTGATTGCGGCAGGCACCAAGCTGATGCCTTTCCCGCAGGCGGTCATGGAGGCCTCCCTCGCGTCGGCCAACACCCTCTATGCCGAGACCTCGGCCAAGAACCCCAAGTTCAAGAAGATCTTCGACCAGTGGAAGCAGTTTCGCGCGGAAGAGGTCCTGTGGTTCCGTGTTGCCGAGAACACGTTCGACAATTTCATGGCGCGCCAGTCGGCGGGCAACAAGCTTTAGGGCCTCATACCCAGTGCATTCGATGGAAAAGCCCCGCTTCGGCGGGGCTTTTTCTTTGGCCGGACCCTTTGCAAACCCGTGCTGGAGTGGCACGCTGATTCTGCTGATCGGAATCAAAAGCCGACAGACAAAAATGATCTGGGAGGATCAAACATGCAACGTCGTAAATTCCTGCGCACAGCCGGTATCGGTGGCGGCGCGGTCGTCGCCGCCAGTACGCTCGCCGCTCCGGCGATCGCGCAATCGATGCCTGAACTCAAGTGGCGCCTGGCATCGAGCTTTCCCAAGTCTCTCGACACGCTCTATGGCGCGGGCGAGATCTTTGCCAAATACATCCAAGAGATGACGGACAACAGGTTCCAGATTCGTGTCTTCGCCTCCGGCGAGATCGTGCCGGGCCTGCAGGTGCTCGACGCCGTGCAGAACGGCACCGTCGAGATGGGGCACACGGCCGGCACCTACTATTTCGGCAAGGAGCCGGCGCTCGCCATCGACACGGCGCTGCCGTTCGGCACCAACGCGCGCCAGCAGGAAGCGTGGATCCGCTGGGGCGGCGGCAAGGAGCTGCTGAACGATCTCTACAAGGAGTACAACTGCTACAACCTGCCGTGCGGCAACACCGGCGCCCAGATGGGCGGCTGGTTCCGCAAGGAAATCAAGACGATGGACGACCTGAAGGGGCTCAAGTTCCGCATCGCCGGCATCGCCGGCCTAGTCGCCGCCAAGCTTGGTTGCGTTCCCCAGCAGATCGCCGGTGGCGACATCTATCCGGCGCTCGAGAAGGGCACGATCGACGCCGCCGAATGGGTCGGTCCCTATGACGACCAAAAGCTCGGCTTCAACAAGATCGCGCCGTACTACATGTATCCCGGCTGGTGGGAAGGCGGGCCGCAGACCACGGCGCTGATCGGTCTCAACAAGTGGAACGAGCTGCCAGCGAACTACAAGCGCATCGTCGAGGCGGCCTCGGCCTACGCCCAGACCTGGATGGTGTCCAAGTACGACGCCGAAAATCCCAAGGCGTTGCGCGAACTGGTGGCGGGCGGCACCAAGCTGGTGCAATGGCCGACGCCGCTCATGGAGGCCGCGTTCAACGCCTCGACCGAGCTCTATGCCGAGCTGTCGACGAAGAGCCCGAAATTCAAGAAGGTCTATGACAATTGGCGGCCGTTCCGGAACGAGGAGGTCCTTTGGTTCCGCGTGGCCGAGGGTTCATTCGACACCTTCATGGCCCGCATGTCGGCAGCCAACAAGCTCTAACCCCTTATCCGGCATACTGAGTGGAAAAGCCCTGCTTCGGCAGGGCTTTTTCTTTGTCCCGGTCTTTTCAATCGAGGGCTTCCCGTGTCAGGCTGATTCTGCTGATCGGAATCAAAAGCCGACAAGCAAAATGATCTGGGAGGATCAAACATGCAACGTCGTAACTTCCTGAAGACTGCCGGTGTGGGCGCTGCTGCCACGACAGTGGCGGCGCCGGCTCTCGCGCAGGGCCTGCCGGAACTGAAGTGGCGTCTGACGTCGAGTTTCCCCAAGTCGCTCGACACGCTCTTCGGCGGCGCCGAGCATTTCTGCCGGCGCGTGAGCGAGATCACCGACGGCAAGTTCAAGATCACGCCCTTCGCGTCGGGTGAAATCGTCCCGGGCTTCCAGGTCCTCGATGCTTGCCAGAACGGCACGGTCGAGATCGGACAGACCGCCGCGTACTACTACATCGGCAAGGACATCACCTTCACCTTCGACACCGCCGTGCCGTTCGGGCTGAACAGCCGCCAGCACGTCGCGTGGTGGATGCACGGCGGCGGCCGTCAGGCGATGGATGAGTTCTACAAGGACTATGGCGTCGTCGGTCACATGATGGGCGGCACCGGCGCGCAAATGGGCGGCTGGTACCGCAAGGAGATCAAGACGGTCGACGACCTCAAGGGCCTCAAGTTCCGTGTCGGCGGCTTCGCCGGCCAGATCCTGGGCAAGCTCGGCGTGGTCGCGCAGCAGATCCCGGGCGGCGATATCTATCCTGCCCTGGAAAAGGGCACGATCGACGCCGCCGAATGGGTCGGGCCCTATGACGACGAGAAGCTCGGCTTCAACAAGGTCGCGCCTTTCTACTACTACCCCGGCTGGTGGGAAGGTACCGGCATGGGCACGGCCTATATCAACCAGAAGTCATGGGACTCGCTGCCGCCGGCCTACCAGAAGGCGATCGAGGTGGCGGCCAACGAAGTGACGCTCTGGATGTTGGCCAAGTACGACAATGGCAACCCAGCGGCGCTACGGCGGCTCGTCGCCAGTGGCGTCAAGCTCCTGCCATTTCCGACGGCGGTGCTCGAAGCCTGCTTCAATGCGACCAACGAACTCTGCAACGAGATCGTGGCCAAGAATCCGAAGTTCAAGAAAGTCTGGGAAAGCTGGAAGCCCTACCGGTCCGAACAGGTTCTGTGGTCCCGCATTGCGGAAGGTGGTTTCGACGGCTTCATGGCCCGGATGTATGGTGCCGGTAAGGTCTAGGTATTAACCGCAAGTGTAGACGTGAAAACCCCGTTTCGGCGGGGTTTTCTTTGTTCAGGCGGAGTGACGCTTTTCAAACGGAATTCCGCATGCCAGTCTTCACACACTAATGGGGGCCATGTTGGCATCCTTAAGGGAGGCATAAAGAGATGAAGCGTAGAAAGTTTATCAGGACTGCGGGTGTTGGCGCTGCGGGTGTTGCAGCGGCGTCGACAATCGCGGCTCCGGCCATCGCCCAGAGCATGCCGGAAGTGAAGTGGCGTCTGACGTCGAGCTTCCCCAAGTCGCTCGACACGCTGTACGGCGGCTCCGAACTGTTCGCCAAGCTCATTGGTGAAATGTCGGACAACAAGTTCCAGATCCGTCCGTTCGCCGCCGGCGAAATCGTCCCGGGCCTGCAGGTTGCCGACGCGGTGCAGAACGGCACCGTCGAAGCCGGCCAGACGGCCGCCTACTACTACTTCGGCAAGCATCCGAATTTCGTGTTCGAGACCGGCCTGCCGTTCTCGATGAACCAGCGGCAATACTACGCCTGGCTGGAGTTCGGCGGTGGTCACGAGCTGATCAACGACTTCTACAAGGAGTACAACTTCCGCTCCTTCACCTTCGGCGGCACCGGCTGCCAGATGGGCGGCTGGTTCCGCAAGGAAATCAAGTCGATGGACGACATGAAGGGCCTGAAGTTCCGCGTCGGCGGGTTCGCCGGCTTGATCCTCACGCGCCTCGGTGTCGTGCCGCAGCAGATCGCCGGCGGCGATATCTATCCGGCGCTCGAAAAGGGCACGATCGACGCCTGCGAGTGGGTCGGTCCGTATGACGACGAGAAGCTCGGCTTCAACAAGGTCGCCAAGTACTACTACTATCCCGGTTGGTGGGAAGGCGCCTCGGTCGGCTCGATGTACATCAACAACGATGCCTGGGCCAAGCTGCCGAAGCCCTACCAGGCAATGGTCGAAGCCGCTTGCGGCCGTGTCACGTCGTGGATGGTGCCGAAGTACGATGCCGGCAATCCGCCGGCGCTGCGTCGCCTGGTGGCGGCCGGAACCGAACTGCGGCCGTTCCCGCGCAGCGTTCTCGAGCCCTGCTTCCTCGAGTCCTACAAGTACTACGACGAACTCTCGGCCAAGGATCCGAAGTTCAAGAAGATCTACGACAGCCTGAAGTCGTTCCGCGCCGATGAGAACCTGTGGTTCCGCGTCGCCGAGAACACCTTCGACAACTTCAACTTCTCCATGTCGGCCCAGGGTCGCTAGGCCCAGCGCACGACCTCGAAACGAGAAAGCCCCGCCGAAAGGCGGGGCTTTTTTGTATCTGGAGCCGCTCAGTTCCTGGGCGGTGGTACGCCGAAGATCGGCGGCGCGCTGTCTTCGCTGGGTGGCGCCTGGATGTCGATCTTGACCTTGCTCGGGTCGATACCGTGGGGCCTGTCGAGGAAGACGGTCACTGTCTTGGGAAAGGCGATCACGATCGCCACCAATACGAGCTGCAACACGACCCAGGGGATCGACCCCCAGTAGATGTCTGAACTCTTCACTTCCTTCGGTGCCACACTGCGCAGGTAGAACAGGGCGAAGCCGAAGGGCGGGTGCATGAACGACGTCTGCATGTTCACGCACAGCATGACACCGAAATAGATCAGTGCCGCGTCGGCGCCAACCACCGGGGTCAGAACCTTCTGCGCGACCGGCGCCAGCATCGGCACGATGATGAAGGCGATCTCGAAGAAATCGAGGAAGAACGCCAGGAAGAACACGAAGACGTTGACGACGATCAGGAAGCCCCAGACGCCGCCTGGAAGACCGGTCAGCAGATGCTCGACCCATTGACCGCCGTCGACACCGGCAAACGAGATCGAGAAGCAGGTGGCGCCAACCAGGATGAAGGCCACCATCGCGGTGATGCGCATCGTGGCCTGCATGGCCTGGACGATAAGGTCGCGCAGCTCCTTGAATTGCCAGGCCCGCCAGCACAGCCAGATGACCGAGGCGAACATGACGGTGAAGGCGATCGTGAACGGCAAGGACTTGAAAGCGACGGTGCCGATCAGCGCCCCGACGATGGCGGCAACGCAGCCGCCGACGAACATGATGCGATCGAACCTGGTCAGCGGCGCATTGCGTACGACAGCCAGCACGATGGCGCCGATGGTGCCCATCGCGCCGGCTTCCGTCGGCGTCGCCAGGCCCATCATGATCGTTCCGAGGACGAGGAAGATCAGCACGGCCGCGGGGATGATGCCCCAGGCACACTTGACCAGCAGGGCCCGGCCGAACAGCGTCCGCGGCACAGGGGGCAGGGCGTCCGGCTTCACCAAAGTCAAATAGAACGTGTAGATCGCGAATAGGGCGATCTGCAGCAGTGACGGCCCCCACGCGCCCAGGTACATGTCGCCAACCGAGCGGCCGAGCTGGTCGGCCAGGACGACCAGGACCAGCGACGGGGGCACCAGCTGCGTGATCGTGCCCGAGGCTGCCAGCACGCCGGTCGCGTAGCGCATGTCGTACTTGTAGCGCATCATCACAGGCAGGGTGATCAATGCCATGGCGATCACTTGCGCCGCCACAGTGCCGGTGATCGCGCCCAGGATGAAGCCGACGATGATGGTGGAATAGCCCAGCCCGCCTTTAATGGGGCCGAACAACTGGCCCATCGACTCGAGCATATCTTCGGCCAGGCCGCACTTTTCGAGAATCGCACCCATGAAGGTGAAGAATGGAATGGCGAGCAGCAGCTCGTTCGACAGGATGCTGCCGAACACGCGGCCCGGGATGGCCTGCATGAAGGCCATCGTGAAGTAGTTCATCTCGATGGCCAGGAAGCCGAAGAAGAAGCCGACAGCGCAAAGCGAGAACGCCACCGGATAGCCGATGATCATGAAGACGATGAGGCCGCCGAACATCAGCGGCGGCATCCAATCCAAGGGGATCATCATTGCGTCGGCCTCTCGTAGTGCGCTTCGAGACTGTCGACGGCATAGTCGTTCAGGAACGCAACGCGTTTGATCAGTTCGGAAATGCCTTGCAGCGCTACCAGGGCGAAGCCCAGCGGCAGCACCAGCTTGATCGGCCAGCGCGGAAGCCCGCCCGCATTCGAGGAATTCTCAAACACGTTGTAGGACTGCATGAAGAAGGGCCAGCTCAGCCAGGCCAGGATGGCGCAGGTCGGGATCAGGAAGACAAGCGTGCCGAGGATGTCGATCCACAGCTGCCCGCGGCGGCTCAAGGTCATGTAGAGGATGTCGACGCGCACATGCTCATTCTTCCGGAGCGTGTAGGCGGCGCCGAACATGACGATGACGGCGAACATGTACCACTGCACTTCGAGCCAGGCGTTCGAGCTCTGGTCATAGGCGTATCGGACCATGGCGTTGCCGGCGCTGACAACGCAGGCCAGCAGCACCAGCCAGTTGCAGATAAGCCCGATTTTCTCGTTCATCGCGTCAACGATCGCGCTGAAGGACAGCAGAAGGCGCATCCATCTCCCCTACGGCGAGTTATTGTTGTCGGCTCCCCGTTCTCGCCGACCGGGGGGGGCTTTCTAACTAATAACGCGGTCTGCAGGACCGCGCTAGCGTTTGAGACTGTTCTGACAGTAGGCGGGGTGCGTCAAGTCGCTACATTCTCCGGGGTCTGCCTAGGCCGTAGGCAACTCCGTCCATCCGTCCGGCCCGAAGAACTCCAAGGGGCGAAAGGCGCGCTTATAAGCCATCTTGCTCGAGTCGGCGATCCAATAGCCGAGATAGACGTAAGGCAACCCGCGCCGGGCCGCGGCATTGGCCAGCCACAGGATCATGTGCGTACCGAGGCCCCGCCGCGGATCCTGCGGGTCGAAAAAGCTGTAGACCGCCGAGACGCCACTCGACAGCCAGTCGACCAGACATGCCCCGACCAGGCACCCATCTTCCGAGTCGTCGCGGAATTCGATGATCGCGGTTTCCACCGGGCTTTCCTCGACCATGGCGCGATAGTCGTCGAAATCCATGTCGGCCATGTCGCCGTCGCGATGCCGGGTCAGCACGTAGCGTGAAAAAAGCGCGTATTGCTCGCCGGTCGCCAGCGGCTGGGTCTCGACCGCATGGACGTGCTCGTTGCGCCGCAGAATCCGGCGCTGGGCCCGGCTCGGCTCGAAGTCGCGTACCCGGATACGGACCGGCACGCAGGCGCGGCAACCGTCGCACAGGGGCTTATAGACAAAGTGGTGGGAGCGTCTGAAGCCCGCGTCGGTCAGCGTGTCGTGCTGGGAGATCGCATCCGGTCCGCTCAGCTCGGTGACGAGCTTGGTCTCCAGCCGGTGCGGCAGATACGGACAGCGCATCGCCGGCGTGGTGCGAAAGAATCGCAGGGTCTGGATGTTTTGGCGGATAAACATGGATTCAGGGAACTGAGTGTAGCCTTCTCGGGCGCGAAGGAAAGCGGCCGTTCATTGGCAAAAGGTCGAAAGGACCCTGAAAATCAGGATTTGGGTGTCTTGCCGGTCACGCGGCGAATCGGAACGAGGGCAAGCCGCACCAGCTTGGGCAGCAGCCACACCAGCAGGGCCACGAAGGCGGCAAGCAGACACAAGAACGTGATCGGATAGGCGATCGCCAAGGCGAGACCGCCGATGACGGCAACGTCCTCGGTCAGTGAGGCTGCAATGTTGCTGAAGGGTTCGGGCGAGGTGTTGATGAGCGCCCGGGAGCCGGTCTTGGCGATGTGCGTTCCCGCGGCCAGGGTGCCGCCCAGGAGACCTGCGATGACGGCGATCTCGGGGCTGAGTCCGCCCGCCGCGCCATAGGCCAACAGGAAACCCGCCGGAATGCGGACGAAGGTTTGCAGCATGTCGTTGATGCTGTCGACGTAGGGGATCTTGTCGGCAAAGAAGTTGAGCGCGAACAGCAGTGCCGCAACAGCCATGACCCAGGGCGAGGCTATCACCTCAAGGCTGTGCGGCAGGTTGACGAGGCCAAGGCGCTCGGCCGTGCCCAGCACCAGGACGGCGGCATAGGTATTGAGCCCGCTTGCCCAGCCAGCACCAAGGGCCACTGCGATGGCGGCGAGGGTTTCGGCGCTCATTGCTTCGTCGTCAAAGGGGCTTGATCGTCAAAGGGCGCGCCGGGCTTTCAGCGCGGTGGCCAGCGTACCGTCGTCCAGCCAGTCGAGTTCGCCGCCGACCGGGACACCATGGGCGAGTCGGGTGAGGGGCACGTCCAGCGCGGCCAGTCGTTCGGCCAGATAGTGGGCGGTCGTCTGGCCATCGACGGTGGCGTTGGTGGCCATGATCACTTCACGGATGCCGCCGGCGCCGACGCGCTTCACAAGTGCCGCGATGTTGAGCTCGTCCGGGCCGATGCCGTCGAGCGCCGACAGCGAGCCGCCGAGCACATGATAGCGGCCGGGGAATATCTTGCCGCGCTCCATCGCCCAGAGGTCGCCCACGTCCTCGACGACGCAGAGCATGCCTGCGTCGCGCTTGGGATCGATGCAGATCGAGCAGGGATCGACCGTGTCGAGGTTGCCGCAGACCGAGCAGGCGCGGATCGCCCGCGCCGCGTCGGCAAGTGCTGCACTGAGCGGCTGCATCAGGGTTTCGCGCTTCTTCAGCAGATGGAGCGCCACGCGACGGGCGGAACGCGGACCGAGGCCGGGCAACCGGCCCAGCAGCTGGATCAGCCGTTCAATCTCGGGACCGATCATCTGAAACTTGGCATCTAGGGCGTGACGCTAAAGCTTGAAGCCGGGGGGCAGCGGCAGGCCGCCGGTGATGCCCTTCATCTGCTCCTGCACCACCTGCTCGACCTTCGACCGCGCATCGTTGGCGGCGGCCACGACCAGGTCCTCGACCACGCCCTTGTCGGCCGGCACGAACAGCGAGGGATCGATTTCGACGCGGCGCGTCTCGTTCTTGCCGTTCACCGTTACCTTGACCAGGCCGGCGCCCGAGGTGCCGACGATCTCCAGCCGCTCCAGCGTCGCCTGCAGTTCCTGCATCTTCTGCTGCATGGCTTGCGCCTGCTGCATCAGACCGCCGAGATCCTTGAGTTTGTCGAACATCAGAACTCACTTTCGGGAATGTCGTCGTCGGCGGGGTATTCGTCGGGCAGAGGCGGCTCCTCGCCCGACGGCCCCTGGAGGTCCGCGACCAGCGAAGTCTGCTCGCCCTTGCGGCGAACGGAATCGATCTTGGCGCCCGGAAATGTCTTCAGGATTGCCAGCACCAGTGGATTGACCTCGGCCTGACTCCTGAGGTCGTCGGCCTTGGTTGCCTTCTGGGCGGTCAGCGTCGGCTTGCCGGCGTCGTTCGACACCGAGGCGATCCAGCGCCGGCCGGTCCAGCGGCTCAGGGACTCGCTCAAGCGGTGGGCGAGATCGGGCGGCGCCTGCGGCTCGGGCCGGAACTCGATCAGGCCCGGTTCGCAGCGCACCTCGTGGACATGGTGCATCAGGTAGTTGACCAGGCGCGCCTCGCGCTTGGTTTCGAACAGCGCCACCACCTCGGTGAAGTTCCGGGGCGACGGCAGGGCCGCAGCGGGCTGGCCGACAGCGGTAACCGGCTGAGTTGCCAGACGCGCTGACGCTCCGCCGCCACCGCCACTGCGCGGCGCTGGGGTCCCGGCGCCGTTGCTGGGGGCGCCGTTCTGCAGCGACTTGATGGCGTCGGCGGGTGAGGGCAGGTCGGCCACGTAGCAAAGCCGGATCAGGGCCATCTCCGCGGCCCGCAGCGGCGAGGGTGCGCTCAGTGTCTCCTGCAGTCCCTTCATCAGCAGCGTCCAGGCGCGCGTGAGCGAGGCCATCGACAGCTTGCCGGCCATGGCGAGGCCTTGCGCCCGTTCGCTGTCGGCCGAGCCTGCCGCGGCTTCGGGCGCCACCTTGAGCCGCGTCACCCAGTGAGTGAGTTCGAGGAGATCCTGCAGGATCACCACCGGATCGGCGCCCGAATCGTGCATCTCGCCGAGCGAGGCCACCACGGAAGGCGCGTCGCCGCGCATCGTCTTCTCGAACAGCTCGAGCACACGGCTACGGTCGGCGAGGCCCAGCATGTCGCGGACCTGCGCCGCATCGACCACGCCGCCGCCGTGCGCGATCGCCTGGTCGAGCATCGAGAGCCCATCGCGCACCGAACCGTCGGCGGCGCGCGCAATCAGCGCCAGCGCCTCGGGTGAGATTTCCACCTTCTCGGTGGCCGAGATCCTGCCGAAGTGCTCGATCAGCACATCCTGTGGCACGCGCTTCAGGTCGAAACGCTGGCAACGGCTTAGCACCGTCACCGGCACCTTGCGGATCTCGGTGGTGGCGAACAGGAACTTCACATGCGGCGGCGGCTCTTCCAGCGTCTTCAGCAGAGCGTTGAAGGCCTTCTCCGACAGCATGTGCACTTCGTCGATGATGTAGACCTTGTAGCGTGCCGAGACGGGGCGATAGCGCACACCCTCGATCAACTCGCGCACGTCGTCGATGCCGGTACGCGAGGCCGCGTCCATCTCGATCACGTCGACGTGGCGATCCTCGGTGATGGCCTTGCAATTGTCGCAGACGCCGCAGGGATCGACCGTTGGGCCGCCCTTGCCGTCGGCACCCACGCAATTGAGGGCGCGCGCGATGATGCGGGCGGTCGTGGTCTTGCCGACGCCGCGCACGCCGGTGAGCATGAAGGCATGCGCGATGCGGCCGGTGGCGATGGCGTTGCGCAGGGTGCGCACCATTGCCTCCTGGCCGACCAGGGTGGTGAAATCGGTGGGTCGGTATTTGCGGGCGAGGACGCGGTACGGAAGCGCCTTTTCGGCTGCCCTGTCGCCAGTGGACTTGTCGCCAGTGCCTTTGGTGGCTTGCGCCATGGCGATCACCCGCTCAAACGCCGTGGCCCCTTTAAGTCCCGGCGGTCGTCGCGCCTGGGTCGCCCGCCCCTCGCGACGGCGTGCGCGGGAAACAGGTGAGGGACCAGCATGACCCGAAGCGAATTCGTTACGGCTGCTTCCTTCCGGATCTGACCGGGTTGGCGACTGCTCCGCCCACACCGGCCCCTCGAGGGCGTTATATCAGGAGTCCGGGGGGCCGGCACAAGGGATGAAGTGGACCATTTCGTGCCTCGCCTGAAAGGGTGTTGTTTGTCCAGTGTCGGTGCCCGATCGTGAGGCCCAAGGCCTTGATTCAACGGCGGAATTAGCGATGCACGTGCCACGGAATCCGCGCCGTCGACTTCCAGGATGCGTGTCCATCCGAGAGCGCGTCAGGTGGACCATTACGTGGACCATTTCAGGGACCATTTCAGGGACCACCCCCCGGGCGACCGACGGTCGAGATATGTCGCCGGCCCTGGCCCGGGATTTCGATCCATTGGGATGGCGGCGCCGGTGGCTTCGGCGAGTGGATCGGCGGCCGCCTCCGGCCCGGCACGGCGCGCCACGCAGCGGCGAAGTCAGGTAGGGTCTTGCGCCATTTGTAGAGGCTAGAGCGCGGCGCGCCAGCGGCGTCCGCGGCGGCCCGGACCGAGCCGCCTTGCCTGAGATGCCTCAGAAAACGGTCGCACGCGCGGCGGATCATGCGTCTTTGGGACGTGTTGGTCATCGACTAAGTTCCTGGTGAAGGGAGGGCCGTAAATTCCGCCATCCTATCAAAAATCCGACCGGAATCCTGCTGAACTTGCAACTCGGCCTCGTGCCCAAGGTGTTGTGGGAACGGCGCCCAGCCGCTAGTCCTCCAGTATGTGCCCTTCCAATGATGGTGGCGCGCCCGTTGTGGAAGCTAGTCCCACAGGCGACGCTCCGGACCTCACCTTTCGCGCCCTGCGCCAGCGTATCCGCCAGCAGGAGATTCTCGCCGAACTGGGCGTGACCGCCCTGCAGGGTGCCGACTTCGACAAGCTTCTGGCTGAGACGTCCCGCCTGAGTGCTGAGGCGCTCCGGGCCGAGTTCTGCAAGGTGCTGGAGCACATCCCCTCCGAGAACCGGCTGCTGGTGCGCGCCGGCGTCGGCTGGGACGAGGGCATCGTCGGCAAGGCCAGTATCGGCGCCGATCTCGCCTCGCCGGCGGGCTTTGCGCTCCGCACCGGCAAGCCGGTGATCTCCAACCATCTCGAGAACGAGGAGCGCTTCCGCACGCCCGAGATGCTGGCGCAGCACGGCATCCACCGCGCCATGAACGTCATCCTGCAGGGCGACGGCCGGCCGTTCGGGGTGCTCGAGGTCGACAGCCGCTCGGAGGACGAGTTCGTCGAGCACGATCTGGCCTTCCTGCAGGGCGCCGCCAACATCCTCGGCATGGCGATCGAGCGCGAGCGCCACGGGCGCAACCTCCAGGCGGCGCTGGACCGCCACCAGGTGCTGCTGAAGGAGATGGGCCACCGGGTGAAGAACAGCCTGATGATCGTCACCAGCATGCTGCAACTCCAGGCGCGCGACATTGGCGATCCGGCCCTCACGCTCCACCTGGAAGAAGCGGCGCACCGCGTATCGGCCGTGGCCAGGGCCCACGATCAACTCTTCCAGGGCGCCGACATCGAGCGCCTGGATCTCGGCAAGTATGTCGAAGGCATCTGTAAGGACCTCGACGACAGCGTGGCCCACTGCGTCATTCAGACCGAGGTGCAATACGAAATCGAGATTTCCGCCGATCGCGCCATTTCGGCGGCGCTGGTCGTTAACGAGCTGATCGCCAACGCGGCCAAGCATGCCTACCGCGGCAGGCAGGGCGGAAAGATCCTGGTCGCCATTGCCGGTGCGGGAGACGACAAGATCTCGATTTCCGTGCGCGACGAAGGCACGGGCCTGCCTCAAGGCTTCGACCTTGCCCGGCCGAAGGGGCTCGGCATGCGGATCGTCACCTCGTTCGTCGAGCAACTGAACGGCACGCTCGAGGTCCGTCCCCACAATCCCGGCACCGAGTTCGTGATCATCCTGCCGCGGTAAGCGTCGGAGGGGGACTATCCAGTGCGACGGTCGGCTGGACGCTTCAGCCCAAGGTGGTCGCGCAGCGTCGTGCCGGTATAGTCGGCCCGGAACAGGCCGCGTTCCTGCAGCAACGGCACGACGCTGGCCACGAAGTCGTCGAACTGCCCGGGGAAGAACGGCGGCATGACGTTGAACCCATCGGCCGCGCCGGCGCGGAACCAGGCCTCCAGCGTGTCGGCGATCATCAGGGGCGTGCCGATCAGCAGCAGATGGCCGCGCGCCGCCGCCACGCGATGATAGAGCTGCCGCAGGGTGAAGCCCCTCGCGCCGCGCCATCTTCAGCAGGAGTGCCGCGCGGCTCTTCAGGTTCTCGGTTTCCGGCAGGTCCGGCACCGGCGCATCGAGCGGATGCACCGACATGTCCGAGCCCAGCCGCTCCGACAGCACGGTGAACGCCTGCGCCGTGTCGATGCTGCGGTTGAGTTCGGCAAAAATCGCCAGCGCCTCCGCGTCGGTGCGGCCCACCACGGGCATGACGCCGGGCATGATCCGCGCGCTGTCCGCTGTCCGTCCGTAGCACACGAGCTGCGCCTTCACGGCGTCATAGAAGGCCTGTGCCTCGGCGAGATCGTTCTGGGCCGTGAAGACCACGTCGGCGATGCGCGCCGCCAGCGCCTGGCCGGGGCCGGAGGAGCCGGCCTGGATCAGCACCGGATGGCCCTGCGGCGCGCGCGGCACGTTGAGCGCGCCCGTCACGGTGAAATACTTGCCGCGGAAATCCGGCACATGGAGGCTGCCGGGACGCACGAAGCGGCCGGCTTCCTTGTCGGGCGTGAAGGCGCCGTCGTCCCAGCTGTCCCACAAAGCGCGGCAGGCTTCTACGAACTCCTCGGCCATCGCATAGCGCTCGGCGTGCGGCGGGTGCTGGCGGCCGAATACGGCGGCCGACTTGTCGTAGGCCGTTGTGACCACGTTCCAGGCCGCGCGTCCGCCGCTCAGGTGATCGAGCGAGGCGAAGCCGCGGGCCACGTGATAGGGCTCGGCGTAGGTCGTTGAGCCCGTCGCGGCGAGGCCAATCCGCGACGTGCCTATGGCGAGTGCTGCGAGGAGCGTCAGCGGTTCGAACTTGCCAATGGTCGAGGGGTGCTCGCTGTAGCCGGTGGCGAAGCCGTCGCCCAGGAAGAACATGTCGAACTTGCCCGACTCGGCGGTAGCGGCGATGTGCTGCATCAGCGCGAGGTTCGGCCAGCCGTCGACAGTGGCGTGGGGATGCCGCCAGCCGCCCACGTGATGGCCGGGCGTCTGCACGAAGACGCCGAGGCGCATATGCTTTCGATCCACTCTTTTTCCTTCCTTCGCCGTCACGCGCGTGCGGATACGAGGAATCTAGCAGGCAATAGTCCCGTCAGCGCAATTCGATCCACGCCGGCGCGTGATCGCTGGGGCTTTCCTCGCCGCGCATGGCGCGGTCGACGCCGCCCTTCTTCAAGCGATCCTTCAGGGAAGGGGCGAGGAGCAGGTGGTCGATGCGCAAGCCGGCGTCGCGCTCCCAGCGGTGCCGCTTGTAATCCCAGAAGGTGTACATCGGCTTCTTCGGATAGAGCGTGCGCAGCGAATCGGTCCAGCCCTGGTCGACCAGCCGTTTGAAGGCCGCGCGCGTCTTGGGCTGCACGAGCGCATCCTTCACCCAGGAATTCATCGAATAGATGTCGAAGTCGGTCGGCACCGCATTGAAGTCGCCGGCCAGCACCACGGGCGCGCCGCTCTTGAGCAGCTTCGCCGCGTGGCTGCGCAACCGCTCGAACCAGGCGAGCTTGTAGTCGAACTTGGGGCCGGGCTGCGGATTGCCGTTGGGCAGATAGAGACAGCTGATGAGGAGGCCGTTCACGGCCGCCTCGATGTAGCGGCTCTGCTTGTCTACCGGATCGCCCGGCAAGGTCTTGCGCACAAGGACCGGCGTGGCTTTGCGAGCGAGGATGGCGACGCCGTTCCAGGTCTTCTGGCCGCGCCACACCGCGCCGTAGCCGGCGGCGCGCAACTCCGATTCGGGGAACGCAAGATTCTCCGTCTTCAGTTCCTGCAGGCAGACGACGTCGGGCTTGGCGCGCTTGAGCCAGGCGAGGAGGTTGGGCAGCCGTCGGTTGACGTTGTTGACATTGAAGGTCGCGATCTTCACGGCAGTGCCTTCAAGGGGGACGCTTTACGACGCGCGCGACGCCGCCACGCGATTCCAGATGAAGAGGACAATCACCGCTCCAACGATCGCGCCGATGAAGCCGGCGCCCTGGTCGGCACGATACCAGCCGACGGCTTGGCCGATGAAGGTTGCCAGGAAGGCGCCGGCGATGCCGAGCGCGGTGGTGAGCAGGAAGCCAGCCGGTTTGTTGGGCCCAGCCGACAGTAGCCGGGCGACGATGCCGGCCACGAGGCCGATGACGATGATCCAGAGAATACCCATGGCTACACTGCCCGCGAGACTTCTTCCGCAGTCGGAAGGCGTCCTTCCGGCGTGAGCTTGTCGACCACGGCCGGGAGCTGCTGGCTAAGACCGGTGAGCAGCTCTTCCTTCGAGAGGCCCGTGCGGGTGGAGAGGAAGTCGATCTGCTGCTGGGTCAGGATCTGGCCTAGGTCGGCCGGCGCGATCGTCTTGTTCTGACCGGTCGAGACCCAGGAGTCGGCGACATCGGCCTTGCCGGCGCCTTGGAACTGCTTGATCAGGTCGCCGAGGCCGCCACTCAGCAGGCCGCCCAGACCGCCCAGACCACCGGGCAGTCCGCCGCCCTTGAGAAGATCGCCCAGCCCGCCACCTGTCGTCGCCGTGCCGTCGGGTCCTGCAGGACGTGGGGTAGTGTTACTGAAACCCTTGACCGCCTTGTAGGCAAGCAGGCCGAGCAGGGCCATCGTTATAGGTGACATGCCGCCACCGCCGCCCATGGAGCGCCCGCCGCGCGGTCCGTTTTGCATTCCAGTGAGAATGTCGAGCAGGCCCATGATTTTCTCCGCCTTAGTGCGCCCAATGCGCGGTGAAAGCGTGGAACGCCGTCGGAGATGGAAAGTTGCGCGACTGCCGAGGGCCCGGCCGAGGCCCAATTAAAATGTTCACTGTCAATGCAGCAATGCTACAATGCGCGCAATGATCGTGACACTCAGTTGCTACGCAACGACGTAGAAGCCGTGCCTGACACCAAGCCACCTCGCGCGATGCCGCTGCTCGTCTTCCTCTTGATCCTTGCGGTCGTGACCCTGGGCGTCGTTGCGTTTATCGATCTCTAGGGGATCGGGCCGGCAAGCAGATTTCAGTGTCCGAAATAATGCATGCCGCCGTCGACGGGGATCACGGCCCCGGTGATGTAGCGCGCGGCGGGCGAGGCGAGGAAGGCGACAAGATTCGCCACGTCCTCCGGCTCGCCGAAATAGCCGATCGGGATGTTGCGCTCGATGAAGGTCCGTCGCGCTTCCTCGGTCGGATGGAGCTTCTGCAGGATCTGCTCCGAGTTGATGCGGCCGGGCTGGATGGTATTCACCGTCACGCCGTCGGCGGCGACGTCGCATGACAGGCCCTTGGCCCAGAGATGAAGGGCTGCCTTGGCGGCGATGGCGGCGTTTAGGCCGCGCGGCTCCATCGAGCCGCTGATGTTGACGATGCGGCCCCACCGGCGTTGACGCATCGCCGGCAGCAGAGCCTTGGTGAGTAGGCGCGCAGCGGTAAAATTGAGAGCGAAGGCTTCTTCCCACACGTCTTCAGGTGCATCGGGCCCGGTCGGCCGTGAGCCGCCGGCGCAATTGACCAGGATGTCGATGGGGCCCAGCGCCTTCGCAGCCTCGGCGGCGATTCGCGCCAGGTCGTCCGTGCTGGTCACATCGCCCGCGATGGCCACCACGTCGGCGCGGCGCTCGATCTTGTCGAGGCGGCGTGCCGTGGCCGCGACTCGCGCGCCCTGGTCCGCCAGGAGTTTCACCACACAGCGCCGATGCCCGAGCTGGCGCCCGTTACGACGCAGGTCCGGTCCTTGAGGTCGAATTTCATCGCACCTTGATGGACGACCGGCGCACCGTTGCCAATCCCGCCGTCAGCCCAGACGCAGCAGCGGTATGGCGGCGGCCGCCATCAGCACCGCCACGATCCGCGTCCGCGTAAAAGGCTCTTTGAGCCAGACTACGGCGATCAAGATCGCGAAGACGGAGCTGGTGTCGCGGAGCGCGGCCGCGGGGGCGATCGGCGCATGGCTCCAGACCCACAGGATGAGAAGGTATGAGGCCATCGATGCCACCGCGATCGGGAGTGCCGCGGGCCATTGTCCGCTCAGCAGCCGCCACGGCGCCCCCTGGTTCCGCTGCCGCCAGCACATGGCGGCAGCGTTGGTGATCGAGACGACGAAGCCATAGGCCCAGGGATTGCTCGACGCGCGCACACCCTGCGCATCGCACATTATATAGGCGGCGGTGCCGACGCCTGCCGCCAGCGTCCAGCCGAGCGCTTTTAGGGTGACGGCCTGGTTGCGGGCTGCGTCGAGAGAGAGCACGGCGAGCGAAAGGGCGATTACGATGATGCCGGCGAGCGCCGCCGGACCGAACTTTTCTCCCGTCAGCACGGCCGCCATCGGCACGACCAGCAGCACCGCCACCGCGCGCATGACGGGATAGACCAGGCCGAACCCACCCAGCTCATAGGCGCGCAGCAACGCCGATATTGTGAGCACGTTCATGAGCGTGGAAGCCAGGATCCAGATCCATGCCGCCCGGTCGGGCAGGCCGGACCACAGCAGGGCGGGCACGACCAGCACCGCGCCCAGCAGCATCTGCGCCGTCATCGCCTGCGCCGGATTGCGGTTTGCCTTCACGGCGGCGTTCCAGCCGGCGTGCAGCAGCGCGCTCAGCAGGGCGGCGGCGACGTCGACGATGCCCATCGCTCAGCCGGCCTTCCTGGCGTGATCGCCCGAGACGATGACCACGGCATAGCGCGCGGGCTTCGGCGTCGGATTGTGATAGGCGATCGGCTTGTCGAGAACCATCGCCAGGCAATCGCCGGTACCGAGGTCGAAGCGCTCGCGGCCCAGCGTGACCTCGATCGTGCCCTGCAGCACCCAGACCTGCTGATGCGTCACTCCCTGGCGTGCGCCGGTTTCGTAGGCGACACGCGCACCGGGGGGAAACGTCACCTCGACGATCTGGATGGGTGAGGGGAAGCCATCCGGCGAGACGTTGCGCCGCCGGTAGCCCGAGCCGGGGTCGCGCCATTCGATCTGCTCGCCGCGGCGCGACACGGGCTGTGGGGCTGCGGTCGGCTTTTCGAAGAGAGATGCCAGTGGCACGCCGAGACCGGTTGCGAGCTTTTCCAGCACGACGGCCGTCGGGCTGCTCTCGCCGCGCTCGATCAACGAGATCATCGACCGGCTGACGTCCGAGGCCTCGGCCAATGCCTCGAGCGACAGGCCGCGGTCGGCGCGTATCTGGCGCACGCGCGCAGCGATGCGGTCGTTTATATTCATGGGATTGGACGTATCGTCCAATATATTGGAAGAGGGGTCAAGCCCCTCGCAACACCAAGGTGTACGATCGGAGCGGGGTTTGGTCGTCGCGGGCTCGTCGACAACGCTCTTGGCCGGGACGACGACGCCGTAATCCCGCAACCTTGTCGAGCGGCGCCGGAAGCTTCAAGCCGGCGATGTCGACGGCAGCAAGCGCTGAAGAGAACCGACCCAGACCGCACGCGCCTCGCCGACGGACAGGCCGAGGAATTCACGCATGAATTGCCAGCTGCTCACGTCTGTTAGGAGCGCCAAGGCGACAAGAATTTGCCTGCGTTCCGCGTCCGGCAAAATCGCGAGTTCCGGGCGAAAGGCTATTTCCAGCCGACTGAGCCGCAATTCCTGAAACTTGCTGATCTTCTGCCTGAGTTCGTCGGAATCGCCCCGATTCGCCAGGAGGCTCCGCCACAGCCGGCCCCATATCTCGCAGAGGTTGGCCCGCATCTCGACTTGATGTTCGATGCGGGCATTCCGGTCCGCGTCCAGCAGGGGAGGCGGAGCGAGCGCAGCCACTTGATCCATCGCGTGGCTGGTGGCGGCGACCTGGAGGTTGAGCAGATCCGGGAAGCGCTCGAAGACAGAGCGAACGGAGCAGCCCGCGCGCATTGCGATCTCCGCAGCCGTGGGCATCCGGGGAGAATGCTCGAAGGCCAGTCCGAGGTAAGCTTCGATGAGTCGTTGCCGGGTCCGTTCGGCACGCAAGCGCCGACCGTCGACTCGCTTCCTCGGGTGACTTGAGGTCGCGCTCACGGTTGTGCCGCGGCGGCGACGGTCGACCTGGCAGTCGTTGTTGCGAGGGCATCGGCGGCAAATTGATGATTCATTGTCGTGCGATGCGATGGCGGAGTTTAAGCCGATATTGCCCAAGCAAAACCCAGAACAGCCTGAGCTGTAGCACACGGCTGCTCGAATGTCGCTTGCACGACCCTCGGAGAGGCGGCGCTCGTCTTGCCGTGGCGCTAAGCGCGGATGCGGGCTTTCGCCGTTGCCGCCTCGTCGACGATGCCCCTGGAAGAGACGACGATGCCATAGTCGCGCAGCGCCGTCTGGACGACAGCGACATCCATTCGACCCGCCACGCCCGGGCGCTGGTGGGGGCGTCTGGCGGACGTGATCGGCGACACGATGCTCTACGTCTCGGGTGGGGCCGAGCACCAGGGCCCGGCGGGCGGCGGCCCCGTCGCGATCATTGGGCGGGCCTGACCGGCTGGGCTAAGCTCCGCTGATGACCGCATCGGATCCTCTATCGAATCCCTATGAAAGTCTCGGCGTTCGCCGCCGCATCAATGCTGCCGGCGCGCTGACGCGGCTGGGTGGGGCCGTCATGGCGCATGAGGTGATGGAGGCAATGGCGGCGGCCTCACGTGCCTCGGTCGATATCGGCGAGCTTCAGGATGCCGCGAGCACCCGCATCGCCGAAGCCACCGGGGCCGAAGCGGGCCTCGTGACCACGGGCGCGGCGGCGGCGCTCACCCTGGCGGCAGCCGCCTCGATTGCACGCTGGGACGTGGCCAAGATGGCGGCCCTGCCGCATGCCGACGCCTTCCCACGCGACATCCTGATCCCGCGCACCCACCGCACGGGCTATGCCCATGCGCTCGCGGCCTCGGGCGCGCGGCTGGTCGATATCGGCCACAACGACCGCGGCACCGGCGCCGGGGTGCGTGGCCTCGAAGCCTGGGAGATCGAGACGGCGCTCACGCCGTCGGTCGTGGCCATGGCGTTTTCGGTCAATGCCATCAGCATCGTCGACCTGCCGACCGCCATCGCGGTGTGCCGGACCAATGGCATTCCCCTGATCGTCGATGCCGCCGCCCAGTTGCCGCCCAAGGAGAACCTGCGCCGCTTCATCGCCATGGGGGTCGATCTCGTGGCCTTCTCCGGCGGCAAGGCGCTGGGCGGTCCGCAGGCTTCGGGCATCCTCGCCGGCCGCCGCGATCTCGTGGCCTCGGCGCTCCTGCAGCAGCTCGACATGGACGTGGCGCCCGAGACCTGGGTGCCGCCGCGGCTGGTCGATCGCGCCAACCTGCGCGGCGTGCCACACCATGGCATCGGCCGCGGCTTCAAGGCTGGCAAGGAGGAGATCGTGGGCCTGCTGACGGCGCTCGACCGCTTCGTCAAAGCCGACGATGCCGCCGACAACGCCGCCCTGGAGGCGCGGTTGAAAGCGATTGCTGCCGTGCTGGCCGGTCTCGACGTTACCCTGGTGCCAGCCGAGCAGACCGGGCGCGTGCCCGTACTCGAGATCACCGTGGCCGATGCGCTGGCCTTGAGCGCCCGGCTACAGCGCGGCGATCCGCCGGTCCATCTGTCCGAGCGTCATGCCGCGCGTGGCGTGCTGACGCTCGATCCCCAGGTGCTGCTGCCCGAGCACGATGCGCCGCTGGCCGCGGCGCTAGCGGCGGTGCTTACGGCGCCTTAGTCGACCGCGGTCTGACCCTCGTCGGGTCAGGACAAGTGGTTTTCCGGCGTTTACCGGACGTTACTCACATACGATGAACCTTGATAAAGCCCGCAGTTACGGCATTATCGGCACAGACGGGAAAGCACGGGTAATTACCGCCGTTTTCCCCCATTTGTGTCCCCGGTGTGTCCCCGGCCAAGCGGACCCATCGGCAAGCCCTGCAGAGGCTGCCTTGCCTAAGCTCACCAAGCGATTCGTAGACGCCCTGAAGCCCGTCCAGCGGGACACGCTCTACCGGGACGATGATCTGGCGGGCTTCGCACTCCGCGCCAAGACATCGGGCGTGCTGACCTACGTCGTGCAGTACCGGAATTCGGCCGGTAGGACTCGAAAGCTGGCCTTAGGGCGGGTGGGGGTGCTGACACCGGACGAAGCGCGCCAGCGGGCCCGTAAAGCCCTTGGGCGCGTTGCGGACGGCGCGGACCCCTCCGCGACCCGCCGTGCCGCACGCGGGGCCATGACGGTGGCCGACCTGTGCCGCGATTATCTAGCCGCCGCCGACAAAGGCTTGGTGCTGGGCAAGCGCAAGCAACCGAAGGCTAAGTCGACGCTGCTGCACGATCAGGGCCGCATCAAGCAGCATATCCTACCCCTACTGGGAACAATGGCGGTGGTAGACGTTCAGCCGCTCGACGTTCGCCGGTTCCTGCATGCGGTGCAGTCCGGCAAGACCGCCACCCGCTTCAAGACCTCAACCGGAGGGACGGTGGCGGTAACAGGCGGGCCCGGGGCAGCGTCCCGCACCATCGGGTTGTTGGGCGGGATTTTCAGTTACGCGACGCAGTACGGGCTCCGCAAAGATAACCCTGTTCATGGTGTGGAGCGGCCCGCCACCGGGGTCCGCACGACCTTTCTAACAATGGACGATTACCGGACGCTGGGGGCCGCCCTAGCTTGTGCTGAACGCGAAGGCAGCAATTCCCAAGCTCTGAACGCAGTGCGCCTGCTGGCGCTGACCGGGTGCCGTCGTGGCGAGATGGCGTCGCTAACGTGGCGGGAGGTGGATTTAGGTGCGCGCCAGCTTCGGCTGTCTGCGACAAAGGAAGGCTATTCGCTGCGGCCGATGGGCGAGGCTGCCGTAGATCTGCTTGCGTCGTTGCCCCGCCACCCGGGCGCAGATGCGGTGTTCACGCAGGGCACCGAAGCCATATCGGGCCGAACGCTCAGGAGAGTGTGGGAGCGCGTCAATGCGAAGGCCAAACTCAAGGATGTGACGCTCCACACCTTGCGCCATTCGTTTGCCACCACTGCCAACACTTTGGGCTGCAGCGAACCGACCATCGCTGCCATGTTGGGCCACTCTCGCGGGACGATGACCTCGCGCTACATCCACCATGTCGACGCCACGTTGCTGGCGGCGGCAGATCGAGTGGCCGGTGCTATCGCTCACGCGCTGGACGGCGGGGATCCGGCGACGGTGGTCAAGATCGGCAGCCGGCGCGGGAGCGGGTAATCCGGGTCGAGGAGTGGTCAGAGGTGCATTCCGTGACAGGCCACTATGTCCACTTGATGGATGCCATGCTGGCTCAAGCTGCAGATTGCATCACCAACGCGATCCAGAAGGCGGTGCAAGGGCAGAGTTGAAAATTATTTTAGGCGCCGTTAGACGTTCAAGAACTGGTAATAAGCATCTCTAAATCGCTGCGTTATATGCAACCCTTTGTGGTTATTACCAATAGCGTAGTGTTCCAGTATCTGAACTGCCCAAACTGCGCGGGCGTCGTCATTGAAAGTCGATCTGCTGATTCCATTTACGAGGTAGCCACGCGAAGTGCGTGGTGAAAACTAAGTAAATGGAGACTTTTATGGATCAGAGAATGATGCGCCGCCGCGAGGCCGCGAAGTACCTCGAAGTTCGCGGTATTCCAATTTCGGCTACTACGCTCGCGAAAAAGGCGACTATCGGGGGCGGTCCGAAGTTCCGGAAGTTTGACCGCGTTCCGCTCTACACCTCCGCCGACCTAGATGCGTGGATCGGTGATCGCCTGAGCCCGCTCAAGCGCTCGACCTCGGACATCGGGGCCTAGGTCGATGCTTCGCGATCATGTCACCGGATCCATGGGCCAATCCACGGCTCAGGCTC
>CAMARK010000001.1 GCA_945860205.1 Reyranella massiliensis 521 | reverse complement strand
ACTGGAGTGGCGCGCTCCCATGACTCTAATTCAGTGCCGCTCGTCGCTGCGGGCGGTGGCAGGCACCGCCGTCGTGCTGCGGGCGCCGCTGATCAGGCCGTTCGTCGGCTGCACCACCGGGTTGCGCGGCGGCACGCCGATCGAGGCGCGCTCGATGACCTTCTTCACCTCGGCGCTGCGGCGAACGAGGTTGTAGCGCAGGCCGGTGTAGATGTTCACCGGGAACGGCATGTTGGCGTTGAAGTCGATGATCAGCACGACACGGGTTTCCTTGGTCTGGTTCTTCACCCAGTGCTCGCGCGTGTCGTCGAACACCAGAGGCTCGCCTTCCTTCCAGAAGAAATGGTGGCCGCCGATCTCGATCCAGCATTTCTCCGGCTCGGTCGGAACGATCAGCGGATAATGGAAGCGCACCACGCCGGCGGCCGATCCGCGATGGGGCTCGATCTCGGCGCCGCCCGCCAGGATGCTGAACAGCGCAGTATGGACGCCGGGAATCCGGTTGATGGCTTCGTAGGTGTCGGGCACCGCGGCGGTGTTCTCCTTGACCTCGTGGCCCCACAGCTTGAGCAGGAAGGTCCGCCAGGCCCGGCCCGGCACATAGAGGTCGCGGGGATGGACCTCGTGCAGCGCCGGAATTTCCTCGTGGTGGCTGAGCAGGTAGTTGAGATCGGCCTTGATCTTGTCGTGGCTCTTCTTGAGTTCGCCCAGGATAGGGAACTGGCGCATCGCGTCCTCGCCGCCCAGCGGCAGCTTGGGCATGTTGCGCAGGATCATGTCCGAAAGCCTGAGATTGAAGTTCTCGAGCGGCTCCTGGGGTAGCCAGATGTGCTTCGTCAGGTAGAAGCGGCCCTTCTGGCCGACACCTTGCCCAGTCTCATTTGCCATGATCGACGTCCTGAAAGATTGAAACCTGGTACACGTACATACTCCGATTTGCCTTTCCAAAACGGCACAATTGAGATTCCGGCCGCGGCCGACGGTCTCAATTTCCTACGTCAAGGCTCGGAAAACATGTCACAATTCTAAACCTGCGTTACTATGGCGCCAAGATGTTCCGTTTCGCCGATGTTCCCCTGTCCCTGTCGGGGATGACCCGGATCGCCGGCCGGCGTGTATTCCTGCGTGCCCCGAGCATGGACGATTGGGCGGAATGGGCCGAATTGCGGGCCCGCAGCCGGGCCTTTTTGACGCCCTGGGAACCGACCTGGCCCGAGGATTCGCTGGGACGCGACCATTTCCGCCGCCGGCTACGCCAGCAGGTGCGCGAATGGCGGGCGGGCGAAGCCTACGGGCTGTTCGTCTTTACCAACGACACCCGCCGGCTGGTGGGCGGCATCAACCTCAGCAACGTGCGGCGCGGCGTCGCCCAGGCCGCCGCGGTCGGCTACTGGATGGGCCAGCCCTACGCCGGCCAGGGCCTGATGACGGACGCGCTCCGGGCCTCCCTGTCGTTCGTGTTCGACGACCTCCGGCTGCACCGTCTCGAGGCCGCCTGCCTGCCGCACAACGAGCCCTCCAAGGGCGTGCTGGCCAAGGTCGGCTTCCACGAGGAGGGGCTGGCGCGCCAGTACCTGCGCATCAACGGCCAGTGGGCCGACCATCTGCTGTTCGCCCTGCTGCGCGCCGACTACGACCAGCTCCTGAGGACGACCCGTTAGGCCGGAGAAGGCGATGCGACTGAGCCGGGCGCTAGGAATTCTTTTTGTGGTGCTATTCGCGACGCCGGCCGCGGCGTGGCCCGACCGGCCGGTCAAATTCGTCGTCAGCTTCGCGCCCGGCACGGCCACCGACAATCTCGCCCGCGTGCTGGCCGATGCGCTCACGACGACGCTCGGCCAGCCGATCGTGATCGACAACAAGCCCGGCGCCCAGGGCTCGATCGGCGCCAACCAGGTCGCCAAGGCCGCCCCCGACGGCTACACCATCCTGATCGGCTCGGCGACGACGCAGGCTGCGGCCGCGTCGCTGCTGAAAAGCATCCCCTACGACCCGGTGAAGGACTTTGCGCCGATTGCCCGGCTCGGCCATATCGCGCAGGTGCTCGTCGTCAAGGCCGACTCTCCCTACAAGGACGTGGCCGGGCTGGTCGCGGCAGCGCGTGCCCAGCCCGGCAAGCTGAACTACGGCCAGGGCTCGAGCGGCAACCTGCTGCCCGCGGCAACGCTGGTGAAGCGGCTCGGTCTCGACGTCGCCCGGGTCAACTACCGCAGCCCGCCGCAGGCCATGGCCGAAGTGCTGAGCGGCCAGGTCCAGTTCATGTTCATCGATCTCTCGGCGGCGCTGGGCCAGATCCGCGCCGGCACGCTGCGCCCGCTCGCCGTCAGTTCGGCCGGCCCGAGCGCGTTGCTGCCTGGCGTGCCGCCGATCGGCGATACGCTCAAGGGATTCGAGCTGCTGACCTGGTTCGCCATGTACGCGCCGGCCGGCACGTCGGCGGCTGTCGTCGACAGCCTCACTGCCGCGACGCGCAAAGCGCTCGCCATCCCTGCGGTCGCCGCCAAGCTGGCCGACATGGGTTTCGAGATGTATGCCAGTACACCGGCCGAACTTGCGGCCTTCACGGCCGCCGAGGTCGCGAAGTGGAGGGCGCTGGTCGCCGAGACCGGCATCGAGCAGGAGTAGGTCATGCGCAATCTCACCCCCAGCACCATCAGTGCCGCCTTCGCCGATTATGCGCAGAACGCCCCATCGACCCGCACGCGCAACCTGCTGGTCGGGCTCGCCAGCCACCTCCACGGCTTCGTGCGCGAGAACGAGGTCACCCAGGCGGAGTGGGGGGCGGCGATCGATGCGCTCACCCGCGCCACCAAGTTCACCGACGACAAGCGCAACGAATACATTCTCTTTTCCGACCTGCTGGGCGTCTCCTCGCTGGTCGACATGGTGAACGCCGACCGCGAGGGCACGGCGTCGTCGGTCCTGGGCCCGTTCCACATCGAAGGCGCGCCCGAGCTGGCCAACGGCGGCGACCTGTGGCGCGGCCAGGTTGGCGAGCCGTTGGTGGTGAGCGGCCGTGTCGTCGACCAGAAGGGCGCTCCCGCCAAGGGCACGGTGCTGGCGCTGTGGCAGAACGCCGGCAACGGCCTCTATGCCCAGCAGGACAAGGACCAGTCGCCGACCAACTATCACGCCCGCCTCACCGTCGCCGACGACGGCACCTTCGCCTTCTCCACCGTGCGGCCGGTCTCCTACACGGTGCCCGACGACGGCCCGGCCGGCGACATGCTGCGGGCGTTGGGGCGCGATGCCTGGCGGCCGGCGCATCTGCACATGATCGTCCAGGCGCCCGGCCGCCGGCCGCTGATCACCGAGTTCTTTCCCGAGGACGATGCCTATCTCGACCGCGACGCGGTGTTCGGCGTGCGCGCCGATCTCGTGCTGCCGTTCCGCAAGGTCGTCGACCGCAAGGCGCTGCCGGCCAACCTCGCCGTGCGCGACACGCTGCCGATGCCGGTGTGGGCGACCACGATCGACCTCGTTCTGCCCTAGGGCCGATGCAACTCGTCGGCGTTCGCGGTGTCTCCAAGGTTTTTGCCAACGGCGTGAAAGCGCTGGACGGCGCGTCGCTCGAGATCGGGCAGGGCGAATTCCTGAGCGTGCTGGGACCGTCGGGCTGCGGCAAGTCCACTCTGTTGCGCCTCATCGCCGGCCTCACGCCGCCCAGCGCCGGCACGATCGAATGGGCAGAGGGTGAAAGGCCCGGAGACAAGCCCGATATCGGCTTCGTCTTCCAGGAGCCGACGCTGATGCCATGGGCGACCGCGCTCGCCAACGTCGAGCTGCCGCTCAAGCTCCGTGGCGTGGCGCGGGGCGAGCGCGCGGCGCGGGCGGCCGAGGCGCTGGGCCACGTCGGCCTCGCGGGCTTCGAGCGCAGCTATCCGCGCGAATTGTCCGGCGGCATGAAGATGCGCGTGTCGATCGCGCGGGCGCTGGTCACCGGGCCCAAGCTCCTTCTGATGGACGAGCCTTTCGCCGCCCTCGACGAGATCACGCGCCGCCGCCTCAACACCGACCTGCTCGAGCTCTGGCAGCGCACGCGCTTCACCGCGGTGTTCGTCACGCACTCGGTGTTCGAATCAGTATTCCTGTCGCAACGCATCGCCGTGATGAGCCCACGGCCGGGCCGCGTCCTGTCGGAGCTCGCCATTCCGGCGGCCTATCCGCGCAGCGAGGCCTTCGGCACCTCGGCCGAGTACGCCGCCCTCTGCCGCCTGGCCTCGGCGCAGCTCAGCGACGCGATGGCGGCATGAGACAGCTCTGCCGGCCCCCTCACCTAGCCTCTCCCCCACGAGGGAGAGGAACATGAAGATCATGTTTCTCATACTCCTCTCCCCCTTGGGGGAGAGGTTGGGTGAGGGGGACGACGCACCATGAGCGCCCGCGTCGTCGCGCCGGTCGTCATGGGTCTGGTCATGCTCGGCCTGTGGGAGGCCGTCGTGCGGCTGGCGGAGATTCCGCCCTATGTGTTGCCGGGCCCGGTCGTAGTCGCGCGGACCCTGGTGGCCGACTGGGGCACGCTCGCGCCGGCGCTGTGGGTGACGCTCAAGATCACCCTGGAGGCGCTGGCGGCTGCGGTCGTTGTCGGCGTCCTGCTGGCGGTGCTGTTCTCGCTGTCGCGCTGGGTCGAGCTGTCGCTCTTTCCCTACGCCATCATCCTGCAGGTGACGCCGATCGTGGCGATCGCGCCGCTGATCATCGCCTGGGCCAACGACGTCGACCTGTCGCTGCTGATCTGCGCCTGGCTTGTGGCGTTCTTTCCCATCCTGTCCAGCACCATCCTCGGTCTGCGCTCGGTCGATCACAATCTGCTGGCCGTGTTCGAGCTCTACGGCGCCGGCCGTTGGCGGACGCTGGTCCATCTGCGGCTGCCGGCCGCTCTTCCATACTTCCTGGGGGGCTTGCGCATCTCCGGCGGCCTGGCGCTGATCGGTGCCGTGGTGGCGGAGTTCGTGGCCGGCACCGGCGGCAACGCCTCGGGTCTCGCGTATCGCATCCTCGAAGCGGGCTACCAGCTCAGGATCCCGCGCATGTTCGCGGCCCTGGTGCTGATCTCGGCAGCCGGCATCGCGATCTACCTGCTGCTGTCATTGCTGTCGCACCTGCTGCTGCGGCACTGGCATGAGAGCGCGCTGAGCGAAGAATAGTTGCAAGTTCCGCAGGTTTATGCTAGTAATTTCGATAGGCTGGCGCTTGGACTGCGCCGGCCTTTTCCATTTCGGCACGACCCCTCGCGGGACGCCCGCGGGACAGGCCCTGAGCCCCGGGTGCAGCCGCCGCAGGTCCTGACCCGTGGACAGTCCCAAGAACGGCCCCGTCTCAACGCCACACCAAATAACGATGTGCGAACAGACACTTATACGACGCCTGGGCACAGGCGCGCCGGGGCTGGTGTTAACGAAGAAATCGGGAGTCTCTTAAAAGCCTATGGAATAAGGCATATCTCGGACTCTGGCCCAACGCTGGGCTCAACACACGCGCGTTTCAGGTGGGCCCGGGGAACGGGCGAAAAGACTGGATTTGTTGGCTTTCCGGCGTGCGGGGGGCGAAAATCTTGTCGTCGATCTGGGCCACAACCGGGCCCGCTATTTGAGCCCGGCGAGAAAGCTCTGGACCAGCGGTTGCCAGATCGGCGCGCCGCTGTCGCTGCCAGCCAGGCTGTGGCCGTCGCGGCCGAACGCGCCGACCGGCCTGAAAGTCGCCTTGCCGCCCGACGCGTCGTAGGCGGCGGCCATGCGCTTGGCGAGAGCGGGCTCGAAGAAGCTGTCGTTCTCGGCGTAGATCCACAGCAGCGGCACGCGCGCCGTGGCGCCGTACCTGGCCGCCGCCTGGACGAGCGCTTCCGGGGTGCAGTTGCCGATGCCGCCGCCCGGCAGCTTCTGGTGGCCGCCGCGACCGCCGGCGAAGTTCACCATGCCCGGCACACCCGGCGGGTTCTTGCTGGAGAGCGCCACCGTGGCCCAGCCGCCGGCCGACTGGCCGACGACGATGGTACGGTCCGCCGCGACGTAGGGCTGTGTGCGCATGAAGTCGATCGTGGCCTGCACGTCGGCCGCACTCTGCAGGCCCGCGCTGTAATAATCCGGCGTGTCGCAGCGGCCGTAGCCTTCGGCCCAGGCCCCACCCGTTTCGCCGTAGCCGCGCCTGAGCGGCAGGGCGACGACATAGCTGCGGGCCAAGAACCACGACGACAGCGCCGAGTAGCGCGGCGGCTCCATTTTGGCGCGCTGCGAGCCGTCCGCCGGCGAGCCGTGATTGATGACGACCAGCGGCCGACGTGCCTCACCCGGAGGCTGCATCACCCGGGTGACCAGCGTCGAGCCACCAGGCCCCGGCAGCTTCACGATCTGCTCCTGCGCCGCTGCCGGCCAGACGAACAAGAAGGCAAGCAGCCAGAGAAGGGCGTGGCGGCGCATCATGGTCTCCTATCGTCCGCTGCGTCGTCCCGGCCGGCCACCGGCACCCGACCCGGTGCGCACGCCGCGGAAGACGCGGGAATGCTGCATCTTGCCGAGATGGACGGCGACATTGGCGCTGGCGGCCTGTCCCGGCAGTTCGAGCTCGTGGGCTTCGAGGCGGCGGATCTCGTCGCGCAGGCGGCCGGCTTCCTCGAACTCGAGATCGGCGGCGGCGGCGCGCATGCGCTTCTCGAGATCGGCGATGTGGCTGCGCAGATTGTGCCCGACCAGATGCACATCACCCGAGACGCCGGTGTCGACGGTGTAGTGGTCGCGCTCGGCGGTCGACTGCAGGATCTCGCCGATGTTCTTCTTGATCGACGCGGGCGTGATGCCGTTGGCCTCGTTGTACGCGACCTGCTTGGCGCGGCGGCGGTCGGTCTCGCTGATCGCGTACTTGATCGAGTCGGTCATCCTGTCGGCATAGAGGATGACCCGGCCGTCGATGTTGCGCGCGGCGCGGCCGATCGTCTGCACCAGCGAGGTCGGCGAGCGCAGGAAGCCTTCCTTGTCGGCGTCGAGGATGGCGACCAGCGCGCACTCGGGAATGTCGAGGCCCTCGCGCAGCAGGTTGATACCGACCAGAACGTCGAACGCGCCCAGCCGCAGGTCGCGGATGATCTCGATGCGCTCCAGCGTGTCGATGTCGGAGTGCAGATAGCGGCAGCGGATGCCGGCCTCGTGGAGATATTCGACCAGGTCCTCGGCCATGCGCTTGGTCAGCACCGTGACCAGCACGCGCTGAGATTTCTTCGCGGACTCCTTGCACTCGGCAATCAGGTCGTCGACCTGCTTCTCGACCGGCCGGATGATCACCGTCGGATCGATCAGGCCGGTGGGGCGGATCACCTGTTCGATGAAGGCGCCTTGCGTGCGCTCCATCTCCCACGGGCCGGGCGTGGCGCTGACGAAGGTCGTCTGCGGACGCAGCGCCTCCCATTCCTCGAACTTCAGCGGCCGGTTGTCGATCGCCGACGGCAGGCGGAAGCCGAACTCGGCCAACACGCTCTTGCGGTTGAAGTCGCCGCGGAACATGCCGCCGATCTGCGGCACCGTGACGTGGCTCTCGTCGCAGATCAGCAACGAGCTCTCGGGAAAGTATTCGAACAGGGTAGGTGGCGGCTCGCCCGGCTTGCGGCCGGTTAGATAGCGAGAGTAGTTCTCGATGCCGGCGCAGGCGCCGGTCGTCTCCATCATCTCGATGTCGAAATTCGTGCGCTGCTCGAGTCGCTGGGCCTCGAGCAGGCGGCCGGCGCGGTTGAATTCGTCGAGCCGCTGCTTGAGGTCGGCCTTTATCTGGTCGATTGCCTTCTGCATCGTCGGCTTGGGCGTCACATAGTGGCTGTTGGCGTAGACGATGATGTCGGACAGGGTGATCGTCTTGTCTCCGGTCAGCGGGTCGAACTCCGTGATCGATTCGATCTCGTCGCCGAACATCTCGAAGCGCCAGGCCTTGTCCTCGTAATGGGCCGGGAACAGGTCGACCGTGTCGCCGCGCACGCGGAAGGTGCCGCGCTGGAAGGCGTTGTCGTTGCGCTTGTATTGCTGTTCGACGAAGCGTCTGAGGAGGGTGGTGCGATCGATCTTCTGGCCCTTGTGCAGGCGGAAGGTCATCTTCTGATAGTTCTCGAGCGGGCCGATGCCGTAGATGCAGGAGACAGAGGCCACGATGATCACGTCGTCGCGCTCCATCAGCGCACGCGTAGCGGAATGGCGCATGCGGTCGATCTGCTCGTTGATCGACGAATCCTTCTCGATGTAGGTGTCGGTCCGCGCGACGTAGGCCTCGGGCTGGTAGTAGTCGTAGTAGGAGACGAAATACTCGACCGCGTTCTCCGGAAAGAAGCCCTTCATCTCGCTGTAGAGCTGCGCCGCCAGCGTCTTGTTCGGCGCCATCACCAGCGCCGGCCGGTTCTGCGAGGCGATGACGTTGGCCATCGTGAAGGTCTTGCCCGAGCCGGTGACACCCAGCAGCACCTGGTCGCGCTCGCCACCCTCGACTCCGGCGATGAGCTGCTTGATCGCCTCGGGCTGGTCGCCCGCCGGCGTGTAGTCGGACACCAGCTTGAAGGGCCGCACGCCGCTTTCGAGTTCCGGCCGCCGCTGGATGTACGGCATGAGGAGCGGCACGGTCGAAACCGCGAGATTCTTTGAGGGCATGGCCTCCATTATATGATGCTCGAATGACAGTCCGGCAATGCTAGCGTGACCGGCTGTCATGCCTGATCTGTTGGCTTCTTCATTCCTCATTTCTGCTGCTGTTGCCTGCATTGCAGGCATGGTGCGCGGATTCGCGGGCTTTGGCGCTGCGATGTTGATGACTCCGGTGTTTTCGGCCCTCTACGGCCCGCCGGTAGGTATTGCGCTATGCCTTTTGCTCGAGATCGCAGTCGCCCTGCCGTTGCTGCCGGCCGTGGTGCGCCTGGTCGATTGGCGGCAGCTCGGGCTGCTTCTGGCCGCTGCCGTGGTCTTCGTACCCATCGGCACCCACGTATTGACGCTGACCGAGCCCGAACCCATGCGTTGGGCGATCTCGGCCATTATTCTGGTGGCGGTTGCCCTGCTGGCGAGCGGCTGGCGATATCCCGGTCGGCCGCGGCCGGTCACAACTCTCGCTGCCGGCGCCACCAGCGGTTTTCTCAATGGCGTGTCGGGCATGGCCGGTCCGCCGATCGCCTTCTACTACCTCGCGGGTGAGAATACGGCGGCGCATGTGCGCGCCAACCTCACGACCTATTTCGTCTTTGTCGACCTGGCGGCGATCCTGGTGTTCGCCTCGCGCGGCCTGATCGGTTGGGACACCGGCGTGCACGGCCTCGTTCTTGCACCGGCTGTCATGCTGGGCGGCCTCCTGGGCGAGCGGCTGTTCCCGCTGGCCAGCGAACGCTTCTATCGCCGCCTGGCGCTCGGCCTTCTGGTCGGCGTGGCGGTCGGTTCCTTGATATTGTAAGCGAGCGGACATGAGCATCTGGGACATCATCGCGGAAAAGGCGGCGCAGCTCGGGATCGGTGGGTCGATCGGCGCGCTGCTGGGCGTGGCGCCGGCGGACGAGGGCACGCATCCCGGCCTCCTGCAGATCGGCTTCACCATCGGTGTCATCGCCCTGGGCGCCAAGATGGCGCGGGTCGATGGTGAAGTATCCGACATCGAGGTCGCCGCCTTCCGCGCGTTCTTCCAGGTGCCGCCGGGCGAGGAGCGCAGCGTCGAGCGCTTCTTCGATCTCGCCAAGCGCGACGCCGCCGGCTTCGAGACCTATGCCCGCCAGGTCGCAAACCTGTTCCCGGATGCACCGGAAATCCTCGAAGGCGTGATCGAGGGCCTGTTCAACATCGCGCGCGCCGACGGCGCGATCGACGTCGCGGAGGCCGATTATCTCGCCAAGGTGGCACGCATCTTCGGCCTCGACAGCGCCCGCTTCGAGCGCGCGAAGGCGTCGGCGTCGGGTGTCGTCGAATGCGAGCCGTGCGTCATCCTGGGCATCGATCCGATCGCGACCGATGAGCAGATTCGCGAAGCGTGGTTGCGCCAGGTCCGCGCCAACCATCCCGATCGGCTGATGGCCCAAGGGCTGCCCCAGGAGGCGATCGCCATCGCCAACCGCAAGCTCGCCCTGATCAACGACGCCTACGACCGCCTCAGGCGCCGACGCGGCCTGGTGGCGGCCTGACCGTGAACATCGTCGAGCAGCCGTCGCCCAATCACGCGCCGCGACCCGATGATGCCACCGTCGATGTGCTGGTCCTGCACTACACCGAATTGCCGCTGCAGGAGTCGCTCGACATTCTCTGCGACGGTGCGCGCGAGCTTCGTGTGAGCTCACACTATGTCCTGGCGGAGGACGGCACGGCTTACCGGCTGGTGCCCGAGGATCGCACCGCCTGGCATGCCGGCCGCTCGCATTGGCGTGGCCGCGAGGCGCTGAACACCACGTCGATCGGCATCGAGATCGTGAACCTGCACGGCGATCGCCACGATTATCCGCCGCGCCAGATCGCAGCGTTGATTGAACTCTGCAAGGCCATCCTAGGGCGCCATCCAGCGATCGAAGCGCGCAACGTCGTGGGCCATTCCGACATCGCGCCCAAGCGGAAGATCGATCCCGGCCTACGTTTTCCATGGGCGAGCCTGGCTGCGGCAGGGGTCGGGCTGTGGCCGAGAGCCGGCGGGCGGCCGCTCGATGGCGACTTCCACAAGGCCCTCCAGCGCTTCGGCTATGCGCCGCCGATCGCCGTGCCGCCCAAGGACATCGTGAAGGCTTTCCAGCGGCATTTCCGGCCAGCCCAGGTCGACGGCATGCCCGACGTCGAGACGCGGACTCGTTTGGCCGGGCTGCTTGACCAGGTCGGGGGAGCCGCCTAGCTAGGGCCCGCGGGTCAGACGGCTGGATGGCTGCGCTGTCGCGGGCAACCGCGGCGGTGAGGAAAGTCCGGGCTCCACGGAGACACGGTGCCGGATAACGTCCGGCGGGGGCGACCCCAGGGAAAGTGCCACAGAAAACAAACCGCCGGGTTGGCCCGCTTTCGGGCGGTAAACCAGCCAGGCAAGGGTGAAACGGTGGGGTAAGAGCCCACCGCGCGACCGGCAACGGAAGCGGCAGGGCAAACCCCACCGGGAGCAAGACCAAATAGGGGTGACACGCCGGGCAACCGGCAGCGGTGTTTCCGCGTCGTCGCCCGGGTCGGTCGCGCGAGGCGTTCGGCAACGGACGTCCCAGAGGAATGGCCATCCATCGTCCCGGCTTGCCGGGGTGAGGACAGAACCCGGCTTACAGGCCGTCTGACCCGCATTTCCTGCTCGAATCGAGCAAAATCTCAACCTGTTGTGGTTTTTAACCAATAGTGCACAATAGATGTTGTGGCTAAGGCCTTCAGATTCCTCGCCGAATCCCGCTTTTGGACATTGCGTCCCGGGAAATCCCATGATATCCCATAGCATCCCGTAAACAGGGATCCGCAGGGGCGTGGGGCACCTGTCGTGGATTTAGGGGGACAGGGTCGTGGCCTTTCGGTCCGAAATCCTGATCAAGCTCGACAAGAAAGGCCGGGTCCTGCTGCCCGCCGCCTTCCGCGACGAGCTGCCGGCCGACGACCGCGAGGCCTTCGTCCTCTACCACTCACCCAATGTCCCGGGCGTCGTGAACGGAAACTCGCGTCTGGGCTTCGACGCCATGCTCGAGCGGCTCCGCGTCGAGGCGCTCGGCCCCAAGGGCTCCCTCAAGGTGTCGCTCGACGACGAGGCCTTCGATCCCGCCGGCTATCTCTCGGCCAGTGCCCGCACCATCGCCATGGAGCCGGACGGCCGCTTCTCCCTGCCGGCCGAATTCGCCCAGGCCCTCGAAGCCGACGCCGGCGTCATGCTGGTCGGCAAGGGCGACAAGTTCCAAATGTGGAATCCCAAGCGCTGGCAAGCCCGCCGCGACGGCGATCGCGACAAGATGGCGGCGTTCGTGCGCAGCCTCGCCAATTCGGATTCAGAGAGGGGCGACGCATGAGCGGCGCCGCTGGACATATCCCCGTTCTCGCGCGCGAGGTGATCGACGCGCTGCAGCCGCGTGATGGCGGTCGCTATGTCGACGGCACCTTCGGCGCCGGCGGCTACACCGCCGCCATGCTCGATCGCGCCGACTGCCAGGTGATCGCCATCGACCGCGACCCCGATGCCATCGCTGCCGGCCAGGCGTTGGCCGCGCGCTATGCGCCGCGGCTGCGCCTGATCGAGGGCCGCTTCGGCGACATGGCCGAGCTGTTGTCCGCGGAAGGTGTGGACGACGTCGACGGTGTGGCGCTCGATCTCGGCGTCTCCTCGATGCAGTTCGACCGCGCCGAGCGCGGCTTCTCCTTCCGCAACTCGGGCCCGCTCGACATGCGCATGGAAAAGAGCGGGTCGTCCGCGGCGGATCTGGTGAACCAGGCGGACGAAGTTGAGCTTGCCGACATCTTCTGGCGCTACGGCGAGGAACGCCGCAGCCGCCGCGTCGCGCGCGCCATCGTCGAGGCCCGCAAGGTCAAGCGCATCGAGACGACCGGCGAACTGGCGGAAATCGTCCGTCGTGCCGTTGGCCCTTCGGCGAAGGACGAGAGCGACCCCGCGACGCGGGCCTTCCAGGCGCTGCGCATCGCCGTGAATGACGAGTTGGGCGAGCTGGAGCGCGGCCTTGCCGCCGCCGACTCCGTCCTGGCGCCGGGCGGCCGCCTGGCCGTTGTGTCGTTCCATTCGCTGGAAGATCGCGCGGTCAAGGAATACGTGCGCCAGAGGGCCGGCCGCACGCCCAGCCCGTCGCGTCATGCACCGCCGCGCGCTGTCGAACGCGAGACCACGCTGCGCGATCTTACGCGCAAGCCGGTGCTGCCGACCGCATCCGAAGTGGCCGCCAATCCGCGCGCCCGCTCGGCCCGCCTGCGTGTCGCCGAGAAGCTCGGCGTCCCCGGAGGCCGCGCATGATCCATCGCGGGCTCGTGTTCTGGTCGGTTGCCGCCGTCGCCACGGCGGTGGGCCTGTTCACCGTGAAGTACAAGGTGCAGGACCTCGAGGAGCGGATCGACCGCACCAATCACAAGATCGTCGAGAGCCAGCAGGCCACGCACATCCTGCGGGTCGAATGGGCTCACCTCAACGAGGCCGAGCGCATCGAGAAGCTCGCCCAGAAACATCTGAAGCTCGAGCCGGCCTCGATCAAGCAGGTCATCCGGCTCGACTCGCTCAAACCCGAATCTGTCCCCCCGCGGCGCGATCCACCACTCCCTTCCCCCCCACGTACGGGCAACGACGTCCCCTCGTCGACTTTGCCCGGTGGTGGTCGCGTCGCAGCGGAGGCCGGCAGCCCCTCGCCGGCCTCCGCACCCCTTTCAGCACGTTCCACCGGACCCACGACGCCCCCTCGACCGGCCATAATCCAAGAGCCGGCTACATCGGGTCCGGTAGGCGACAACCAGGGCGTTGCAGCCTCGATCGACGAAATCCTCTCGCGAAATGACGGAGGACGCCGGTGAGGCTGTGGCGCAAGTCTGGCTCGCCCGAACCGGCCGCCGCGGCAAACGCGGCGGCCGGCGCGCGTTACAGTTCGCCGCAGGACCGTCTCAAGGGCGACGCCCAGGAGACGGCGCGGCAGCGCCTCGTCATCGCCTCGGCAATCTTCGTGATCGCTTTCGTGGCCGTCGGCCTGCGGATGGGTTACGTCTCGCTGCTGCGCGACGGTGCCGAGCCGACCCAGCGCGTCGCGGCGCGCGGCGGCTCGATCCAGTCGGAGCGCGCCGACATCGTCGATCGCAATGGCGCCGTCCTCGCGACGTCGGTGCCGGTGATGTCGGCCTTCGTCAATCCGCGCCTGCTGCTCGATCCCCAGGATGCCGCGCGCAAGATCGTCACCGCCTTGCCGGACCTGAAGTACGACGACGTCAGGGAAAAACTCGAGGGCGACAAGACCTTCGTCTGGATCAAGCGCGGCCTCAGCCCGCGCGAGCACAACCTCGTCAACCGCCTCGGCATTCCCGGCCTCGAGTTCCAGTCCGAGGAGCGGCGCATCTATCCGCAGGGCTCGGCCGCGGCGCACATCATGGGCTACGCCAGCGTCGACAACGCAGGCCTGGCTGGCGTCGAGCGCTTCTTCGACCAGCAGCTCCAGAGCGGCGAGACGGTGCAGCTTTCCATCGATCTCCGCCTGCAGCGCATGGTCGAGCGCGAGATCGCGCGCGCCGCCCAGAAATTCTCGGCGATCGGCGCCACCGCCGTTGTCATGGACGTGACCAACGGCGAGGTCCTCGCCATGGCCTCGCTACCGACGTTCGATCCCAACAGCACCAAGACACTCACCAACGAGGCGCTGTTCAACCGTGCCACACTGGGCGTCTACGAACAGGGCTCGACTTTCAAGATCTTCAATACGGCGATGGCGCTCGACACCGGCCGGGTGACGATGAGCAGCGTCTTCGACGCCACGTCGCCCATCAAGATCGACCGCTTCACGATCAACGACGATCATGCCCAGCGTCGGCCGCTCACGGTGCCGGAAATCTTCAGGTACTCGTCCAACATCGCCTCGGCCAAGATGGCCGTGGAGATGGGCCCGGAAACCCAGCGCGCCTTCTTCGACAAGATCGGATTCCTGAAGCCGCTGTCGACCCAGCTGCCCGAGGTTGCCTCGCCGCTCTATCCCCGGCAGTGGCAGAAGATCAGCACCATGACCATCGCCTTCGGGCACGGCATCTCGGTGACGCCGTTGCACATGGCGGCCGGATCGGCGGCGATGATCAACGGCGGCATCCTCTACCAGCCCAGCCTGGTGAAGCGGACCGCCGCCAGCGACCAAGGCCGGCGGGTGATCCAGACCAAGACGTCGATCAGCCTGCGCCAGCTCCTGCGGTTGAACGTCGCCGAGGGCACGGGCAAGAACTCGAACGTCGCTGGATACGAGGTCGGCGGCAAGACGGGCACGGCGGAAAAGCCGGCCCGCGGCGGCTACCGCCAAAAAGCCCTAATCAGTTCGTTCGTTGGGGCGTTTCCCATGAACGATCCGAAATTCGTCATTCTGGTCTCGCTCGACGAGCCCAAGGGCCTTCCCGAAACCGGCGGCTACGCCACGGCCGGCTGGGTGGCTGCGCCGTCGGTCAAGAACATCATCGAAGGCATCGTGTCCCTGTATGGCGTCCTGCCGGGCGATCTCAAGGAGGGCCTGCCGCCGCTCGAGATCGCCTCGACGCCGGTGCCGGCGCCGGTGGTGCCGCCGCAGTTCGTGCCGGCGAATGCGCGTCATCGCGGCGCCGAACAACGCAAGGCCGTGCCGGTGCGGCCCGGTGCAGCGCAGACCGCGGCGGCCCCCGCAGCGGGAGTGCGTCGCGTTGCGGCTGAGTGAGCTCATGCGCCGCAGCGCACATGACACCGTGTCCCCATCCGCGTTGCCGCGCGATCCCATTCTTGCCGGCCTGACCCTCGATTCGCGAAAGGTCCGGCCGGGCTATCTGTTCGCTGCCCTGCCGGGCACGCATCACGACGGCGCTGCTTTTGTGGCCGACGCGGTCAGCCGCGGCGCTGCGGCCATCCTGGCCGCCCCCGGCGCATCGTTGCCGGTGCTCGATCCCGGCATCGTCGTCGTGCGCGATGCCAATCCGCGCCGCCGCGTGGCGCTGATGGCGGCGGCGTTCGCCGACCTCCAGCCCGCCATCATCGCCGCCGTCACCGGCACCAACGGCAAATCCTCGACCGTCCATTTCGTGCGCCAGATCTGGGAGGCGCTCGGCCTCAAGGCGGCGAGCGTCGGCACGCTCGGCATCGTCTCGCCGGGATTGACGCGGGAAGCCGGCCTCACGACGCCCGATCCGGTGCAACTGCACGAGGATCTCGCGACGCTTGCCCGCGAGGGTGTCGCGCATCTGGCGATCGAGGCATCGAGCCACGGTCTCGACCAGCACCGGCTCGACGGCGTCCGGCTCGCTGCAGCGGCCTTCACCAACCTCACACACGAACATCTCGACTATCACAAGTCGATGGAGACCTACTTCGCGGCCAAGGCGCGGCTGTTCGACAGCCTGCTGCCAGCCGGGGGCACGGCGATCGTCAATGCCGACAGCGACCGTGCCGAGGCATTGGCCGCGATCTGCCGGCAGCGTGGCATTCGCTTCTGGACTTATGGCAGCATGGGCCGGGAAATCCGCCTGATCGGTGACGATCCGACCTCGATCGGCCAGCACCTCGCGATAGAGGTGCTGGGCACCCGCCATGAAATCGATCTTCCCTTGGTTGGAGGCTTCCAGGCATCCAATGCGCTCGCGGCCCTCGGCCTCGTCGTGGCGACCGGTGGCGATCCGGCGCGCGCGGCGGCGGCGCTGGCTAACCTCACCGGCGCGCCGGGCCGCCTGCAACTCGTTGCCCGCCACCGCTCCGGCGCACCGATCTATGTCGACTATGCCCACAAGCCCGAGGCGCTGGAGACCGTGCTGGACACGCTTCGGCCGTTCGCGCGCGGCAAGCTGGTCGTGGTGTTCGGCTGCGGCGGCGATCGCGATCGGGCCAAGCGGCCGGTCATGGGCGAGATCGCCACCCGGCTCGCCGATCTCGCCATTGTCACCGACGACAATCCGCGCAGCGAGGAACCTCAGGCGATCCGCCGCGAGATCCTGCGCGGCATCGCGGCCGACCGGAAGAACTGGATCGAGGCCGCCGACGGCCGCCATGCCGCCATAGAAGCCGGCATGGCTGCCCTCGGCAGCGCCGACGATCTGCTGTTGATCGCCGGCAAGGGCCACGAGACCGGACAGACCATCAAGGGCGTCACACATCCCTTCGACGACGCCGAAGTGGCGCGGGAACTCGCCGGAGTGCCCGCATGACCGCCCTCTGGACCTCCGACGAAGTCAGCAAGGCGCTGTCGCCGGTCACGGCCGTCGCGCCCTTCATGGCGGACGGCGTGACGTTCGACAGCCGCGCCGTCGGCAAGGGCGATCTGTTCTTTGCGCTCGGCGGCGAGACCACCGACGGTCACGGCTTCGTGGCAGATGCGCTTGCGCGTGGCGCCGCGGCGGCCGTCGTTTCGCGCGACGTCGAGGGCGCACGCGGCACGTTGATTCGCGTCCCCGACACGATGAAGGCGCTGGTCGACCTCGGTCGTGCCGGCCGCCGCCGCAGCAAGGCGCGCATTGCCAGCGTCACGGGCTCGGTCGGCAAGACCAGCACCAAGGATGCCTTGCGGGCGATGCTGTCGGCCCAGGCGCCGACCTCGGCCAGCGTGGCGAGTTACAACAATCACGTCGGCGTTCCGATCAGCCTGACGCGCCTGCCGCGCGAGGCGCACTACGGGGTCTTCGAGATCGGCATGAACCATCCCGGCGAGATCGAGCCGCTGGCCCGCCAGGTCGAGGCGCATGTCGGCGTGATCACCAACGTGGGCGCGGTCCATATCGGACACATGGGCAGTGAAGAGGCGATCGCCGATGAAAAGGGCTGCCTGTTTGCCGGCATGGCGGAAGGTGCAGCCGCCGTGCTCAATCGCGACAGCCGCCACTATGATCGCCTCGCGGGTCATGCCCGTCGCTTCGGCGTTTCCCGCATCGTGGGCTTCGGCCGCAGCGAGGCGGCCGAGGCGCGACTTCTCGCCTGCGACCTGCAGGATTCGGGCAGCGATGTTGCGGCCTTGATCCATGGCCGGCGAATCGAGTATCGGCTGGGAGCGGCGGGCGAGCATTGGGCGCTGAACAGCGTGGCGGCGCTCGCCGTCGTCGAGGCGCTGGGCGCCGACGTGGCAATTGCGGCGGCGACGCTGGCGAAGGTCAAGGCGTCGCCGGGTCGGGGCGCGCGGCGGATGCTGAAGTTCGGGGCTGGTGCGATCGAGCTGCTCGACGAGAGCTACAACGCCAACCCGGTGTCGGTCCGCGCCATGCTTGCCGTGCTGTCGCGCACCGAGCCCAAGCCTGGCGGACGTCGCGTACTGGCACTGGGCGACATGCGCGAGCTGGGCGAGGGCGCTGACGCCGACGCCTATCACGCCGGCTTGGCCGACGCAGTGGCGACGAGCGGGGCGGCGCAGGTGTTCCTGTGCGGGTCACACATGCAGGCGCTGTGGCAATGCCTGGCGCCGGCGCAGCGCGGCGTGCATCGACCGGATTCAGCCTCGCTCGCGGGTGAGGTCGCAACAGCGCTGCGCGCCGGCGACGTGATCGCGGTGAAGGGTTCGCTGGGTTCGAAAATGAAGATCGTCGTAGACGCCATCGTGGCGGCAAGCGGCGGCGAGGTGGGACTCTAAGGATGTTCTATAACCTTCTCTATCCGTTGGCGGACGTGTTCGGCCCGTTCAACCTGTTCCGCTACCTGACGTTCCGCTCGATCGGCGCATTCATCACGGCGCTGATCCTGAGCTTCCTGATCGGCGGCGTCCTGATCCGCTGGCTGCGCAGCAAGCAGCAGCAGGGCCAGCCGATCCGAGACGACGGTCCCGCCAGCCACCTCCTGACCAAGAAGGGCACGCCCACCATGGGCGGTCTCCTGATCCTGATCACGCTCGCCATCGCCACGCTGCTGTGGGCCGACCTCAGCAACCGCTATGTCTGGATCGTGCTCGGCGTCACCCTGGCATTCGGCGCGATCGGCCTGTGGGATGATTTCCTCAAGGTCACCAAGCGCAACTCCAAGGGCGTGCCGGGCAAGGTGAAGCTCGCCCTGTCGGTCGCGATCGCCGCCGTCGCGGCCTACCTGATCGCGCAACTGTCGCCGACTCCGCTTCGCTACATGCTGGCGCTGCCCTTCCTCAAGGACGTGCTGCTGCCCCTGGGCGTCGTGGGCTTCGTGGCCTTCGGTGGCTTCGTGATGGTGGGCGCTTCCAATGCCGTCAACCTGACCGACGGGCTCGATGGCCTCGCGATCGGTCCGGTGATCATGGCGTCGGCCGTGTTTGGCCTGATCGCCTATGTCGTGGGCAACACCATCCTCACCAACTACCTCTATCTTCATCACATCCCGCGCTCGGGCGAACTCGCGGTGCTGCTGGCAGCGCTGGTCGGCGCCGGGCTCGGCTTCCTGTGGTTCAATGCTCCGCCGGCGATGGTGTTCATGGGCGATACCGGCTCGCTCGCCATCGGTGGCGCGCTGGGTGCCGTGGCCGTCGTCACCAAGCACGAGATCGTGCTGGCGATCGTGGGCGGGCTGTTCGTGCTGGAGACCGTCTCGGTGATCGTCCAGGTACTTTCCTACAAATGGACGGGACGCCGCGTCTTCCGCATGGCGCCACTGCACCATCATTTCGAGCAGAAGGGATGGGCCGAGCCCACCATCGTGTTCCGCTTCTGGATCATCGCCGCCATCCTCGCAATGGCGGGTCTCGCCACGTTGAAGCTGAGGTGAGCGGATGATCGATCTCGCCTTCCTCAAGGGATCGTCCTTCGTCGTGCTGGGGCTCGCACGCTCCGGCCTGGCGACGGCACGCGCCTTGACGGCGGCGGGCGTCGGGTGCGTCGCCTGGGACGACAACGCCGCTTCGCGCGCGGCCGCCGTCGCCGCCGGCGTGGCGCTCGCAGATCCGGCCTCGATCGACTGGTCGCGCACGACGGCGCTGGTCATCAGCCCGGGAATTCCCAGCCATCTGCCCGCGCCGCATCCCGTGGCGGCGGCGGCGCGCGCGGCGGGCAAGAAGATCATCTGCGACGTCGAGTTGCTGGCCCGCGCCGCCCCGAAGGCGTGTTTCGTCGCCATCACCGGGACCAACGGCAAGTCGACGACGACGGCGCTGATCGGCCACATCCTCGCCCAAGCGGGCGTGCACTGCGAAGTCGGCGGCAACATCGGCCGGGGCGCACTCGATCTCAGCACCCTGGGCGAAGGCGGCGTCTACGTCCTCGAACTGTCGTCGTATCAGCTTGAACTGCTCGAGACCTTCCGCGCCAACGTCGCTGTCTGGCTGAACGTCACGCCCGACCATATCGACCGCCACGGCGACATGGCGGGCTATGTCGCGGCCAAGGAAAACATCTTCGCCCGCCAGCAAGCCGGCGATTGTGCCGTGATCGGCATCGACGATGAGCCTTCGCGCGCGGTCCACGACAGGATCTCGACGCGGCCGGGTGTCGTTGCCGTCCCGGTGGCCCTCGACCGACCGGTCGCCGGCGGTGTTTCATTCCGCGCCGGCCGCCTGATCGATGCCGACGGCTATGCCGTCGACTTTTCCGATGTGCCGACCCTGCCCGGCGACCACAACGCGCAGAACGCTGCCTGCGCCTGGGCCGCCTGCCGCTGGCTCGACGTGCCGCGCGAGCGGATCGTCGAGGGCTTGCGCAGCTATCCCGGCCTGCCGCACCGCCAGGAGCGGGTCGCCTCGGTGGGCAACGTCGTCTACATCAACGACAGCAAGGCGACCAATGCCGAGGCAACGGCGCGGGCGCTTTCGAGCTATCACGACATCTATTGGATACTCGGCGGCCAGGCGAAGGAGGGCGGCGTGGCGCCGCTTGCTTCGTACTTCGATCGTATCCGTCATGCCTTTCTGATCGGCGAGGCGACCGAGCTGTTCGCAGGCCAGCTCGAAGGCAAGCTGCCCTACAGCCGCTGCGGTGACCTGCAGTCGGCGCTTGATGCCGCGCATCTGCGTGCGCAACGCGATGATGGCGGCGAGGCCGTGGTCCTGCTCTCGCCAGCCTGCGCCTCGTGGGATCAGTGGAAGAGTTACGAGCATCGCGGCGATGCCTTTCGCGCCATGGCGCGGGCATTGCCGGGTGCCCAGCGTTTGGGGATGGCGGCATGATCCAGGTTCCACGCGACGATCGCAGCGTGATCGGCCAATGGTGGTGGACGGTTGATCGCTGGTCGCTGGGCGCGATCCTGGCGATCATGGCCTTCGGCGTAATGCTCACTCTGGCGGCATCGCCGCCGGCAGCCGAGCGTATCGGCGCCGACTCGTTCATGTTTGCCAAACGCCAGTTCATCTTTTTGCCGATGGCGCTTCTGGTGATGCTGGCGATTTCGCTGGCCTCGCCGCGCCATGTCCGGCGGCTTGCCCTGCTGGTGTTCTGCGGCAGCGTGGTGCTGCTAGCTGCCACTTTCGTTGTCGGCGTCGAGATCAAGGGCGCGCGGCGATGGATTTCCGTGCCCGGCCTTTCCAGCTTGCAGCCCTCGGAGTTCGCCAAGCCCAGCCTCGCCGTGATCTCGGCCTGGCTGCTGGCGCAAAGCCGCACCGAACGCCGGGTGCCGGGCTATTTCCTCTGCACCCTGTTGGTGGGCACGGTTCTCGCGCTGCTGATCCTGCAGCCCGATCTCGGCATGAGCATCGTTGTCGCCGCGGTTTGGGGCGCACAGCTCTTCGTCGTCGGCCTGCCAATGTGGATCGCGGGCTTCGGCGCGGTGGGTGCCGCTGGTGCATTGGTCGGCAGCTACTTCACGTTCAGCCACGTCCGCAGCCGCTTCGACCGCTTCCTCGATCCCTCATCGGGCGACAACTACCAGGTCAATACCTCGCTCGAAGCCTTCATGAACGGCTCGCTGTTCGGGCGTGGCCCGGGCGAGGGCACGGTCAAGGCGCAGCTTCCCGACGCGCACACCGATTTCGTGATGGCCGTCGCCGGCGAGGAGTTCGGTCTCGTCGTCTGCCTGCTGATCCTGGGTCTGTTCGCCTTCGTGACGCTGCGCTCGATGTCGCGCGCGTCGAAGGAGACCAGCCTCTTCATCACCCTGGCGGCCACCGGTCTCGCCGTGCAGTTCGGCCTGCAGGCGGCCATCAACATGGCTTCGACCGTCCAGCTTATTCCCGCCAAGGGCATGACGCTGCCGTTCATCTCCTACGGCGGCTCCTCGGCGCTCGCCATGGCGATCTGTCTCGGCATGCTGCTGTCGCTGACGCGCGAGCACGCCGGCCTCCGGGAGGCGATCTAGTGGGCCCCGTGGTAGGTCCCGTGGTCCTGGCGACCGGCGGTACCGGCGGACATGTGTTCCCGGCCGAGGCGCTGGCTGGCGAACTCGAGGCGCGCGGCCTGCCGTTTACGCTGGTGACGGATTCGCGTGGCCGGCAATGGCAGGGCGCGCTGTCGCGCCGGCCGATCCACTACATCCATTCAGCGAGCCCCACCGGTTCGTTGCGCAAGCGACTGACGGCGATGTTCGAGCTCGCCTTCGGCCTGTTCGATGCGTGGCGCGCTCTGGGGCGCATCGGCCCGTCGGCCGTCGTGGGCTTCGGTGGCTACGCCTCGGTGCCGACCCTGATTGCGGCCCGCCTGCGTCGGTTGCCGGCGATGTTGCACGAGCAGAATGCCGTTCTCGGCAAGGCGAACCGCCTCGTTCTTGGAGGGGCGGCGCGCGTGGCGACGTCCTTCGCCAGGACGCAATATGTTGCTGCCGACGATCGGCGCGCCTGCCTGGTGGGCAACCCCGTGCGCGAGCCGGTGCGTCTGCTGCGCGGCTCGCCCTACCGCGCGCCCGGAGAGGGCCGCGTCATCGACCTCCTGGTGTTCGGTGGCAGCCAGGGCGCCGCATCGTTCAGCCAGGTCGTTCCCGAGGCGATCCTTTCGCTGCCGCAGGCATTGCGTGCACGCGTCCGGCTGGTGCAGCAATGCCGGCCCGAGGATCTCGAGCGCGTGCGCGCGGCCTATACCGCGGCGGGTATCGTGGCCGAGCTGGCGCCGTTCTTCGCCGACCTGCCGGCCAGACTGGCGGCGGCGCATCTCGTCATCGGCCGCTCCGGCGCCTCGACCGTGGCCGAACTGGCGACCATCGGCCGGCCGTCCATCCTGATTCCCTATCCCTACGCTGCCGACGATCACCAGAGCGCGAATGCTCGGGCGTTCGAGGCGACGGGCGCCTGCCTCGTCATGCCGCATGCCTCGTTCACGGCCGCTGCCCTGGCGGCGCATTTGCACGCGCTGTTCGAGGCGCCGCAGCGTCTGGCGGCGATGGCTGCTGCCGCTCACGCGGCGGGACGGCCCGATGCCGCCGCGCGGCTTGCCGATCTGGTCGTCGAGATGACCGGCTTCACCTTTTCACCGTCAGGAGCCGCCGCATGAGGGCGCTGCCGCTGGATATCGGTCTTATCCACTTCGTCGGCATCGGCGGTATCGGCATGTCCGGCATCGCCGAGGTCCTTCACAATCTCGGCTACAAGGTGCAGGGCAGCGACGTTGCCGAGGGCGCAAACACGCGCCGGCTCGCCGAGCTCGGCATGAAAGTGATGATCGGCCATCGCGCCGACAACGTCTCCAATGCCCAGGTCGTGGTCGTCTCGAGCGCGGTCAAGAAGGATAATCCCGAGGTCATGGCTGCGCGCGCCCGGCTCGTGCCGGTGGTGCGCCGCGCCGAGATGCTGGGTGAGCTGATGCGGCTCAAGTGGTCGATCGCCGTCGGCGGCACGCACGGCAAGACCACGACAACCTCGCTGGTTGCCGCCATGCTCGACAGCGGCGGGCTCGATCCGACGGTGATCAACGGCGGCATCATCAACGCCTACGGCACCAATGCGCGGTTGGGCGATGGCGACTGGATGGTGGTGGAGTCCGACGAATCGGACGGCTCGTTCTTGCGGCTGCCCGCGACCATCGCCGTGGTCACCAACGTCGATCCCGAGCATCTCGACCACTACGGCACCTTCGACGCGTTGCGCGAAGCATTCGTGCGCTTCGTCGAGAACATCCCGTTCTACGGCTTTGCCGTGTTGTGCTCGGACCATCCCGAGGTCCAGGCGCTGATCCCGCGCGTCGCCGACCGCCGCATCATCACCTACGGCATCGGCGCCAACGCCGACGTGCGCGCGATCAATCTCAAGCTGGATCGTACAGGCGCCGACTTCGACGTCATGGTCGAACATCGCGCCACCAACGATTCGCGGATCATCACCGGCATGCGTCTGCCGATGTTTGGCCAGCACAATGTGCAGAACGCGCTGGCCGCCATCGCCGTGGCGCAGGAGATGGGCTTGCCCGACGACACCATCCGTAGAGCGCTCGCGTCGTTCGGCGGCGTGAAGCGGCGTTTCACCAAGACCGGCGAGGCGCACGGCATCACGGTGATCGACGATTACGGCCACCATCCTGTCGAGATCGCTGTCACCCTGCGGGCCGCCCGTCAGGCCTATGGCGGGTCGGGCCGGGTCATCGCCGTGATGCAGCCGCACCGCTTTACGCGCCTCGCCTCGCTCAAGGCCGAGTTCGCCGCCTGCTTCACCGATGCCGACGCGGTGATCATCGCCGACGTCTATGCCGCGGGCGAAGCGCCGATCGAAGGCGTAAACCGCGACATGCTGGTCAGCCTGGTGAGCCGCGCCGGCCATCGCGACGTGACGCCGCTCGGCGCGCCGGGCGACCTGCCGACGTTGATCTGGCAGGTCGCGCGGCCCGGCGACGTCGTGGTCTTCCTGGGCGCCGGCAACATCACCGCTTGGGCACATGCGTTGCCTGGTCAGCTCCAGCAACTCGCCGCCGAAAATGCCGGCCCGCGTGCCATTGCGAACGATCAAGGCCCCCATGGTGGATCGGCGGCATGATGGCGCTCGCGACGTCCAAGCCTCACCTGATCGACCGGCTGCCCAAGCCGCGCGGCCGGCTCGTGGCCGATGCGCCGCTCGGGCCGCAGACTTGGTTCCGCACCGGCGGGCCGGCGGAAGTCCTGTTCCGGCCGGCCGACGTCGAGGACCTGGCATCGTTTCTGGCCGCGCTGCCGGCCGATGTGGCGGTCACGGTGCTGGGTGTCGGCTCGAACCTTCTGGTGCGCGACGGTGGCGTGAGGGGCGTGGTCATCCGCCTGATGCGCGGGTTCACCGGCATCGCTGTCGAGGGTAACGAACTGGTGAGCGGCGCTGGCGCGCCCGATCTCAACGTCGCCCTGACCGCGCGCGATCATGGTCTGGCCGGCCTCGAATTCCTGAGCGGCATTCCCGGCACGATCGGCGGCGCCATCGCGATGAATGGCGGCGCCTATGGCAACGAGCTTTCGCAGGTCCTGGTGTCGGCCGAGGCCGTCGATCGCCGCGGCGCCGTCCATCGAGTCGGTGTCGCCGATCTCGGCTTCAGCTACCGCCACAGCGCGGTGCCGGCCGACTGGATCTTCACGTCGGCCCGGCTGCGCGCCGCGCCGGGGGACCAGATCGCGATCGCGCGGCGCATTGCCGAGATCGATGCCGCCCGCACCGAATCCCAGCCGCGCAGCCGTACCGGCGGTTCGACCTTCGTCAATCCCGAAGGCCACAAAGCGTGGGAGTTGATTGACCGTGCCGGTTGCCGCGGCTTGTGCATCGGCGAGGCACAGGTCTCGGAGAAGCATTGCAACTTCCTGATCAATCTGGGTGCCGCGACGGCCGCCGACATCGAGGCGCTGGGCGAGGAAGTGCGCCGGCGCGTGCTTGCGCAGAGCGGCGTGCAGCTGATGTGGGAAATCAAGCGCATCGGGGAGGCGGCATGACACGCACCGTCGCGGTCCTGATGGGCGGCTGGTCGCCCGAGCGCGAGGTCTCGCTGGTGAGTGGCAAGGCTTGCGCCGAAGGATTGCGCGAAGGCGGTCACAAGGTCGTCGAATACGACGTGAAACGTGATCTGCGGGCGCTAGTCGAATTCCTGCGGCCGGCCGCGGGCGGTGGACCGGATGTCGTGTTCAACGCGCTCCATGGCCGCTACGGCGAGGACGGCTGCATCCAGGGCGTGCTCGAGATCCTGGCGATTCCCTACACGCATTCCGGCGTGCTGGCCTCCGCGATCGCCATGGACAAGCCGCTGGCACGCCACGTCTTCGCGTCGCTTGGCTTGCGCGTTGCCGACGGCCGCGTGATCGAGCGCCGGTCGCTCGCCGCGGGCGATCCTATGCCGCGGCCGTATGTCGTGAAGCCGATCGACCAGGGCTCCAGCATCGGCGTCCATATCGTGCGCGACGGCGACAACCTCGCCGCGGTCGAGGCCGCCGAGGCGGCGTTCGGCGAGCGCGTGCTGGTCGAGAAGTTCGTGCCCGGCCGCGAGCTCACGGTCGCGGTGATGGGCGACAAGCCCATCGCGGTGACCGAACTCCGGCCGCGCACCCGCTTCTACGACTACGAAGCCAAGTACACTGACGGCATTACCGAGCATCTCGTGCCGGCGCCGGTACCGGCCGACGTCTATGCGGCGGCGAAGCAGTGGGCGCTCGCGGCATATCAGGAGCTAGGCTGCGAAGGCCTCAGCCGCGCGGACTTCCGCTGGGACGATTCGAAGCCCGGCACGTTGGGGCTCGTCATCCTCGAGCTCAACACCCAACCCGGCATGACGCCGCTGTCGCTGGCGCCGGAGCAGGCGAAGTGGGCCGGCATCTCGTGGCCCGATCTCATGACCTGGATGGTCGATCACGCGAGGCATCCGTCGTGAGCGCCGCTTCCGCAAAATCGCCAGCAAAGGCATCCGCCAAGACCGCCGCGCCGCGGCGCGACTACGACCGCCGCAAGAAGCGCGGCCCCATCCGCAAGACCGGCCGTCCGCTGTGGCGGCAGCCGATGATGCTGGGCCTCGTCGTCCTGATGCTGGGCGGCGGCGCCGGCGGCGGCTGGTGGGCCTGGCGCGAGGGCTGGTTGATCGAGGTCCAGAGCCGGATCGACGCGGTGGGGCGCAGCATCGTGGGCGCCGTCACGCCGTTCAAGCTCGCCGACGTCACCGTGGAAGGGCGCGACTATGTCGAGCGCGAAGCCATCCTGGCTGCCCTCAACGTCAAGCCCGGTGACTCGCTACTGGGCGTCGACCTGCAAGCCTCCCGCCAACGTCTCGAGGCGATCGACTGGGTGGCGGGCGCCACCGTCGAGCGGCGCCTGCCGGACACGCTGTACGTGACCTTGCGTGAACGCCGGGCCGTCGCTCTCTGGCAGAACGGCGCGGAATACACGCTGATCGACAGGAACGGCCGCACCGTTCGCGCCAGCCGCATGCCGCCCGGCGCCGAGCAGCTGCTGCTGCTGGGGGGCACCGGCGCGCCCGAGCACGTTGGCGAACTGCTGTTGCTGCTCGCCTACGAGCCGGCGCTTACCCGCCAGTTGCGTGCCGCCGTTTGGGTCGGCCAGCGCCGCTGGAACCTGGTGTTGAACAACGGTGTCGAGATCTGGCTGCCCGAAGAGGACGCGGTCGCGGCCCTCCAGCAGATCGCCAAGCTCGAAGCGCAGCACAAGCTGTTGTCGCGCGAATACGGCGTCGTCGATCTCAGGCTGCCGGACAAGCTCTATCTGAGGAAGCGCGGACCGGGCCGCGATGCGTCTCCCGGTCCGGTGTGACGTCCAATGAAACCTAAAGTGTACGCGTAGAGACGGGGGACATCGTGGCGAAGGCAAGAAATGGCGTCATTGCGGCGCTCGATATCGGAACCAGCAAGGTCGTCTGCTTCGTGGCGCGAGTCGACGGGCAGGGACTGCGCGTGGTTGGCATCGGCCACCAGGCCGCCCAGGGCATGCGCTCCGGCAACATCATCGACATGGAGGCCGCCACCCGCGCGATCTCCTCGGCGGTATCGACGGCCGAGGAGATGTGCGGCGAACACGTTCGCGAGGTCATCGTCGGTGTCAGCGGCGGCTCGGCCGCCTCGCACAACCAGAGCCTCGAGGTCGCGATTGGCCACCACGAGATCGGCGAGCGCGACGTCCGCCGGGTGCAGACTCACATCCACCTGCCGGCCGAGACGGCCGACCGCGACATCATCCATTCCGAGGCGATCGGCTACACCGTCGACGGCATCCCGGTGCGCGATGCCCGCGGCATGTTCGGCGAACGGCTGGGCGTCGATGTGCACCTGGTCACGGCGACGAGCGGCGCCATGCGCAACCTCCAGGTCTGCGTGCGCCGGGCCCATCTCGAGATCGCCGATCGTGTCGTTGCAGCTCACGCCGCGGGGCTCAGCTCGCTGGTTTCCGATGAGCGCGACCTCGGCGTCACGCTGATCGACATGGGCGGCGGCACAACCTCGATCGCCGTCTTCTATGAAGGCCACCTCGTCCACGTCGATTCGATTCCGGTCGGCGGCGAACACGTCACCCGCGATATCGCACGTGGTCTTGCCACGCCAGTCGCCCATGCCGAGCGCATGAAGACCCAGATCGGCCGTGCCGTCGCCAAACCCAACGACGAGTACGACATCATCGACGTGCCTTTGATCGGCGAGGAAGATCGCACGCGTCCCAATCACATCCCGCGCTCGATTCTGGTCGGTGTCATCCGGCCGCGCATCGAGGAGACGTTCGAACTGGTGCGCAGCCGCCTCGAAGCCAGTGGTGTGGATAAGTTGGCCGGTGGGCGGGCCGTTCTGGTCGGCGGCGGTTGCCAGCTCGACGGCGTGCCCGAGGTCGCGGCGGCCATTCTCAACAAGAAGGTGCGAACGGGTGCTCCCTTGCGCCTCGCCGGGTTGGCCGATTCGACCGGCGGGCCGGCCTTTTCGGCTGCGGCAGGGCTGCTTTCTTTTGCACTGCACCATCACGCTGCCACCCAGGCGCAGCCGGCGTCGGCGGAAGGACAAGCGAGCCGGATTGGTCGCATTGGCAGTTGGATTAGAGAGAACTTTTAGGCAATATGTTGTGTGGGACATGGCAATCCCCAACAGGCTGTAGTCAACGATAACAAAAAGCCCGGTGGCGGTGAAGGGTCTTTCCTTAAAAGGGTCCGCGTCGCTACTCCGAGCAGATACCCCCCCTCGTTTGCGTGGAGAAAGCCGAATGACAATCAACCTCAGCCTCCCCCAAAAGGAGTCGGAGATTAAGCCGCGTATCACCGTCGTCGGTGTCGGTGGCGCAGGCGGAAACGCCGTCAACAACATGATCAGTGCCGCGTTGGAAGGCGTCGAGTTCATCGTCGCCAATACCGACGCGCAGGCGCTCGGGCAGTCGCTCGCCGACCGGCGGGTGCAGCTCGGCATCACCATCACCCAGGGCCTGGGCGCGGGCGCGCGGCCCGAGGTCGGCCGTCAGGCGGCCGAGGAAGCCTTGCCCGAGATCCTGCAGCTTCTCGACGGGGCCAATATGGTGTTCGTTACCGCCGGCATGGGCGGCGGCACCGGCACAGGCGCTGCCCCCGTGATCGCGGCGGCTGCACGCGAACAGGGCATCCTCACCATCGGCGTCGTCACCAAGCCGTTCCACTTCGAGGGCCGCCGCCGCATGCAGTCGGCCGAGCAGGGCATCCTTGAGCTGGAGAAGGTGGTCGACACGCTGATCGTCATTCCCAACCAGAACCTGTTCAAGATCGCCAACGAGAAGACGACCTTCGCCGACGCCTTCAAGATGGCCGACGACGTGCTGCACATGGGCGTGCGCGGCGTCACCGATCTCATGGTCATGCCTGGCCTCATCAACCTGGACTTCGCCGATATCCGCACGGTGATGGGCGAGATGGGCAAGGCGATGATGGGTACCGGCGAAGCCGAGGGTCCCGACCGCAGTCGCGTTGCCGCCGAGTCGGCGATCTCCAACCCGCTGCTGGAAGACCATTCGATGAAGGGCGCTCAGGGCGTTCTCATCAACATCACCGGCGGCCTCGACATGACCCTGCACGAGGTCGACGAGGCGGCCAACCGCATCCGCGAGGAAGTCGACGCCGAGGCCAACATCATCTTCGGCTCGACCTTCGACGCCACCATGCAGGGCCGCATGCGCGTGTCGGTGGTTGCCACCGGCATCGCCGCGATGGCGGCGCAGCAGCCGGCGCCGAACTACCTCTCGCTCGACATGAACCGCCCGATGCAGACCGGTCAGCCGGCGCTCAGCCGTCCGGCCGCGCCGCCGGTCGGTCGCGTCGCCATGCCGACCGCAGCGACTGCCGCGCCGATCCCCGCGGCGCCTGTCGCGATGGCTCCCATGGCGCCGCCGGCTGCCCCTGTCGCGCAGCCGATGATGGCGCCCGCGCCGATGGCCGCGGTTGCCGACGCCATCCCGGCCCCGATCGCCGAGGCGCCCATTCCGGCGCAGATCATGGCGGCGGCGGTCGAGGCCCCCATGGCCCCGCCGGCTCCGGCGCCCGTGTTGGCGCAGGCTCCGGTTGCCTCCCCCGTCGCGGCTGCTCCGGCGCCCGCGCCGGTCGCTGCCCCTGCTGCTCCCGCGGCCCAGCGGCCGTTGGTCGACGAGAACGACTGGCGCGTCAGCCGCCCGCCGATGAAGGCCGCTGTGCGCGCGCCGGAACCCAACGCGCGACCGATGGCCGCGCGCCCTGCCGGCGGCGACAGCCGCTCGCCCAACCTCTTCCAGCGCATCACTGGCGCGTTCTCGGCACCCAAGCCTGTGACCTCGGCGGCCGCTCCCGCCGAGCCGCCGGTGGCTCGTGCAATGCCGGAAAACGTCGTGGCCGTCGCGCCCAAGCCCGTTGTTCGGGCTGCGCCGGTCCAGACCTCGATCAGCCTCGACGTCACCGAGCGGACCAAACCCGCCCGAGATGACGACGACCTGCAAATTCCCGCGTTCCTGCGTCGGCAAGCCAACTGACGCAGACTTTCCGGGTTCTCCACGCATCCTATCGAGGGGCCGTTCGGCCCCTCTTTTTTTGGCTTCAGCGTGATATAACCCGGCGGCACTCTGGTTTGACGGATGGGAAATGTCGAAAGCGGGCGTAGGTATCACTCGGCACGCGGTTGCAGGACTGGCGCTGGCGTTTTTGGCGCTGGGCCTGGCTGGCTGCGGCTCGTCGGACGACGACAAGAACTACGTCGAGAGGCCGGTGGAACAGCTCTACAACCAGGCGCTCGATGAGCTGGGGGCCCAGGAATACAAGAAGGCCGCCAAGGGCTTCGAGGAAGTCGACCGCCAGCATCCCTATTCAGTGTGGGCCACCAAGGCCCAGATCATGGCCGCCTTCGCCTACTACCAATCGAACAAGTACGACGAGGCCATCATCGCGCTGGATCGCTTCATCCAGCTCCATCCCGGGCATCGCGATCTCGCTTACGCTTATTATCTGAAGGCGCTTTGCTACTACGAACAGATCTCCGACGTCGGCCGCGACCAGCGCGTCACGCAGCAGGCACTCGAGTCTCTGGCGGAAGTCGTCAAGCGCTTTTCCGGGTCGCCTTATGCGCGCGATGCGCGCCTCAAGGTCGAGCTCGCCATCGACCATCTCGCCGGCAAGGAGATGGCCGTCGGCCGCTACTACCAGGCGAACCAGCAGTATGTCGGTGCGATCAACCGTTATCGCGTCGTGATCGAACGCTACCAGACGACCACGCACGTGCCGGAGGCGCTCCATCGTCTCGTCGAAAGCTATCTGGCGCTCGGCGTGAAGGGCGAAGCCAAGGAGAATGCCGCCGTGCTGGGGTTCAATTTTCCGGGTAGCGAATGGTATCAGGACAGCTACTTCCTGATGACCGGCGAGGGTCAGAGGCCACCCGACGAGAAGAATCGCTGGTTCTTCGGACTCTTCTGACCGGGCATGCTGGTTTCGCTTTCGATCCGTGACTTCGTCCTGATCGAGAAGCTCGACCTCGGATTCGCACGCGCCGGCCAGGGCGGCCTGGGCGCGCTCACGGGTGAAACTGGTGCCGGCAAATCGATCCTGATCGATGCTCTCGGCCTCGCGTTGGGCGCGCGCGCCGAATCGTCCGCCGTGCGCCGAGGTGCAGCGCAAGCGTCGGTCGCCGCTTCCTTCGACCTGGCCAAGGCCCATCCCGCCCATGCGATCCTGGCCGAGCAGGGCCTGGCGGACGAGGATGTCCTCACGCTGCGCCGCACGGTCGGCGCTGACGGCCGGGGTCGCGCCTTCGTCAACGACCAGCCGGCATCGGTCGCGCTGCTGCGCCGGCTCGGCGATACGCTGGTCGAGATCCAGGGACAGATGGAGCAGCATGGGCTGCTCGATATCGCCACCCATCGAGGCTCGCTCGATGCCTTTGCCGGCCTGGACAAGCAGGCCGATGCCGTCCGCGCGACGTGGCGGGCCTGGCGCGCGGCCGAACAGGCGCGCGCCGATGCCGAGGCCGCCGCCGAGGCGGCGCGGCGCGACGAGGATTTCCTGCGCCATGCCGTGAAGGAGCTCGAGGCGCTGGCGCCGAGGCCCGACGACGAGGAGATCTTGGCGTCGGAGCGGCAGTTGCTGCGTGCCGGCAGCGCCCTGGGCGAAGCCGTGACACAGGCGCTGGCCGAGCTGGAGCAGGGCCGGGGCACGATCGCGTCGCTCGGCACGGCGCATCGGCTGATCGAACGCAATGTCGACAAGGCCGCTGGCCATCTCGATGCACCGCTGGCCGCGCTCGATCGGGCGCTGAGCGAGGCGACCGAGGCGCAGGCGCAGCTTGAGGCCGCACGGGATGCGCTGGAATTCGATCCGGCACGGCTGGAGAAGATCGAGGAGCGGCTGTTCGGGCTGCGGGCTCTTGCGCGGAAGCACAACGTCACGGTGCCCGAACTGGCCGCCCTCGCCGAGAAGATGGCCTCCCAGCTCACGGCCCTCGATTCCGGCGAGGCCAGCCTGAAGAAGCTCGCTACCGCGGCCAAGGCCGCCCGTGCCGGCTACGTCACGGCGGCGGAAGCGCAGGCCGCGGCACGCCGCAAAGGTGCGGGCCGGCTCGACAAGGCGGTGGCGGCTGAACTCGCGCCGCTCAAGCTCGAGAAGGCGAAGTTCGTGACCGAGCTGGCGCCGCTGCCCGAGGCCGAATGGTCCGAGGCCGGCACCGATCGCGCGCAGTTCACCGTTGCCACCAACCCCGGCACGCCGCCGGCGCCGATCGCCCGGATCGCGTCGGGCGGCGAGCTGTCGCGTTTCCTGTTGGCGCTGAAAGTCTGCCTGGCCAAGGTGGGCGATGCCGCGACCATCGTGTTCGACGAGGTCGATTCCGGCATCGGCGGCGCCACCGCGGCAGCCGTGGGCGAACGGCTGAAGCGGCTGGCCAGGGACGTGCAGGTGCTGGTGGTGACGCATTCGCCCCAGGTCGCCGCCGTCGCCGACCGCCATTGGCTGATCCAGAAGACGACGACGCGCCATTCCGCCAGCACCGACGTGCTGGCGCTCGACGCCAAGGGCCGCCGCGAGGAGATCGCGCGCATGCTGTCCGGCGCCGAAGTGACGGCGGAGGCGCGCGCCGCCGCCGACCGCCTGCTGGCGACCGCGGGCTGACATGTCGAAAGCAGCAAAAGTCGTTGCGGCGCTGAAGGTCGAGGATCTCACCGAGCGTCAGGCGCGGGCCGAGCACAAACGTCTCGCCGACGAGATCGCCCATCACGACAAGCTGTACCACGAGAAGGACGACCCGGAGGTCTCGGACGCCGAGTACGACAAGCTGCGCCAGCGGTTGAAGGCGATCGAAGCAAAATTTTCGCAACTGGTCGACATGTTCAGCCCGACGCAGAAGGTGGCGCCGACACCGACCACGGCCTTCGCCAAGGTCAGGCATGCACGGCCGATGCTGTCGCTCGACAATGCTTTTAGCGAGGACGAGGTGCGCGAGTTTGTCGTCCGCGTGCGCCGTGCGCTGGAACGCGACATCGACCTCGGCGAGGACGAACAGGTGGCGCTCGCTTGCGAGCCCAAGATCGACGGTCTGTCGATCAGCCTGCGTTACCAGAACGGCGTCTTCACCGTGGGTGCAACGCGCGGCGACGGCACGACCGGCGAGGATGTGACGCCCAACCTCCGTACCGTGAAGGACATTCCGCACGAGCTGAAGGGCAAGGCGCCCGGCAGCATCGAGATCCGCGGCGAGGTCTACATGGAGCGAGCGGCCTTCCTGGCCATGAACAGGCGGCAGGAGGCCGACGAGGAAAAGGTCTTCGCCAATCCGCGCAATGCCGCGGCGGGATCGCTGCGCCAGCTCGATTCCACCATCACCGCGAGCCGGCCCTTGCGCTTCTTCGCTTATGCCTGGGGCGAGGCCGAGCCACGCTCCTGGAAGACGCAGAGCGAGTATCTCAAGCTCCTCAAGGGGTGGGGTTTCAAGGTCAATCCACAGTCCAAGCTCTGCCGGACGCCGGAACAAGTGCTCGACTACTACGCCGGAATGGCCGCCCAGCGCGCTGCGCTGCCCTACGATATCGACGGCGTCGTCTACAAGGTCGACCGCATCGACTGGCAGGAGCGCCTGGGCTTCGTGAGCCGCGCGCCGCGCTGGGCGATCGCCCACAAGTTCCCGGCCGAGCAGGCGCGGACCCGGCTGAACGACATCGTCATCCAGGTTGGCCGCACCGGCGCGCTGACGCCGGTGGCCGATCTCGAGCCGGTCAATGTAGGTGGCGTCATGGTGGCGCGCGCCACCTTGCACAATGCCGATGAGATCGAGCGCCTCGACGTCCGTGTCGGCGACATGGTGATCATCCAGCGTGCCGGCGATGTCATTCCGCAGGTGCTGGGTTTCGTCCCCGAGGAGCGGCCGAAGAAGACGCACAAGTACGAATTTCCCACCCATTGCCCCTGTCCGCTCAAGACCAAGGTGGCGAGCGAGGAGGGTGGCGTGGTGCGGCGCTGCTCGGGCGGTCTCGAATGCCCGTTCCAGCAGGTCGAGCGCATGCGCCACTTCGTGTCGCGCTACGCCTTCGATATCGAGGGCCTGGGCGGCACCCACATCGAGAACTTCTGGCGCGCCGGGCTCCTGAAGACGCCGGCCGATCTCTTCCGGCTAAAGGACAAGGCCGGCGACATTCACAAGCGCGAGGGCTGGGGCGACCTGTCGGTGCGCAACCTGCTGGCGGCCATCGAGGCGCGGCGCGCGATTCCGCTGGACCGCTACATCTATGCCATCGGCATCCCACTGATCGGCGAGGCCACCGCCAAGCTGCTGGCCCAGGAATATGGCGACGCCGACACCTGGCTGGTCGAGATGCTGGCAGCGACCAGGGAACGGAAGAAGAATCCCGACCCGGTAAAGAAGGAGAAGGCGGCGGCCGAAGTCGGCGAGAGCTACGGCCGGCTCTGTAACATCGAGCAGATCGGCGTCACTACGGCCGATGCCATGTGCGCCTTCTTCGGCGAAGGCCACACCGTCGACATCATCGAGGATCTGCGCAAGCAGCTCACCGTGGAGCCGTTGACGCGCCGCGTGATCGCTGCCGATGCCCCGCTCAAGGACAAGATCGTGGTCTTCACCGGTGAACTCAGTTCGATGACCCGTGACGCCGCCAAGGCGCGGGCGGAGGAGCTGGGCGCCAAGGTGACGGACTCGGTGTCGAAGAAGACCAGCCTCGTCGTGGTCGGTGAGAACGCCGGCTCCAAAGCCCGCAAGGCAGCCGAGCTCGGCGTGCAGACGTTGACCGAGGAAGAGTGGGTTAAGCTCTCGTCATGATCTTTTAGAACAGTCCCAAGCTGGAGTTGATTGAATGGATTTGTCTCGTTTCCCACGTCGTAGCTACACCCACGCCCCCACGCCGATAGAGCTGCTGCCGCACTTCACTAAGGCTCTGGCGGCGAGCTGCCCGGGTGGCGTCGGTCCGGAGATCTGGATCAAGCGCGACGATCTGCTGGGCCTCTTTCCGGGTGGCAACAAGACCCGCAAGCTCGAGTTTCTCGCGGCCGACGCGCTGGCACACGGTGCCGACACGCTGATCACCTGCGGCGCGCCGCAGTCCAATCATTGCCGCATCACCCTCTCTGCCGCGATCAAGGAAGGGCTGAAGTGCCGCTTCGTGATTGAGGAGCGTGTCCCCGGCAGCTACAGCAAAGAGGCCAGCGGCAACAATTTCATGTTCGAGTTGATGGGCGTCGAGGCCATCACCGTGGTGCCCGGCGGGTCGGATATGGGGGCTGCCATGTCGCGGATCGCGCAGGAAGTCGCCGCGCTCGGCCGCAAGGGCTACATCATTCCGGGCGGCGGTTCTAACGCGATCGGCGGCCTGGGCTATGTCGCATGCGTGCAGGAAATGCAGCAGCAGTGGATGGACATGGGACTGGCGCTCGATGCCGTCGTGGTCGGCTCGGGCAGCTCAGGCACTCATGGCGGCATGGTGGCCGGTTTCGTTGGCAACAACATCAAGATCCCGCTGATCGGCATCGGCGTCAGCCGCGATCCTGCCGACCAGGAGCCGCTGGTCGTCAAGGAAGCACAGGCCGTGGCCGACCTGCTCGGCATCGGCAAGATCCCGCGCGAGGCGGTCAAGAGCTTCGGCGGTTTCTGGCAGCCGAAATATTCGGTGCCGAACGCCAAGATGGTGGAAGCCGTCCAGATGCTGGCGCGGACCGAAGGCGTGCTGCTCGACCCGGTCTATACCGGAAAGATCATGGCAGGCCTCATCGGACTCGCGCGGCAAGGCCACTTCAAGCCCAACGCCAAGGTGCTCTTCATGCACACGGGCGGCCTGCCCTCGCTCCATGTCTATGAAGACGTGGTGCTCGGTCGTGTAAAGCTGAAGGATTAAGTGGACTCTGTCGTCCCGAGGCGGAGCCGAAGGACCTAAGGCTTCAGCAGCGCACTGTTGCGCGGCGAGGTCCTTCGCTTCGCTCAGGACGACAAAAGCTAGATCGCGCGGGTCGCCTCGGCGAGCCACGCGCGCGTGGCCTCGTCGACATCGGGTCCCACCGCCTCGCGCACGCGCCGGTGATAGGCGTTCAGCCAGTCGCGCTCCGGGCTGGTCATCAGGTCGAGGTCGATGCAGGCCAGGTCGATCGGCGCCAAGGTGAGGGTCTCGAACTCATAGTAGCAGCGGTCGGCACCCTCGATCGTGGCCTCGCGCACCGCCACCAGGTTTTCGATGCGGATGCCGTAGGCGTCGGTCTTGTAGTAGCCGGGCTCGTTGCTGACGATCATGCCGGGCAGCAGGGCCACGTTGTTGGCCATCTTGGAAATGCGATGCGGCCCCTCGTGGACCGAGAGATAGGCGCCGACGCCGTGCCCGGTGCCGTGGTCATAGTCGAGGCCGGCCTGCCAGAGGTGATAGCGCGCCAGCGCATCGAGCTGCGAGCCCGTGGTGCCAGCCGGGAAGCGCGCGGTCGCCAGCGCGATATGGCCTTTCAGCACGCGCGTAAAGCGGTCGCGCATCTCGGGTGAGGGCGTGCCGATGGCGACGGTGCGGGTGATGTCGGTGGTGCCGTCGCGATATTGCCCGCCGGAGTCGACGAGATAGAGGCTGCCCGGCTGCAGCGGCCGCTCGGTCGCCTCGGATGCACGATAATGGACGATCGCGCCGTTGGGGCCGGCGCCCGAAATGGTGTCGAAGCTGAGATCGCGCAGCTTCCCGGTCTGCTGGCGGAGTGCCTGCAGGCGGTCGGATACCTCGATCTCGCGCAACTTGCCGCCCTTCGATTCCCGCGCGAGCCAGCCCAGGAACCGGCTGACCGCGCCGCCGTCGCGGTGATGCGCCGCGCGGATGCCGGCCAGCTCGACGGTGTTCTTGCAGGCCTTGGGCAGGGCGATCGGATCAGCCTCGCGCACCAGCGTGGCGCCGGCCTGTTGCAGGCGGGTCGCCGCCCAGTGCGGCGCCGTCGAGCTTTCGATCAGCACGCGCTTTTCCATCTTGCCCAGCGTGTCGAGCGCGCTGCCCAGCTCCTCGGGCGGCGCCAGGGTGACGGCGTTGCCGAGCCAGGCCAGCGTGCGGTCGGGCACCTTGCGACGGTCCATGTAAAGGTCGACGTGGCCGTCGCCGTGCAGCAGGGCGAAGCCCAGCGCGAACGGCGTGCGCGGCACGTCGCCACCGCGCACGTTCAGCAGCCAGGCGATGGAGTCGGGGGCGGTGATCAGCGCCACGTCGGCGCCCTTCGAGGCGACGATCTTGCCGATGCGGTCGCGCTTGGCGTCGCTGGTCTCGCCCGCGAACTCGACGGGATGCGGCAGCACGGGCGCCAGCGGCGCCGGCGGCCGGCCGTGCCACACCGTGTCGATGGGATTGGTTTCGACCGGGACAAACGTGCCGCCGGCGCGCTCGCAGGCGCGGGCAAAGCGGTCGTAGCCATCGGCGGTCTGCAGCCAGGGATCGAAGCCCAGGCGGCCATCCTTGGGCAGGTTCTGGGCGATCCAGGCTTCGGGCGATTCTTCCGGGATCTGATGGGGCACGAAGGCGGAGACATCGACCTGGCCGCGGACGGCGAGGGTGTAGCGGCCGTCGATGAAGATCGCGGCGCGATCGGCCAGCACGATGGCGAGGCCAGCCGAGCCACTGAAGCCGGTGAGCCAGCCCAGGCGCTGCGAGCGGCGGGGGACGTACTCGCCCTGATGCTCGTCGGCGCGCGGCACCACGAAGCCGTCGATGCGGCGCCGCGCAAGTTCGGCACGCAACAGCGTCAGGCGCTCGGCCGGGGCCGGTGCCACGTCGAGGCCGTCGTCGCCCGTGGCGAGTTCTGCCCGCCAGGCAGTCAATGCCTTGGTTAATTCGGCGTCGGGATCGGGGGTGATGAGTTCGACCCATTCCGGGCCGGCCAGCCCTTCGGGAGCGGCGGCCACGCCGCGCATCAGGGCATCCAGGGCGGACGGGTCTGTCGCGCGGCCACGCCGGCGCAGAAGCTGAAGAACGTCGTCGGGAGCTGAACTCATGCTGCGTCGGACCCTACGCGGGGCTTCCCATCGAGGCAAATTGAGCAATATTTGTTCGTTTGCGAATGCGAAATGCTAAATTATTGTGCGTCATGCGTTGGATGCATGGCAGGAGTTCAGCCTCCAGACTTATCGTTGTAACTCAAGGCTCTATATTTGCTTAGTGCGATGCAGCATCGCGTGCCGCGTCGCACAATTGAAGGAGATGACGATGATGACCCAGCCGATTCAGATGTTTGAAAGTCTGACTAGCGAAACTGCGCCGGTGGGGAGGAAAGACGACGTGAAGGCCGGCTTTACCCTCGCCGACCGCCACATGATCGAATTGCGCGCGCGTTATGCCCGCGCCGAATTCGTCGCCAATGCCCTAGGCGACGGCCTGCTGTGGATAGGCCGCCAGTACGGCCGCCTCGTGGCGGGAATCAAGGCTGACCTCAAGCTGCGTGCCGCCGAGGCCCAGCTGTTCCGGATGAGCGACCGCGAACTGGCGGACCTCGGGCTCGCCCGCGGCGACATTCAGTTCGCCGTTCGCGAGGCCGCGGAAGGTATCGCGCCGCAGATCGACGGCGTTACCGGCAGCGTGATCGCGGCCAACCAGAACCTGCACCGCGCCGCATAAGCGCCTTTAGCGTAGCGTAAGCGTACAAGGGGCCGGCGAAAGCCGGCCCTTTTTTCGTTGCTCTTTTTCCCTGTCAATTCCGGCGCAGGAGCAGGCTGCGCCACCAGGCGCCGCCGGTCTCGAGATCGAGGCGCCGCTCGAACGAGAATCCACGATCGGCATAGGCCGAGAGGACGAGGGCGGCCTGTTCGACGAGCAGGCCGCTCAACAGCACGCGGCCGCCTGGTCGCACCGCGGCGGCGAACGACTCCGAAAGATCGACCAGCGGGCCGGCCAGGATATTGGCGACGATGAGATCGTAGGGCGCGCGTGCGGCGAGTTCGGGCGCCTGGAGGCCTGACGCCACGGTGAAGCGGCAGAGTTCGCCGACGCCGTTCAGGCCGGCATTCTCTTCCGCCACGGCAACTGCCTCGGCATCGTTGTCGCCACCCCATATCTGACGCCGCCACAGCTTGGCCATGGCGATGGCCAGGATGCCGCTGCCGCAGCCGACATCGACGGCATTGGCCGGCTCGGACGGATCGATCGTCGCCAGCAGTTCCAGGCAGCCGCGCGTGGTCGCATGCGTGCCGGTGCCGAAGGCGAGGCCGGCATCGATGCGCAAAGGCAGCAGGCTGGTCGGAATGCCGTCGGTCACATGCGAGGGATGGACCCAGAACGGCCCGACCGCGAAGGGCCGGAACGAGCGCTGGTTCTCCGCCACCCAGTCGATGTCGGGCAGCTCTTCCCAGGCCCAGTCCGGTTCGGCGATGTCGAGCGCCTTGGCCGCGGTTTTAATCGCCGCTTCGACCAGAGCCGCGCTGCCGTCGCCGAAGATGTCGATGCGCCACGGCCCGTCGCGCGAGACCTCGCAGCTCGTGACGATGAATCCTTCCTCACCCAGCCGCTCCTCGAGGAGCACTTCCCAGGCTGCGCGCTGCGCTGCCGGGGCGACGAAGCCTGCCTTTCTTACTGGATTCATGCTGGCGGGGCTCATGCCGGCAGATAGAGCATGCGCTCCGGCGGCAGGGCCACACCGACCGTATCGCCCACGCGGCGCAGCTCAGCCCCGGACTGGAAGGGCGTCTCGACCAGGATCTCGCTGCCGCCGATCCGCACGGCGTAGCGCACGGTGGCGCCCAGGAATTCACGGTGCGTGACCGGGCCGCGCAAGGGAACGCCGTCGACCGACGACAGGGTGGCGTGCTGCGGCCGGAAGACCAGTCGCTTCCCGGCCGGCACCGCGATGCCGTCGCCGTCGCCCAGGATGTTGGCCGAGCCCAGGAAGCTCGCGACGAAGAGATTGGCCGGGTTCTCGTAGAGCTCCATCGGCGTGCCGACCTGGCGGACGGTGCCGGCATCCATGACGGCAATGCGGTCGCAGATGGTGTTGGCTTCTTCCTGGTCGTGGGTGACGAAGATCGTGGTGAGGCCGAGGCGCTGTTGAAGCGCGCGCAGCTCGCGCCGCACGCTCACCCGCATCTTGGCGTCGAGGTTCGACAGCGGCTCGTCGAGCAATAGCACCTTGGGTTCGATGGCGATGGTGCGGGCAACGGCCACGCGCTGCTGCTGGCCGCCCGAGAGCTGGGCCGGCCGGCGGCCGGCATAGGCGGTGAGGCCGACCAGGTCGAGCGCCTCGGCCACGCGCCGGTCGATTTCGACGCGCGGCAGACGTCGTTCCTCGAGCCCGAAGGCGACATTCTTGGCCACCGTCATGTGCGGCCACAGCGCGTAGCTTTGGAACACCATGCCGACGTCGCGCCTCCACGGCGGCAGCGGCGCGACATCCTGGCCGTCGAGCAGCACCCGGCCGGTCTGGGCCTGGGCGAAGCCCGCGATCAGCCGCAGCAGGGTGGTCTTGCCGCAGCCCGAGGGGCCGAGGAAGGCGAAGAATTCGCCCGGATGGATCGTGAGGTCGACATTCTTCAGCACGTGCGTCGAGCCGTAGGAGAGGTTGACGTCCGCGATCTCGATGCCCACGGCCTTTGCCGGTTTCGACATGGTCATGCCCGTCATATATCGAGCCCACGCGCGCGTTGCGAGCGGTCGGCGGCAAGTTGCGCCAGGCCCATGCAAATCGCCACGATGATCACCGCGATGACGCCCAGCGCCGCGCCCGCACCGCGTCCGGCCGGCGTCTGCATCAGGACATAGAGTCCGTAGGCCAGCGGCGCATCGGAGTTGGACTGCACCAGGATGAGCACGGCCGAGAGTTCGACCGCGGCGGTGGCGAAGCTGGTGACGAAGCCTGCCAGAAGGCCGCCGGTCATCAGCGGGATCACGATCCGCCGCACGGTGCGTGCCTTGGTGGCGCCGAGGTTCTCCGCCGCCTCTTCGAGCGACACCGAGATCTGCTGCAGGGCAGCGTAGGCGGCGCGCAAGGCATAGGGCAGGCGGCGGATGGCGATCGCCATCACGATCACGATCCAGAGGGTAGCGAGCGGCGTGCCGTCGGGCAGATTGACGCCGTAGAAGGCGCGGAGATAGCCGATGCCCAGCACGATGCCGGGGACGGCCAGGGCTGTGCTGGCTGCCCAGTCGAGCCACTGCCGGCCGGGCAGCTTGGTGCGCAGCACCAGGTAGGCGATGGCGCCGCCGATCACGACGTCGATTCCCGCGGCGAGGCTCGCGTAGAGCAGCGTGTTCTTGATGTAGACCGAGCTGTCGCCCAGCACGCGCGCATAGTGGGCGAGGGTGTAGCCGTCGGGCAGGGGGCTGAACGACCACACGGTGGCGAACGACAGCAGCAGCAGGCCGACATGCGGTGCCAGCACGAGCGCCAGGATCAGGATCACGACGGCATAGGCCAGTGCCTGCTCGCGCGGCTTGAGCTTGCGCTGGGCGAGGCCACCGCCGCCGCGCTGGGTGGTGGCGTAGTCCTTGCCCTTCAGCACCAGCGCCGAGGCCCACATGGTGGCCACTGCGACGACGATCAGCACGACCGAGATCACGTAGCCCATGGGGTCGTCGATGCCGATCGAGGTGATGCGGAGATAGGCCTGCGGCGCCAGCATCTCTTTGACGTTGAGCAGCAGCGGCGTCGCCACGTCGTCGAACACTTTCACGAACACCAGGCTGGCACCGGCGATGTAGCCAGGCAGGGCGAGCGGCAGGGCGATGCGCCGGAACAGCCTGAGGCCGTGGGCGCCGAGGTTCTGCGCCGCCTCCTCCATGGAGCGGTCGATGTTGCGCAGCGCCGCGGACAGGTTGACCAGAATGAAGGGGAAGTAATGGATCGCCTGCAGGAAGATGACGCCGTTCAGCCCTTCCATGAAGCCGATCTTGAAGTCGAACCACTCGTCGAGCAGCAGGTTGACGCTGCCGTTGCGTCCGAACAGGAGCTGCATGGCGACGGCGCCGACGAAGGGCGGCATGACCAGGGGCAGAAAGCCCAGGGTCTGCACCAGCATGGCGCCGCGGAACTCGAAGCGCGTCGTCAGGTAAGCAAGGGGCAGGGCGAGCGCCGAGGCCCACACCACCGTCATCGCCGACACGTAGATCGAGTTCCAGAACGAGCGCACGAATAGCTCGGTGCGGGCAAAGTCGAGGAAGTTGATCAGCGTAAGCGCGCCGCCGCCCTTTTCGGTGAAGGCGACGTAGATCACCGTCGCCACAGGCACGACCAGGAAGACGCCGAGGAAGAGCGCGATGGCCAGCGCCAGCGCGGCCTGGCCGGCCGAGCGCGTGCCCGCGAGGGCCATCAGCGGGCGAGCTTCAGCGCCTCGTCGGCCTTGGCCTTGGCGGCGGCGTACTTCTCCTTGGCGAAGGCCGCCCATTGCTGCTCGAGCTCGGCCTGGCGCGACGACTTTTCCTTTCCGCCGGTGAAGGCGGCACGGATCTCCGGCGAGGCGGCCTGGGCCGCGGTGATCGGCATGGCCGCGATCAGGTCGCGGGCCTCCTTGGCCAGGGCGCGGGCCTGGGCATTGTCCTTCTTCGCCAGCGCCGCATCGACCTCATGCAGGGTCTTGGTCGCGGCTTTCAGCGGCTCGAGCTGGAAGGTGATGAGCTGGTCGAACAGCGTATCGACGGCGGCCGTCCGGCCTTCGGACAGTTCGGCGTTGAAGGTGAGCAGGCCCTGCAGGTTCTTGTCCTTGAAGGGGTTGGGATAGCCGGCCGGGGCCTTGGCGTAGGTCTCGGGCCGCACCGGCAGGCGGCGGATGGTGGGCTCGAGCAGCGCCTCCTGGCCCGCGGGCGACAGGAGAAATTCGATGAAGGCCTCGGCGCCCGCCTTGTTGGGGGCGTTGGCGACGATGCCGACATTGGCCGGCACCAGGGTCGTCACCGAGGGATAGACGAACTTCACCGGGAAGCCGGCGCCCTGGGAGGAGAAGGCGAAGAAATCGATCACGATGCCGTAGCCGACCTGGCCGGAATTGACCGCCTCGGGCACGCCGAACGAGCGGTCCGTCACCTGCCGCAGGTTGCCCGAGATCTCCTTGGTGGTCCGCCAGCCTTTGTCCCAGCCTTCGCCCTGCAGGACGGTCTCGATGGTGAGGTGCGTCGTGCCCGAGCGCGAGGGCGCCGAGATCGAGACATGGTCGTAGTAAGGCGCGGTGGCGAGGTCCTGCCATTCCTTGGGTTCCGGCAACTTGTTGGCTTTCACGTAGCGCTCGTTCCACATGATGCCGTAGCCCGAGGCCGCGAAGCCGGAATAGAAGCCGTCCTTGTCGTTCACCGGATAGGAGCCGACCTTCTCGGCGATGCCGCTGGCCTTGGGCTTGTAGGCCGCGAGCAGTTTCTTGCCCTTCAGCACCTCGAAGGCGTCCGGCGCCGAGGCCCAGAACAGGTCGACCTGGTTGTTGGCCTTGGTCTCCTCGAGGAATTTCACGCCGGCATTGGTATTGCGGTTCTGCACTTCCAGCGTCGCCCCGGGCACGGCCTTCTCGAAGGCCTTCTTCAGCGGATCGGTCACGTCCTTGGAGAAAGAGGTGACGACCGTCACCTTGCCGGTCTGCGCGAACGCGGCGCCGGCCGCGAGTACGAGGCCCAGGGTGAGACCCGCGGTGAGCGTGGACAGACGGATCATGGTGTTTCTCCCGTGCATTTCTTGATCACGCGGCCTCGATGAAGCTGTCGAGCACCTTCTTGGGGCCGGCCTTCTCGAAGTCGATGTCGAGCTTGTTGCCATCGACCGCGACGATGCGGCCATAGCCGAACTTCTGGTGGAACACGCGCTGGCCGACATTGAGGTCGGGCTTGTCGCCCTCCACCGCACGTCGATCGTCCACCGTCTCGTCGCGATAACGCGTGCGCCGCGCGCCGCCGGTGCCGAGGCTCTCGTAGTCGAAGCCGCTCGCCTGGTCGCGCAGGCCGCCGTGATGGCCGGCGGAATAGGTGGCGTAGAGGCCGGCGTCGCTGCTTTCGGCCAAACGGTCCGTCGGCAGCTCGCGCAGGAAGCGCGAGGGGATCGCGGCCTGCCACTGGTTGAAGATGCGCCGGTTGGCGGCGAAGGAGACATAGGCCCGCCGGCGCGCGCGGGTCAGGCCGACATAGGCGAGGCGACGCTCCTCCTCGAGCCCGGCCAGGCCCTTGTCGTCGAGCGCGCGCTGGTTGGGAAACAGACCTTCCTCCCAGCCCGGCAAGAAGATGGTGTCGAACTCCAGGCCCTTGGCGGCGTGGAGCGTCATGAGGCTCACCATGTCGGTGTCGCTGCGGTCGGCCATGTCGGTCAGCAGGGCCACGTGTTCGAGGAAGGCGGGCAGGGACTCGAATTCCTGCAGGGCGTTGGTGAGTTCCTTCAGGTTCTCCAGCCGGCCCTCGGCCTCCGGCGAGCGGTCGAGCTGCAGCATGCCGGTATAGCCCGACTCGTCGAGCAGGGTCTCGACCACCTCGACATGGCCGATGCCGTCGAGCATTGCTCGCCAGCGTTCGAAGTTGCGGATCAGGTCACCCAGCGACTTGCGTGGCCGGGCCTTCAGCTCGTCGGTTTCGAGCGCGCGCCGGGTCGCCTCGAACAGCGAGATCTTCTGGCTGCGCTGGATCTGCCGGAGCGTGCGCAGCGCCGATTCGCCCAGGCCTCGCCGCGGCGTGTTGTAAATGCGCTCGAAGGCGAGGTCGTCGTCGTGCTGCACCGTGACGCGGCAATAGGCCAGCGCGTCGCGGATCTCCTGGCGCTCGTAGAAGCGCGGGCCGCCGATCACGCGGTAGGGCAGGCCCATGGTGATGAAACGTTCCTCGAACTCGCGGGTCTGGAAGCCGGCGCGCACCAGGATGGCGATCTGCGACAGCCGATGTTTGTCGCGCTGCAGCGCCTCGATCTCCTCGCCGATGCCGCGCGCCTCTTCCTCACCGTCCCACACGCCGCGCACCGCGATGCGCTCGCCTTCCTTCATCTCCGTCCACAGCGTCTTTCCGAGGCGGCCCTCGTTATGCGAGATGAGATGCGAGGCGGCGGCCAGGATATGCGGTGTCGAGCGGTAGTTGCGCTCCAGCCGGACGATCGTGGCGCCGGGGAAATCCTTCTCGAAGCGCAGGATGTTGCCGACCTCGGCACCGCGCCAGCCGTAGATCGACTGGTCGTCGTCGCCGACGCAGCAGACGTCCTCAGTGCCTTGCGCCAGCAGGCGAAGCCAGAGGTACTGGGCAACGTTGGTGTCCTGGTACTCGTCGACCAGGATGTGGCGGAAGCGGCGGTGATACATCGCCAGGACGTCGGGGTGCTTTTGCCACAGGGTCACGCAGTGCATGACGAGGTCGCCGAAATCGACGGCGTTCACTTCGGCCAGGCGTTCCTGGTACTGGCGGTAGATTTCGGCCGCCTTGCCGCCGGCGAATTCACCGGCATCCTCGCCCGAGACCTTGTCGGGGGGGAGCGCGCGGTCCTTCCAGCGCTGGATGATGCCGCTCAGCACCCGCGCCGGCCATTTCTTGTCGTCGATGCCCTCGGCCTGCAGGAGCTGCTTGATCAGCCGCGTCTGGTCGTCGGTGTCGAGGATGGTGAAGTTGCTTTTCAGACCGATCAGCTCGGCATGGCGGCGCAGCACGCGCACGCCGATGGCGTGGAAGGTGCCCAGCCACATGCCATCGGCGGCGCCACCGATCAGGCTTGCCACGCGGTCGAGCATTTCGCGCGCCGCCTTGTTGGTAAAGGTGACGGACAGGATCTGCGAGGTCCGGGCCCTTCCGGTAATCAGCAGATGGGCGATGCGCGAGGTCAGCACGCGCGTTTTGCCTGTCCCGGCGCCCGCCAGCACCAGCAGCGGCCCGCCCCGGTGGGTCACGGCCACCCGCTGTTCCTCGTTCAGCCCGTCGAGATGGGCCGTGGACGCAACGGCGCGCCGCGCCGGCTCAGGCGTGGCCGGAGCGGGATCGTCGGTGATTTCGAACGGGTCGGCGGGGGGCGCCATGCACCGTCATATAGCAATCGGCGCGGCGGACGCCTATCTTCCAGACTGTGGACGCGCCCACTGTAAATGTAGGGGTGTAGGCAATGGCCCGAGGGTTGAACGGTTCCGCCAACGGTACGGGTCACTTTCCGGCCGGCCAGGAAGGCGTCGAGGCGCGGATCCCCGGCCGGTCGTCGAACGTGCCGTCGGCCATCGCCGAGGTGCTGCCGGCCTTGGTCGGGCTGAAAACCACCATTCCGGAGGACCGCCGCTCGGCCCAGACCCTGGGTTCCGAACGCGAGGGCCATGGCATCGTGATCGACGACGAAGGCCTGATCGTCACCATCGGCTACCTGATCATGGAAGCCGATACCGTCACCGTCACCGACATCGAGGGCAATGAATGGCCCGCCCACATCGTGGGCTCCGACTATGAAAGCGGCTTCGGCCTGGTGCGGACCGATGTACCGCTCCCGGTGAAGCCGATGCACTTCGGCGATTCCGACACGCTGTCGCTGCGCAGCGAGGCCGTGGTCGTAGGCTATGGCGGCGAGAAGGCGACGCTCAAGGTCAAGGTCGCCAGCCGCCGTGAGTTCGCGGGCTACTGGGAATACCTGCTCGACAACGCGATCTTCACCGTCCCCGCCTATCCACTATGGGGCGGCTCCGCGCTGGTCGGCCCGGATGGCGCGCTGCTGGGCGTCGGCTCGCTGCTGGTGCAGGAGGCGCTGGGGCCGGGCGCGCCGGCCTTCCCCGGCAACATGTACGTGCCGATCAACCGGCTAAAACCGATTTTTTCTGAGCTGGTCACCAAAGGCCGGCTGTCGACGCCGCCGCGGCCCTGGCTCGGCGTCTATACCGTCGAGCACATGGGCCAGCTCGTGATCGGCGGCATTTCCGACGGCGGTCCGGCCGATCGCGCCGGGCTCCAGCGTGGCGACGTTCTCCACGCCCTGAACGACGAGGTGCTGGACGACGTCGCCGACTTCTATCGCAAGCTGTGGGAGAGCGGCCCCGCCGGCACGACGATCAGACTGCGCATGGAACGCGACAACGATGCCTTCGAAGTCGCGGTTCGTTCGGGCGATCGGGGGAGCTATCACAAGTACGGTTCCGACTGACGCTGCGGCACTGCAGGTGGCCTGTGACCAGCGACCTGTGAATAGTCCGGCGCGGCGCGCTTTGACTTGGCCCGCGCACGCTGCATAGGTTCCTTGCGAACATCGAACGCGCAGGGGAGACACACCGATGGCCAGGGCCTTCGCCTCGCAGGCGGACATGGTGGACAAGAAGATCACCTTCAGCCGTCTGTCCGAGCACGCCTATGCCTTCACGGCCGAGGGCGATCCCAACACCGGGATCGTGGTCGGCGACGACGCGGTCATGGTGATCGATGCCCAGGCGACACCGAAGATGGCCGAGCAGGTGATCGAGCGCATCCGCACCGTCACCGACAAGCCGATCAAATACGTCGTGCTGTCGCACTATCATGCGGTCCGCGTGTTGGGCGCCAGCGGCTACAGTCCCGAGCACATTATCTGCAGCGAGGCGACGCGCGAGATGATCGTCGAGCGCGGCGCCCAGGACTACAAGTCCGAGCTCCAGCGCTTCCCGCGCCTGTTCCAGGCCGCCGAGACCATTCCCGGCCTCACCTGGCCCACCATCACCTTCAATGACCGCATGACCCTGTGGCTGGGCAAGCTGCAGGTCGACATCATCCACGCCGGGCGCGGTCACACCAAGGGCGACACGATCGTCTGGCTGCCCGAGGAGCGCACCCTGTTCAGCGGCGACCTCGTGGAATACGGCGCCACGCCCTATGCCGGCGACGCCCACTACAAGGACTGGCCCGAGACGCTGCAGAAGCTGCGCGACCTCAAGGCCGACGCGCTGGTGCCCGGCCGCGGCGATGCGCTGATGGGCGCCGGCGCCGTGGAGGAAGGCATCGCCGGCACCCAGGCGTTCCTGGCCGACCTCTACAAGGCCGTGTCGCAGAGCGCCGAGGCCGGAGATTCGCTGAAGCTCGCCTACGATAAGGCGATGGCGGCGCTGCAGCCACGCTACGGCAACTGGGTGATCTTCGAGCACTGTATGCCGTTCGACGTGTCGCGGGCCTACGACGAGGCCAAGGGCCTCGACCATCCGCGCATCTGGACCGCCGAGCGCGACATCGAGATGTGGGCGGCGCTGGAAAAGGCGGACTGATCATGCTCTTCCGGTCCGGAAGACAATGAGTTCGTACCAGTACCGCCATTATCCTTATCGCCGGCCAACCGAACTCGACGGCCCGGACCTTGACGGCAAGAGCAAGCGTCGGCCGGTCGTGATCGTGGGCGCGGGGCTTGCCGGCCCGACATTGGCGCTGGCGCTCGCGGTGCGTGGCGTGGCCTCGGTGCTGCTCGACGAGGACGACACGGTCAGCAACGGCAGCCGGTCGATCTGCCAGGCCCAGCACAGCCTGGAAACCTGGGACCGCTTCGGTATCGCCCAGCGCATGGTCGACAAGGGCATCACCTGGGAGCAGGGCGAGGTCTATCTACACGACACGCCGATCTACCACTTCAACCTGGCGCCTGAGCCCGGCCACAAGTTCCCGGCCTTCGTGAATCTGCAGCAGTACTATGTCGAGGAATACCTGTTCGACCGCTGCCTCGACGAAAAACTGATCGACCTGCGCTTCCGCAACAAGGTCGTGGGCGTCCGGCCGGACTCCAAAGGCGTCGTGCTCGATGTCGAGACGCCGGACGGGCGCTACACGCTCGAAGCGGACTGGCTGGTCGCCTGCGATGGCGTGCGGAGCGCCGTGCGGCACCTGCTCGACCTGCCGTTCCCCGGCGAGGTCTTCCACGACCAATTCCTGATCGCCGATATCCGTTTCACCAGCGAATTGCCGAAAGAGCGGCGCTTCTGGTTCTATCCGTCATTTCACCCGACCAATTCCGTGCTGTTGCACCGCCAGGCCGACAATGTGCTGCGGGTCGACTTCCAGCTCGGCCGCGATGCCGATCCGGAGGAGGAGAAGAAGCCGGAGAACGTCGATCGACGCCTGCGCCAGATGTTCGGCCCCGACGCCACCTGGGAGCATGAGTGGAGCAGCGTCTACACTTTCACTTGCCGCATGATGGACCGCTTCGTGCAGGGCCGCGTGATCTTCGCCGGCGACGCCGCCCATGTCGTCTCGCCGTTTGGCGCGCGCGGCGGCAATGCAGCGGTGGCCGATGTCGACAACCTCGCCTGGAAACTGGCGCGCGTGCTGGCGGGCACGTCACCGGCCTCGCTGCTGGAAAGCTACTGCAACGAACGCCGCGCCGCAGCGCAGGAAAACATCCTGAACTCCACCCGCAGCACCGATTTCATCACGCCCAAGTTCCCGGCCTCACGCGCTTTTCGCGACGCCACGCTGGCGCTGGCGCGGGAGTTTCCGTTCGCCCGGTCCCTGGTCAACAGCGGCCGGCTCTCGGTGCCGACCGTCCAGCCCGGCTCGTCCATCGATACGCCTGAAGGCGACACCGATTGGCTGCGGGGGCCTGCGCCCGGGACGGCGATGGTCGATGCGCCTGTCGTAAATGGCCGCGGCGGCTTCCTGGTCGATCATGTCGGCCCTGATTTCACGTTGATCGCCTTCGCTGCCCGCGCCGCCGACCTGCCTGCGCTGCCGGCTGGAATGGCGGGCGTGATGGTGGCGCGCGAGGGCGCGGCACCGCTTGGCTGGACGGCGCTGCAGGACCGCGACGGGCTGGTACGGCAGCGCTACGACGGCCGCGCCGGCACGGCTTACCTGATTCGTCCGGATCGCTATGTCGCGGCGCGCTGGCGCCGGCCCGACGCGCGGGAACTGGCGGCAGCGCTGCAGCGCGCTACGGGCCAGGGTTGAGGGAGAAGGCAATGGCGGACGCGGCAACAGGGGCGCTCCGGCGCACGCTCAATCTCAGGCGGCCCGACGAAGTCTACAACGCCATCATTGACGCGCATCGAGATCTGAATGACGACCAGTGCCGCGCCTTCGATGCCGGGTTGATCCTGCTGCTCGCCAACCATGTCGGCGACGCCGATGTCATCGGCGAGGCCCTGGTCGCCGCCCGTCTGTCGCTGAATGGAGGTTCCCGTGCCGGCTAAGCAAGCCTCGGTCGTCGTTCGTCCCGCAACCGTCGACGACGTCGATCTCCTCCATCGCTTCTCGATCGACCTCGCGACCTATGAGGACGAGCCCGACGCCGTCACCTCGACGCCGCAGACGCTGGCCCGCGACGGCTTCGGCGCCGATCCAAAATTTGTGGCCTTGATCGCCGAACGCGGCGGCGTGCCGGTCGGCTTCGCGATTTACACCTTCAACTACTCGGTCTGGACCGCCGCCCGTGGCATCTTCATCGAAGATATCTGGGTCGTGCCCGAGGAGCGCCGTGGCGGCGTTGCCCGCGCGCTGATGGTGGCGCTGGCGCGTGAGTGCGCCGCCAAAAGTTTTAAGCGCATGGATCTCAATGTGCTCGACTGGAATCCGGCGCGCGGCTTCTACGAGCGCATCGGCTTCAAATGGATCCGCAACTGGCTGCCCTATCGCTTGAGCGGCGAGGCGGTGGCGGCGCTCGCTACTTCTTCGCCCTCTACTTCTTCGAAAGTCCCATGACCCGGCCGGCTTTCGCCGGCGTGGGCAGCAACTGGTGGGTTGCCCATAGCGACTCCAGGCGCCCGGTCACCGGCACCGGCCAGGGCGCGGAGCGGCGCGTAGCGTAATCGATGTTCATCACGATGGTTTCGTTGGTCGCCGCCAGGTAGCCCTGCTCGGCGTGGAACATCTCGTGGAAGAGATGGACCTTCTTGGCGTCGCGCTCGAGCAGCTGGGTGGCAAAGCGCATCGGCGCGCCTTCCCTCATCTCGCGATCGTAAGTGACGTGGGTTTCGAGCACGAAGGTCATGCCGAGCTTGCCGTCGACGTAGCGCCGGCCCAGTCCCATGTTACGCATGAAGGCGCCCGAGGCCTGGTCGAAGGCCGTGACATAGAAGGCCACGTTCATGTGGCCGTTCCAGTCGACCCATTCCGGCAGCACGGTCGAGCGATGTGTGTCGAGCGGGGCGCGTGTGACGAGGTCGGGCAGTTCGTAGGGCAGTGACTCGATCATGGATGCTACTTCTTCTTGATGCCGATGAGACGCCCGGCCTGTCGGGGCTTGGGCAGCGCGGCGTGTGCCGCCGCCAGCCGCTCGATGCGTTCCATGGCGAAGTCGGGCCAGGGGGCGGAGCGGCGGCTCACATAGTCGATGTTCATCAGCATGAGCTCGTTGGTGGCGGCGAGGTATCCCTCGTCGGCGTGATACATGGCGTGGATGTAGTGGATGCGCTTGGCGTCATGGTCGAGGATCTGGGTGGTGATCCTGAGCGCATCGCCCTCCTTGACCTCGCGATCGTAGGTGACGTGCGCCTCGAGCACGAAGGTCATGCCGATCTTGTCGCGCGTGTACTCGAAACCGCAGGCGAACTGCTGGCAAAGCGTGTCGGTCGCCTGGTCGAAGGCCACGACGTAGTAGCCGACGTTCATGTGGCCGTTCCAGTCGATCCAGTCCGGCTTGACGGTGGCGCGATGACGATCGAGCGGCGCGCTCAGATCGAGTTCGATCATGGGGTAGGGAGCTAATTTCATGCGGCGGGACCGTAGCGAACAGCCCATGCGCCCCGCAAGTTCTCTCCATCGTCGTTTCAATCATCGTTTCGGGGAGTGTCGAGATGGCCAAGAAGCCGAAAGCCGTGGTCCTGGGTGTTGGCGCGGAACGCGGCGTGGGCGCGGGGCTCAGCCGTCGCTTTGCGAAAGAGGGATATCACGTGCTGGTCGCCGGGCGCACCGCGGCCAAGATCGAGAAGGTCGTCGAGACCATTCGGACCGCCGGCGGCTCGGCCACGGCCGTCGTGACCGATGGCACCAGGGAAGCCGACGTGGTCGCCCTGTTCGACCGCGCGATGGCCGACGATGCCGAGGGGTCGCCCGCCGACCTGCTGGTGTTCAACATGGGCAACAACCAGGCCGTCGATTTCCGCGAGATGACGGCCCAGCATTTCGAGGACTCCTGGCGCGTCGGCTGCTTCGCCGGCTTCCTGTTCGCCCGCGAGGCGGCGCGCCGGCTGGCGCCGCTCGGCCGCGGCACGGTGATCTTCACCGGCGCCTCGGGCTCGCTGCGCGGCCGGCCTCGCTTCGCTGCCTTCAACGCCACCAAGGGCGGGCTGCGGCTCATGGTCCAGTCGATGGCCCGCGAGTTCGGGCCGCAGGGAATCCATGTCGCGCACGTCATCATCGACGGCGGTATCGAGGGCGAGCGATTGCTGTCGCGCATGCCCGACCGCAAGGACAAGGCCGGTCCCGATGGCCTGCTGGGCATCGAAGCGATCGTCGAGAATTACTGGCATATCCATCGCCAGCCGCGCAGCGCCTGGAGCCACGAGATCGATCTCAGGCCCTATAAGGAGTCCTTCTAGCCGCTCCAGCAGCAAGAGGCGGTCGCTCGCTGACGCCAGCACGCAGGTCGGGCGTCCAACATTGCCGGTTGCATGGTGCCGTCCTAGACTGGGCAGATGAGGGCAGGTTGCGACTTATTTCTCTGATTGCCGGGCTGGCCCTGTATGCCGCGGCGCTGGTCGCGCCGGCGATCATTTACAAGTCCGACGTACGGTCCAATCCCAAGTACGGCGTATGCGCTTCCATCGTCAAAGACAACGTCAACTGCGAGGCGTTCCCCTTCGGCGGCGACGGCTCGCTGATATGCGATGAGGATGCCAAGCCCGCCAAGACCTACATCGATAAGGCAAAGATACTCGACTATTGCAAGGGTTGGGACATCCCCATGGCCCGTTCGTCCTATGGCTACGAGCCCCTGCTGATGGGCTGGGTGGTCATCTTTGACGGCACATTGGCATGGCTTGCAAATCCGCTGATGCTCATCGCTGTGTTGATATCGGGGCTCGGCGCCAATCGCCCGGCGGCAAAGATCCTGTCCGTGCTCGCGATCGTTCTCGGCCTGCAGTCGTACGCCTTCGATGGCGTGCCGTTTACCGGAGGGTTGTCCGCTGCCGACAATCTCAACCCTCTCGACCGCCTTGGCCTCGGCTTCTATCTGTGGATGGCTTCCCTGCTGGCGTTCGCTGCCTATTGCTTCCTGAAAACGCCGACACCAGGCCCCGGGCAACGAGCGACCGCTCCTGCTTGACTGGGTCGGGCGCAGGAAAAGCTCAGGCGCTTCGGCCCGCTCGGTCACTTCGGCGAGGAGCGTTTTTTCCGACGATCGAGGCCGCCGTGCAGGGTCACCTGCGGCGGGGAGAGTCCGGAGCCTGAACGCCTGCGCCACGCTGTTGGCGGGCACTCTCGTACCAGCGCGACATCATCTCGATGGCCAGCCAGGTCAGGATCGCGCAGGCGAGCAGCGCATACAGCGCATTCTGCCAGCCGACCTGGTCGACGATCAGCGCGAACAGCGCCGGCGAGAAGGCATTGACCAGCAGGATCGGCGTCGCGATCAGGCCCAGCACCGCGCCATAACCCTGGGTACCGAAAAGTGCCAGCGGCACGGCGCCGCGCACGATGGTGATCACGCCTTGCGAGGCTCCGAGTAGCAAAGTGAAGGTGACGAGCAGCCAGAACTCGCCGCGCGCCAGCATGAGCAACAGCAGTGCCGGCGGCAGGACGCCGATGGCGATGCGCGCCACGGTCATGGCCTTGAGGTTCTTTCCAAAGAAGATCTCGACCAGACGGCCACCGAACTGCCCATGGCCTTTGAGCGAGGCGACCCACACCGCCGCCGCGCCGGCCAGACCCGCCGCCTCCAGCAGGGGCACGAGCTGCAGCGACACGACGCCGAACACGAACCCGTTGAGCGACATGATGAGCGCAAATAGCGCGATACCGACCTTGCGCCGCCGGCCCTCCAGCGCGGGGCCGTCCTGCGCTCGCTCGGGCGCCTTTGTCGTTTCGGTGTCCGTCGCCTGCTCGCGGCGTGAAAGGCCCAGCCAGTTGAGCGGCAGGCAGATGGCGAGGTTGATGCCCGCGAAGATCAGCAGCGTCCCACGCCAGCCGTAGGCTTCGTTCACATAGTGGCCAATCACCCAGAAGACCGTCGAGGCATAGGCGCCATAGAGCGTGAGATAGGAGATGGCGGCGCGCCCCCGGCTCGGCACAGCCTGGACCAGGGCGGCGAATGCCGCGTCGTAGAGGCAGCAGCGCATGCCCACGCCGATCACCAGCCAGGCCACGAAATAAGAGGCGACGTCGCGAACCTGCGACAGGCCGAGCAGGCCCGCGGAGACGATGATCGTGCCGATCGACATCACCGAGCGGGCGCCGATGCGGTCGATCAGTCGCCCAACCGAGGTCGAGGTCAGGCCCATCGTCACCAGTGCGACGCTGAAGCCGAGGAAGATCGTGCTCATGCTCCAGCCGGTCTCGGTGGCGATCGGCTTGGCCAGCACGCCCAGGCAGTAGTAGCTCGTGCCCCAGGCCGTGATCTGGCTGATGCCGAGCGCATTGACGGAGATGACCAGGGGGTCGCTGCGCCAGCTCATCGGTGGCGCTCCGGAATTTCCGACAGGTTGCGGAAGATGCGTTTCCCGAGACGCTCGCCCGTTGCCACCATGTCGTCGGCACCGGTCGAAGGCCCGCCGATGCGCAGCACGGCATCGCATTTGCCGATCAGTTCGCGGGCGATGGGGTGGAAGATCTCGTCGAACACCGCATCGCCGATCTTCTTCGATCCGGCGTGCTTCAGCAGCGGCAGGGCGAACCATTCTCCGAGGACCGGCAGATGGCCGCGCCGGAAGACGGCCAGCGCCATGTCTTCCATGGCATCGACGTTGCGCTGGATCAGGACGGGATCGTCGTTGGTGCCGGAGCGATAGGGGCCGGCGACCAGGATCATCATCTGTCCGCTCATCGCGGGATCTCCAGCAGCTCGCGCGCCACCAGGTCGGGCGCGGAGAGGATGCAGTTGTGGCCGGCCTCGATCGGCCTGTAGCGGACGTGCGGCATCGCCTGGACCTTCTCGTGCATGCCTGCCGAAACAGGATAGCGTGGCCTGGTGCAGGCGATGTAGGTCATCGGCCGACCGTTGCCGGCGGGATGGAACAGGCGGATCGGCTTGGTGTAGCAGGCGAGCGGATGCGGCGTGAGCTGACGGTGCGTCCAGGCGGCGAGCTCGGGATCGTCGATGATCAGGCTGCCGACCGGCGCAAAGGGCAGGACCTCGGTGCCGTCGACGATCTTCACCAGCTTCTTCCGCTTGGCCACGATCTCCGCCGGGATGCGGCCGAAGATCGATTGGCCATCCTGCGCGATGCCGCCGTCGATGATCGCCAGGTGGCCGATGCGCTCGGGCACGCGGTCGGTCGTGAGGCTGGCGATCAGGCTGCCGAAGCTGTGGCCGACCAGCACGACGTCGCGCAGGTCTTCCGTCTCGAGATAATCGATCGTGTCGGCCAGCAGCACGTCGTTGTCGATATCGGGCGACAGTTCCGAGGCGCGTTCGCCGACGCCGCGGAAGGGCAGCGCGTGGACGTCGTGTCCAACTGCCGCGAGGCGCTCGACGACGAGCTTCCACGTCCAGGCGCCCATCCAGGCGCCAGGCAGGCAGACATAGGTGCGGCGCTGGGTCATTCAGCGGCCGCCTGCGGCTTCGAGGATCGCCACGATCTCGCGATGGTTACGCTGGCGGGCATGAGCGAGCGGCGTGAGGCCCTGCTCGTCGGCGAGATTGACGTCGGCCTTGTGGGCGACCAGCAGGCGCGCGATCTCGACATAGGGTGCGCTGCCGTTGCCCAGGATCACCGTCTCGAGCAAGGCGGTCCAGCCGAGCCGGTTGACGTGGTTCACGTCGATCCCAGTCTTCAGCAGCTCGCGCACCGTCTCGACATGGCCGTGATGGCAGGCCGGGATCAGCGCCGTGCCGCCGTAGCGGTTGGTGCTCTTGAGGTCGGCGCCCGCCTGCAGCGTGAGCTTCAGGATTTCCAGCCGTCCCTCGGCGCCGGCCAGCAGGAAGGCGCTGTCGCGATTCTCGTCCTGGGCGTTGACGCTGGCGCCGGCGGCAATCAGGCGCCGCGCCGCCTCGACGTCGTTGCGGCGCGTGGAGTCGATCAGGGCGTGGCCCAGAGCTGCTGCGGTGTCCTTGCCGGTGAGGATCGCCTCGATTTCGCGAAAGCCCTTGTTGCGCGCGTGCTGCAGGGCGGTCAGTCCGCTGGGATCGACGACGTTGACATTGGCCCCGGCCTGCACGAGCAGCCGCACAGTTTCGGTGTGTTGCGATCCGCCGTCGCCCAGGATCACCGCCTCGAGGAGAGCGGTCCAGCCCAGCCGATTCACATGATCGATCCTGATCGGCGTCTTCAGGAGCTCGCGGATGACCTCGGCGTGGCCGCGGTCGGCGGCGCGGATCAGGCCGGTGCCGTTGTAGCTGTCGGTTGCGTGTACGTCCGCACCATGTGCGAGTGTCAGGCGCAGAAGTTCGGTGTAGCCGTCCGAGGTGGCGATCAGGTAGGCGCTCTGCTGTGTATGATCCTTGGCGTTCACATTGGCGCCGCGGGCAATCAGGTCGCGCGCCGCGGCCACGTCGTTGCGCCAAGCGGCGTCGATCAAGGCGCGGTCGTTGTCGGACAAGGATTGGGCGGACACGGCGCCACTCCATAGCAGAACGACAAGCGCAAGGAACACGGTCCGCATCGTTTCTCCCTTTCCGTCATGCTAGCGTGACTGAAACCAACGGAGGATTCCATGGCCACAAATCGCCGCGTGCTGCTGAAGTCGCGCCCCGAGGGCGAGCCGACCCACGCCAATTTTGACGTGGTCGACCATCCGATCCCCGAGCCCAAGGAAGGCGAGTATCTCTCGCGCACCATCTGGATGTCGCTCGATCCCTACATGCGCGGGCGCATGGCCGAGACCAAGGGTTACGCCGCCAACGTCAAGCTGGGCGATGCGATGGTCGGCGGCACCGTCGGCCAGGTCGTGAAGTCGAAGAACCCCCGGTTCAAGGAAGGCGACTATGTCGCCGAATATGCCGGCTGGCAGAGCTACGCCGTGTCCGATGGCGCGATGAGCATGAAGCTCGACCCCAACGCCGCGCCGCTGTCGCTGGCGCTTTCCGTGCTCGGCATGCCGGGCATGACGGCCTGGTGGGGCCTGATGCAGATCGGCAAGCCCAAGGCGGGCGAGACCGTCGTCGTCTCGGCGGCATCAGGCGCCGTCGGCTCGGTGGTGGGCCAGCTCGCGAAGCTGCACGGTTGCCGTGCCGTGGGCCTCGCCGGCGGCAAGGACAAGTGCGATTACGTGGTGAAGGAATTGGGCTTCGACGCCTGCGTGGATTACCGCGCCGCGGGCGCCAACCTCTTCAAGGAGATCCGCGCCGCAGCACCCAAGGGCATCGATGTCTACTTCGAGAATGTAGGTGGCGCCGTGCAGGCCGCCGTCGTGCCGCAGCTCAACGACTTCGCCCGCGTACCGTTGTGCGGCCTGATCTCGCAATACAACGAGATGCAGATGAACCCCGGTCCCGACTGGCGCCTGCTGCTGGTCAAGCGCGCCATGGTGACAGGCTTCATCGTGTCGGATCACTTCGGCCAGATGGCTGATTTCTGGAAGGAAGTGCCCGCCGCTGTGAAGGCCGGCAAGATCAAGTATCGCGAGGACATCGTGCAGGGCATCGAGAACGCGCCCGAGGCCTTCATGGGCCTGCTGAAGGGCAGGAACTTCGGCAAACTGCTAGTGCAGGTTGCCGAAGACCCGACCCGGAAGTAGTTACGCGCGCTTCTTGAGCGCCAGGCCCATGGTGATCCAGCCGGCGCCGATGAAGATCAGGTCGATACCGAGGAAGACGCCGAGCACGAACAGGCTCGAGGCCGGCCACTGGGCGATGATCATGCAGCCGAGCGCAAAGGTGATGACGCCCGAGAGCGCGACCCAGGCCCAAGGTCCGCCGGCACTCTTCATGTTGAAGGCGAGGAAGATGCGGAGGATGCCGCCGACCGCGAGTGCGACGCCCAGCATCAGGGTGAGGTAAACGGCAGCGAGCAGCGGGTTCATGATGGCGATGACGCCGGCAGCGACATAGAGCACGCCCAGCAGCAGCCAGAACAGGAACTTGCCCCAGCTTTTTACGCCAAAGGCGGCGATGATCTCGGCGACGCCGCCCAGCATCATCATGATGCCGACGACCAGCACGGCCGTTTCGGTGGCGGCAACGACGCTGCCCAGCGCGATGACGCCGGCGACCAGGAAGACTGCTCCAAGGGCGACGATCCAACCCCATTTGCCGCGTAGCGCCTTGAGGCCGTCGGCCAGGCTCTGGGGTCCCGATTTGTCTGCCGTGATGGACATCGCGTCCTCCTTCAGTGCGAAACGCACGCACCAAGAATACACTCGGTCGATGACTCTGTCGCCGGTTGTATGGGAAGCTCGGCGCCTCACGGAGACAACAGATACAAATGACCGACACACAAAAGAAGGAACCGGCACCGCCGCGTCCCGCCACCACCGTCCTGCTGCTGCGGCCTTCCAAGCGCGGTGACAGGGCTTCCCCGCTCGAGGTCTTCATGGTGGTGCGCCATCACCAGATCGATTCCTTCTCCGGTGCGATCGTGTTCCCCGGCGGCAAGCTCGAGGAGGCCGATGGCGACAAGCGGCTGCGCGCCCGCTCGGGTGGTCCCGACACGATCAGCGACGATGAACTAAAATTCCGGATCGCCGGCGTGCGCGAGGCGTTCGAGGAATGCGGCGTGCTGCTGGCGCGCAAGCGCGGGCAGAAGGCGCTGATCGCCGCCGCCGATCTGAAGCCGATCGAGGATCGCTGGCGTGCCAAGCTCGCCAAGGACGAGGCGAGCATCCTCGATCTCGTCGAGGCCGAGGATCTCGAACTCGCGACCGATCTCATGACGCCCTACGCGCACTGGATCACGCCGACTTTTGTCCCGAAGCGCTTCGACACCTGGTTCTTCCTGGCCGAGGCGCCGGAGGACCAGGTCGCGCTGCACGACGGATCGGAATCAACCGACTCGGTCTGGATCGGCGCCCAGGAGGCGATCGACGAGGCCACGGCGGGCAAGCGCACGCTGGTCCATGCGACGCAAAAGAACCTCGAGCTGCTGGCCGAGGGTGGCACGGTCGCCGGCGCCATCGCGGCAGCGGCGGTGCGCAAGATCGTCACCGTCCAGCCCTGGGTCGAGACCAGGGACGGCAAGCGCTACCTGCACCTCCCGCCCGACGCCGGCTACCGCGGCCTGTCGCGCGAGATGCCAGCCCAGCCGGGCGCAGTTCCGCAGACCGGAAGATAATTTTGCGCTCTGGGCAGCCATGCCAAAACCGGCTCGCACCGGGCGGGCCGGCGCGCTAAGAGCCAGTGAACAAGCATTCATGAGCCGGCGGGCTCCCGCCGGGCAATCGGAGGAAAGACAAGAATGGTCGGAATCGTCGCCTTCGGCGCCTATGTGCCGCGCCTGCGCCTCAACCGTCAGGCGGCGTACGACGCCAACAAGTGGTTCGCCCCCGGCCTGCGCGGCCTCGCCAAGGGCGAGCGCTCGATGGCCAACTGGGACGAGGATGCGATCACCATGGCGGTCGAGGCGTCGCGCGACTGCCTCTCCAGCCACAAGGCAGAAGACGTCCGCAACATCTACTTTGCCTCGACGACGCATCCCTTCAAGGACCGCCAGAACGCCGGCGTGATCGGCACGGCGCTGAATGTCGAGCAGAACCTCTCGGCCACCGACATCGGCGGCTCGCTGAAGGCCGGCACCTCGGCGCTGATCGCCGGCCTCAACGCCTCCAAGGACGGCGCGCCGTCGCTGGTGGCGGCGGCCGACAAGCGCATGGCGCGCGTCGCCTCGGCCAACGAACTCAACTATGGCGACGGCGCCGCGGCGCTGCTGTGCGGCACCGAGAACGTGATCGCCAAGCTGGTCGGCCATCATTCGGTGTCGATGGATTTCGTCGATCACTTCCGCGGCGAGGAGTCGGAGTTCGACTACGGCTGGGAAGAGCGCTGGATCCGCGACGAGGGCTACTCGAAGATCGTGCCGCCCGCGATCAAGGCCGGCCTCGCCGCCTGCAAGCTCAAGGGCGCCGACATCACCCACTTCATCATGCCGAGCCTGATGCCGGCGGTGCCGAAGCTGATGGCCAAGATGGCGGGCATCGGCGAGGGCGCGGTGCGCGACCTGCTGGGCGCCTCGCTCGGCGACACCGGCGCCGCCCACGCGCTGGTCATGCTGGTCGACGCGCTCGAGAGCGCCAAGGCCGGCGACAAGATCATGGTCGTGGCGTTCGGCCAGGGCGTCGACATCCTGGTGTTCGAGGTCACGGCCGAGAACGCTAAGCTTGCCAAGCGCAAGGGCCTATCGGGCTGGATGGCGCGTCGCAAGGAAGAGAAGAACTACATGAAGTTCCTCGCCTTCAACGACATGCTGCCGATCGACAAGGGCATGCGCGCGGAGTTCGACAAGAAGACGGCGCTCTCGGTGCTGTGGCGCAAGCGCGACATGATCTACGGCCTGGTCGGCGGCAAGTGCAAGGTCTGCGGCACGGTGCAGTTTCCGCGCAGCCAGGTCTGCGTCAATCCCAACTGCCACGCCATCGACAGCCAGGATCCCTACGCGATGGCCGGCCTCGAATGCGCGGTCATGTCGTTCACCGCCGACTCGCTGGTCTATTCACCCGATCCGCCGGGCTACTACGGCATGATCACCTTCCCCGAGGGTGGCCGCTTCATGGCCGACTTCACCGACAGCGACAAGGATCAGGTCAAGGTCGGCGCCAAGATGCGCATGACCTTCCGCATCCGCGACAACGACACGATGCGCGGCGGCTTCAAGCGTTACTTCTGGAAGGCGGCTCCGGTCTAAATCGCCTTCCACCGGTCAAAGGTCTAGAATTCCAACCCCACTACAGGAGGCCTGCCATGGCTCGGGGCATCAAGGACAAGGTCGCTATTCTCGGCATGGGCTGCTCGAAGTTCGGCGAACGCTGGGACAGCGGCGCCGAGGAGCTGATGCTCGAAGCCTACAAGGAGTGCCTGGCCGACGCCGGCATCGACCAGAACCAGCTCCAGGCGGCCTGGTTCTCCACCGCCATCGACGAGGTTCACGTCGGCAAGTCGGGCATCCCGCTCAGCACGACGCTGCGCCTGCCCAACATCCCGGTGACGCATGTCGAGAACATGTGCGCCTCGGGCACCGAGGCCTTCCGCGGCGCCTGCTATGCGGTGGCGTCTGGTGCGGCCGACTTCGCGCTGGCCCTCGGCGTCGAGAAACTGAAGGACACCGGCTACGGCGGCCTTCCCGGCGGCCGCGGCGGCCCGTTGCAGGCGCTGTGGAATGCCAGCGGCACGGCGCCGGGCAACTTCGCCCAGCTCGCCACCGCCTACATGACCGCCCACGGCGTGAGCGGCGAGGACCTCAAGAAGGCGATCGGCCACGTGTCATGGAAGAGCCACCAGAACGGCGCCAAGAATCCGAAGGCCCATCTGCAGAAGGCCGTCGAGATGGAGACCATCCTGAACGCGCCGATGATCGCCTCGCCGCTCGGCCTGTTCGACTGCTGCGGCGTGTCGGACGGTGCGGCCGCCGCCATCGTCACCACGCCCGAGATCGCCAAGGCGCTCGGCAAGAAAGACATCGTCTCGGTCAAGGCGCTGCAGCTCTCGGTCTCGAACGGATCCGAGTCGGGCCACAATTCATGGGACGGCAGCTACTTCCACACCACGCGCATCGCCTCGAAGAAGGCCTACGAGGAAGCCGGCATCAAGAGCCCGCGCGACGAAGTGTCGATGTTCGAGGTCCATGACTGCTTCTCGGTCACCGAGCTCGTCACCATGGAAGACCTGCACATCTCCGAGACCGGCAAGGGCTGGAAGGACGTGCTAGACGGCTTCTACGACGCCGACGGCAAGATTCCCTGCCAGATCGACGGCGGCCTAAAATGCTTCGGCCATCCGATCGGCGCCTCGGGCCTGCGCATGCTCTACGAGATGTACCTGCAGATCCAGGGCAAGGCCGGCGCGCGCCAGCTCAAGAACCCGCGCATCGGCATGACGCACAATCTGGGCGGCGCGCCGCGCGAGAACATTTCCAGCGTGGCCATCGTCGGCCGCTACGAGTAACCACGAACGACAGGGCCCTCTCTCTCGACTCGGCGTAGTCGGGGAGAGGGCTTTTCTTTGAATCAGCCCGGGAGGGAGCTGCCATGGAACTCGACAAGAAACTTATCGGCCATACGTTCAAGCCGTTCACGACGACCGTCGAGGCCGGCAAGATCCGCCTGTTCTGCAAGGCCATCGGCGAGGAAGACGAGATCTACAGCGACGAGGCGGCGGCCAAGGCCGCGGGCTATCGTGGCGTCACCGCGCCGCCCACCTTCCTGCGCGCGCTGCAGGCCGACGATCCCAACAAGGGTGGGCTGCTGCGCCTGCTCAACGTCGACATCGGCCTGATCCTGCACGGCGAGCAGCACTTCGAGTATTTCGCGCCGGTCGTGGTCGGCGACAAGGTGACCTGCCAGGAGAAGGTGGTCGACATCTACGACAAGAAGGGCGGCGCGCTGTGGTTCGTCGTCCAGGAGATGGAGATGAAGGACCAGACGGGCAAGCTCGTGGCCAAGGGCAAGGGCGTGACCGTCGTGCGCAACCCCGACGCTGCGAAGAAGTGAGGGAGGCAGAAATGGCAACCATTCCGAAGTTCGACCAGGTCAAGGTTGGCGACGAGCTGAAGCCGCTGGTGCTGCCGCCGGTCAGCCGCCACCAGCTCGCACTTTATTGTGGCGGCTCGGGCGACCACAACCCGATCCACGTCGACCTCGACTTCGCCAAGAAGTTCGGCTTCAAGGATGTGTTCGCGCACGGCATGCTGTCGATGGCTTTCCTCGGCCGGCTCGTGACCAGCTATGCGCCGTCGAACAAGGTGCGCAAGCTCGGCACGCGCTTCACCTCGATCACCTGGGTGGGCGACGTCATCACCGTCAGCGGCAAGGTCACGGGCAAGCGCGAGGAGAACGGCGAGAAGCTGATCGACCTCGAGGTCAAGTGCACCAACCAGAACGGCCAGGACACGCTGCAGGGCAGCGCCACCGTGGCCGCGGCCTAAAAAAGTTTCAGGAGAAGTCAGATGGGTCAGATGGATGGCAAGGTGGCGATCGTCACCGGTTCGGGCCGCGGTATCGGCAAGGAGATCGCGCTCCGCCTGGTGCGCGACGGCGCCAGTGTAGTGATCAACGACATCGACGATGCCCCGGCCCAGGAGACCGTGGCCGAGATCGTGAAGATGGGCGGCAAGGCGGTGGCCTGCAACGGCGACGTCGCCAAGCCCGACTTCGGCGACCGCATCGTGAAGACGGCGGTCGACGCCTTCGGCGACTGCCATGTCGTGGTCAACAACGCCGGTTACACGTGGGACAGCGTCATCCAGAAGATGAGCGACGAGCAGTGGTACGCCATCCTCGACGTTCACCTGACGGCGCCGTTCCGCATCCTGCGCGCTTTCCAGATCCACCTGAAGGAGGCGGTCGAGAAGGAGCGGGCGGCGGGCAAGCGGATCGTGCGCAAGGTCGTGAACATCTCCTCGACCTCGGGCGTCAACGGCAATGCCGGCCAGTCGAACTACTCCGCCGGCAAGGCCGGCATCGTCGGCCTCACCAAGACGCTGGCCAAGGAGTTCGGCCGCTACGACGTCACCGTGAATGCCGTCGCCTTCGGCTATATCCAGACGCGCCTCACCAAGCCGCTGTCGCAGGGCGAGTCGGGTGAGATCGAAGTGCAGGGCCGCAAGGTCAAGATCGGTGTCCAGGGCGGCCGGATCGCCGCCATGAACCAGATGATCCCGCTCGGCCGCGGCGGCCTGCCGGAAGAGGCCGCGGGCTCGGTCTATCTTTTCTGCAGCCCCGACAGCGACTATGTCAGCGGCCAATGCCTGGTGGTCAACGGCGGCCTTTGACCTCCGTTGGAGCGCTCGAGGTCGGCGTTGTCGGATGCGGTGTCGCCGGCCAGGCTGCCGCGACGCTGCTCGCCGATGCCGGCCATCGCGTCACCGTCTTCGAGCGCTTCACCGAGCCCAAACCGTCGGGAGCCGGCTTGCTGCTGCAGCCGACCGGCCTCGCGGTGCTGCGCCGGCTCGGCCTTGACGAACAGGCCGAGTGGCAGGGCGCCCGCATCGACGGGCTGCTGAGCCTCAATCACCTCAAGCACACGGTCCTCGATCTCGCCTACGGCGACCTGCATCCCGAGGCCTATGGTCTGGGCATCCACCGAGGCACGCTGTTCGGGCTGCTGCACGGCCGGTTGCGGCAATCGACGGCCCGCGTGATCACCGGCGCGGAAATCGTCGACATCGTGCGCGATGGCGGCCGTGCGACGGCGGTGGAAAAGGCGGGTGGCCGGCACGGTCCGTTCGATCTCGTCGTGGTGGCCGACGGCGCACACTCGCGACTGCGCGACCGGCTCATGCCGCAGGCGCGGGCACCGCTTTATCCCTGGGGCTGCATCTGGGCGACGGTGGCCGATAGCCGGGACTTCATCACCGCGCCCGCCATGTTGCAGCAGCGTGTCCGTGGCACCACGACCATGATGGGACTGCTGCCGGTGGGACAGAATCAGGTCACGCTGTTCTGGAGCCTGCCGGTCGAAGAACTGGAGGCCGGCCGGTCGATCGACGTCGAAGCGTGGCGGATGGCGGCGCTGGATCTTTGGCCGGAGGCGGCGGCGATGATCGAGCAGGCAGCCGACGCCGACAACTTCGCCCGCGCCACCTACCGGCACGTCGCCTTGCCGCGCTGGAACGATGGACCAATCCTGTTCATCGGCGATGCCGCGCACGGCACCAGCCCGCAACTCGGCCAGGGTGCCAATCTCGGGCTGCTCGATGCCCATGCCTTGTCGCGGGCGTTGGCTGCCAGCGACGATCTTGCCGCGGCGCTGGCCTCGTTTGCGCGCCGGCGCGGGCCGCCCGTGCGCTTCTATCGCCAGGCCAGCCATCTGCTGACGCCGTTCTTCCAATCCCGTCAACCGCTGCTCGGGTTGGTGAGGGACGCGCTGATGGGCGTCACTTGCCGCGCGCCGGGTCTGCGTCCGATGATGACGTCGACGTTGGCCGGCCTGCGTCGCGGCTGGTTGTCGGCTGATGCGCTCGATGCTGAGGGCCGCTACCCGCTCGGCTCCTAGGCGCTGGCGAGAGACAGCGCGGCCCAGCGGCCTGGTGTCAGTCCGAAGCGTGCCGAGAAATGCCGGGTGAGGTGGCTCTGGTCGGCAAAGCCCGCCGCGGCGGCGGCCTCCGAAAGCGCCATCCCGCCGGCGATCATCGTCCGTGCCCGCACGAGCCGCTGCCCGATCTGGAAGCGATGCGGCGAGGTGCTGAAGGCGGCGCGGAAGTGCCGGGCGAGCGTGAAGCGGTCGAGGCCGCTCAGACGTTCGAGTTATTCCGACGCGATCGTGCGCGGCGCTTCGGCTGCAAGAAGGTCGCGAACGCGCCCGACAGCGCGAAAGGCGACGGCACGGTTGGCGGTTGCCTCACGCGGCAGCGGTCGTCCGGAGTCGGCGCGTGCCGCCAGGCCTTCGGCCAGCCGGCCAACGACGGCATCGACGGCCAGCGGCTCCAGGCTGCGCGGAAAATCGGCGAAGGCTTCGTGCAGGACGGCCGCGAGAGCGGGATCGGCGGCGACGGCATCGGGCACGAAGGGCGGCGGCACATCGCCGAGCGCTGCCGAGATCGCCGCAGGATCGATGTAGAGCATGCGGTAGGCGAAACCGTCGGCGACGCCGGCGTGACCGTCATGCGCCTCGTCGGGATGAAGCACGATGACCTGTCCGGCCCGGCTCGCCGTGCGCGCGCCGCGATAATGGAAGGCCTGCACGCCGCGCAACGTCAGTCCGATTCCATAGGTCTCGTGGCGGTGCAGGTCGTAGGCGTGGCCGCCAAATCGTGCCGCCAGGCGCTGCAACCCGGCGTGCGGTTCGTCGAAACGGATCTGGTCGGGTGCGATCGTCGACATGATGGACTGCCTCATGCACTCTGGCATCGCCATTGCAGGATCAGACAGCATGACCGACGCGCCATCTCAAGATGAAATCGTCCGCCTCGCCCGCCAGGCCGGCCTCGATCTGCCACCGGCCTATCTCGACGAGCTGGTCGAGGCCTATGGCCATGTCCGGGCGATGGTCGCGCGCCTGCCCGCGGGACGGCCACATGGCGACGAGCCTGCGCACATCTTCGTGCCGCAGAAGTTCCTGCCGGCAAAAGAGTAGATCGTGTCGGATCCGGCTTTCCTGACCATCGCCGAGGCGTCGAAGCTGATTGCCGCGCGAAAACTGTCGCCCGTCGAGCTGACTGAGGCGTACCTCGGCCGGATCGCGAAGCTCGATCACCTGCTCGACAGCTTCGTGACCTTGACGGCCGAGCGCGCGCGCTACGAGGCCAAGGCGGCCGAAGCCGCCGTCATGGCCGGCCAGCCGATCGGCCGGCTGCACGGCATCCCCTATTGCCTGAAAGACATCTACGAAACGGCCGGCATCCGCACGACCGCGATGTCGAAGCTGCTGGCCGACAATGTTCCGGCGCGGGATTCGTACTGCCAGGAGAAGATGGCGGCGGCGGGCGGCGTCCTGCTGGGCAAGAACGCCACTTGGGAATTCGCCCATGGTGGCCCGTCGTGGGATGTGCTGTTTCCGCCGGCACGCAATCCCTGGCACCGCGACCATTCACCCGCCGGTTCGTCTTCCGGCTCCGCGGCCGCCGTCGCGGCGGGCTTCTCGCCGGCTACGCTGGGCAGCGACACCGGCGGGTCGATCCGCGGTCCGGCCGCAGCCTGCGGCATTGCCGGCCTGAAGCCAACCTATGGTTTGGTCAGCCGGCGCGGCGTCATCCCGAACTGCTTTACCCACGATCATGCCGGGCCGCTCGCCTGGACGACCGAGGATGTTGCGATCCTGATGCAGGTCATCGCCGGCCACGACCCGGAGGATCCGGGCTCGGCCGACGTGCCGATTCCCGACTACGAGGTGGCGCTGACCGGCGACGTGAAAGGGCTGGTGATTGGCGTGCCGGCGGACTGGCTGGAGATGGAGTTGCCGCTGGCGCCGGCCACCAGGGCCGCCTTCGATGCCGCGCTGGAGGTGTTCCGTGGACTGGGCGCCACGGTGCGGCCGGTCGCCTTGCCGCCGCTGCAGCAATTCGACGATGCCAAGAGGACCATTGCCGTCGCCGAACTGTTCACCATCCACGGCCAGGATCTGCGGACCCGGCCCGAGCTGTTCGGCGCCAGCCTGCGCTACCGGATCATTGCCGGCGGCCTGGTGCGCGCCGAGGATTACATCCAGGCCCAGCGCCTGCGGACCGATCTGGCGCGGGCGATGCAGAAGGTCATGGCGACGGTCGACCTGCTGATGCTGCCGACGGCTGAGCCGGCGGGGAAGCTGGAGCCGCTGCCGCCCTCCGCCCTGTTCACGAAGGCGTCGCTCACCACGCCGTTCAACGTCGGCGGCAATCCCGCTCTGTCGGTCTGCTGCGGCTTCGCCGCCAACAGCCTGCCGTTCTCCCTGCAGATCGTCGGCCGGCTGTTCGACGACGCCACCGTCCTGCGCGCGGGCGACGCCTACGAAAAGGCGACGCCGTGGCGCGATAAGCGGCCCATCCTGTAGGCCCGCACAAACCTTCAAGACGGGCGGCCGGCGATGGCCGATAAGGCAGCATGATCTACGAAACCAAGACCATTCTCGTCCTGCGTCGAGACCTTGCCGGCTGGCAGGCGGCCAACGTCGCGGCCTTCCTGGCCGGCGGCCTCGCCGGGGCCCATCCGCACATCGTCGGCGAGCCTTATCGTGACAGTGGCGGCCGGACCTACACGCCGCTGATCCGAGAGCCGGTGTTCGTCTACGGCGCCACACTCGAGGAACTCCGGCGCACGCATCAGCGGATCCTGTCGCGCGAGCTGGTGCCCGCGATCTATATCGAGCCGATGTTCGTCACCACCAACGACGCCGACAACCGCGCCGTCGTGGCGGCAGCGCCTGCCGACGCACTGGATTTCGTCGGTGTCGGCGTCCATGGCCCGCGCAAGACCATCGACAAGATCGTGAACGGGCTGAAGTTCCTGTCCTAGGGTCCCGGGTCACTTCTTCGGAGCCGCCGCAGGCGCATTCTCCTTGAGTTCGACCATGATCACATGGGTGGGAGTCTGTCCTATGTTCGTGCCAATATGTGTCTGCGCCTCGGACCACAACACGTCGCCCACCTTGAATTCGCGCGTCAGCACCTTCCCATCAGGCAATGTAAGCGTCCGTTTGAACGGGCTCAGCGCATAGAGCACGAACGCCGGGTGATAGTGCTGGTTCGTCTTCTCGCCGGGGAGATCGTGATACTCAAGCACGCGCACGCGCTCGTTTTCGAAGACAACCTTGTACTTGTCTCCGTCGGTCGCAATCGGATTCTGCGCCCATGCGGTCGTGCCGGTGAGTACAAAAGCCAGCAAGGATAAGAACCTCGACATAGCGCGCCTCCCATTTGTCTCTGAGCGGATATTTGTAAGCGCTCAGAGCCACGGGACTCTGACCGGAAGACAGCGGTAGGGCAATTAACCTTGCAGCGCGTAGGCGCGCTCAAAAGCGGCTGACGTGGGCCGACACGCAGCGCCAGCCTTCGGGTCGCCGCTGCCAGTCGTCGGTGTAACGTCCCGCACCCGTCGTGCCGTCGGGCTTCCGGTAAGTCGTGCGTGCGTGAATGATGGCGAAGTCCCCGAGCAGCCGGATCTTCACGTCATGCTCACGGATGTCGGTGACGGGCGAACCGCGCCCGATCTGGGCCAGGAAGGCGGTCCGGTCGATCAGGGTGCCGTCGGGATTGGTGTTATGGAAGTCGACGGCCAGGTGCGTGTCGAACCAGCGCACATCGGCCTCGTCGACGGAGCGGATGTAGTTGCGGTTGAGGTCGGCCAGGACGGTCATGTCGCTCATGTCTTTTCCCCCGTGTTCGGCGATCAGGCCAGGAAGAGGCGGGCACCGGTTGGCGAGGCACGAGCCTTGTCGAGACATTCCATGGTGGTGCGGTAGCCGACCTCGACGGCGGCATCGAAGCTCGTCCAGTCGAGCAGGTCGATGTGGTTCATCGGCGGCACGATCAGCAGGTCGGCGGCGGCACGATCCTCCTGCGCCCGCTCCGTGCTGGCGACCAGGGCCGAGCGCAGCAGGATGCGCACGATCGAAGGGATCGGCAGCGTCTCGTCGCGCTTCCACAGCAGGCGCCGGAAGAACTGCCAGGCCGACCAGGGCTCCATGACGTCGGCGCCCGCCGCCAGCGCGCCGCCGGTGTCGATGTCGACGCCGATGGTGACTCCACGGCCCATGCGGCGCATCGCGCGCACCGGGAAATTGTCGATCACGCCGCCGTCGACATGGACTTCGCCGGCCTGGTTGAAAGGCGGCAGGACACCGGGGATCGACACGCTGGCGCGCAGCCAGCGCCACAGGCGGCCGACCGTGTGGATGTCGGCGCTGGAGGTCGTGAGGTTGGCCGTGACGCAGAAGAAGGGCAGCGCCAGGTCCTCGATGTCCTGCTCGTCGAACGCCGTGCGCAGCAGGGCTGCGACGCGACGCCCGGCGAACAGCGAGATCGCCGGGATGGTGTAGTCGCTCAGCGGATTGGTATCGACGAACGACCGCCTGAACCGGGTTACCAGTTCTTCGTCGGTCCAGCGCGACGCCACGCCGGCAGCCACGATGGCGCCCATGCTAGTGCCACCGATCAGGTCGATCGGCACGCCCGAGGCTCGCATGGCCTTGACGACCCCGATATGGGTAAAAGCCCGCGCGCCGCCGCCGGCCATCACGAGACCGACGGCATGGCCGGTCAGGAGCCGGCCCAGCCGGTCGATGTCGGCGTGCAGGTCGAGCCGTACATGATGATGCTGACCATAGAGTCCGCCCGCCAGCAGGGGGGCCGTCGAGCCGGGCGAGGGCTCATGGCCCTCGTGCAGCAGCACCAGCTCGCGGCGGCGATGGAACACCGCGCCGGCCCGCGCCATCTCGATCTCGAACGGAAGCTTGGTCGGCAGGTCGGAGTCGGCGCTGCGCACCACCACCAGACAGTCGGCCTGGCGCAGGCAGAGTTCGGTCCAGGGCGTGAGTGTAGGGTCGGCGCGATAGAGGACGAAGGACGATTCCATCTCGCAGCGCGCGAACCACTCCGGCTCCTGGCCCAGGGATTCAGCGCCCAGCAGTTGGACCTGGTTGCCGATCTGGCCGAGGGCGCCGGCCAGCAGCACCGCGAACCGCGCCGCCGGCACATCGGGACCCGATGGCAGGATGGCAAACGTCCTGGGCTGCCGCCGGCGCTTGCCGGGCGGGACGGCGTTGCGCGCCGCGACATATCGCATGAGCGCCGGCAACACCTCGTGGTGCAGCGCGGTCAGGGTGTCGAAATCGGCCCGCGCCAGGCGCCAGACCTCACTGTCGCGCAGCGCCGCGACGCTGCGGGTGCGCTCGCTTTCGGACAGCAGGGACATCTCGCCGACGATGTTGCCGGGCGTGATCTCGGCGATCAGGATCGGCTCTTCGCCCTCGCCGTCCTCGTGCCGGAACACGCCGAGGCAGCCGCTCGCGACCAGATAGACGGCGTCGGCGGCCTCGCCCTGGCGGAACAGCGGCGCGCCACCCGGCAGGACGAGCAACGTGAGCTGGTGCTCGACGGCCATCAGGCTCTTGGTGTCGAGGTCGGCGAACAGGGGCGCGTGCTGAAGCGCCCGGCGGAGCCGCAGCCGGGAGGCGTCCTCGCTCGATGCGACGATGCTCACCGGCGGCTGCTCATGGCCCGGTGAGGCCCTTCAGGGCCCAGCCGATCGTCTGGTCGGCGCGGGCCCACACCATCTCCCGCCATTTGTCGCCCGATGGGAAGAAGCGCTCCTTCATGTCGGCCTTCAGCGCGCGGCCCTGCGCCGAGGCAAGGTCGCCGCGCTGGTGCAGCCAGTTGTCGGCCCGCACCGCGCGCAATACCTCGGGCACTGAATAGGTGCCGTATTCCAACGCGATCGACGTCACTTCGGCGTCAGGCAGTTCCTGCGGAAAGGCATCCGTCATGCAGCCCACCACCACCGCCGAGGTCGAGGTGCCGCCTTCCGGCGAGGTCATCTCGTCGCCGTACCAAGCCTTCGAACGGGCGAACGATTTGGCCTGGGGCGACACGGCGCAGATCAACTCGCCATGGCCGAACGGGCCGAGGCCGGTGTGGAAGTCGATGATCCCGACGCGGCGCGCGCGCGCGAGTTCCTCGCGGGCGATGGCACGGATGGTGCGGTTGCTCCAGGTCGGCGCGCTGCCGCCGAAGAAGACGCCGTCGGGATGGCTGTATTGACCGGCGCTGATCGCGCTCTGCAGCCCGAAGGCGCCGTGTTTCTGGGCGTAGGCCGCGAACACCGCTTCGGACTTTACCGTGCTGGCCTCGTTCCAGTCGCGGGGCAGGACTGCCTCGGCGATGGCGAGGTAACCGTCGTTGGCCGGATAGGCCTTGTCGTGGTCGACGAAGTTGCGGTTGAGGTCGACATTGTCCTCGGTCACCCGGCGGCTCCAGGCGAAGCCGTGGGGATTGAGGGCGTGGATCACCAGCGCCCCGGTATCCTTGGGCAGCCGGCCGGCGCCGCCGGTCCGCAGCCAGGCGATCTCGGCGCCGGAACCGCAATGGCCCTCGACGCCATGCGTGCCGGCGATCAGCACCAGCATGTTGGCGGTATCCGCCGGGCCGAACCGCGCCGTGTCGAGATAGAGGGCTTCGCCGTTAGGCCCGCGCGTCTTGGGATTGAGCCAAGAGCGCAGCGCTCCTCCCGCCTGTGCCGCCGCGGCACAGAACTTGGGGCGCGCGTCGGCATAGCTTTCGGAAAAGCACTCTGGAACAGACGTCATTTATTCCTCCCGCCGCCATCGTAGCCGGTTTGGCGGTGGCGCGGGAAGCGGCTGCGCCTAGCTGTCGTACTTGAGCAGCGTTTCGACCGGCACATTCAGCCGTTTGCGGCCTTCAAGGAAGGTGAGTTCGATCACGCAGGCCGCCGCCGGCACCACGCCGCCGACCTGCTCCAGCAGCTTCACCGCTGCCGCCAGGGTACCGCCAGTGGCCAGCAGGTCGTCGACCAGCACGACGCGCGCGCCCTTCCGGATGGCGTCATTCTGGATCTCGATCGTGTCCGTGCCGTACTCCAGTGCATAGGTGTGCCGAATCGTCGTGCCGGGCAGCTTGCCCTGCTTGCGCATCATCACGAAGCCGGTGCCCAGCGCCAGCGCCAGCGGTGCCGCCAAAAGGAAGCCGCGCGATTCGATGCCGGCCAGCACGTCGGGCTTGTAGGGCCGCAGCATGTCGGCCATCCGCTCGATGGTGGCGTGCCAGGCCTTGGCGTGCGCCAGCAGGGTCGAGATGTCGTAGAACAGGATGCCCGGCTTGGGGAAATCCGGGATCGAGCGGATGTGCTTCTTGAGGTCGATGTCCTTGCTCATGACGCTTCCTGATCAGCTGTAGGCGGGGGGCGGTTCGAAGCTGCGGTATTCCTTCTCCAGCAGCTTGGCGAACTCGATGCAGCTGTAGTCGCCGTACTGCGGCCCGATGATCTGCACGCCGATCGGCAGCCCTTCCTTGCTCTGGCCGATCGGAGCGGCCGTCGAGGGCAGCCAGGTGACGCCGGAATAGCCCGCCCAGAAAATCTGGTCGACCACCGGCACCTTCTTGTTGTTGACCACGATCGTCCGCTTGTGGCGCAGACCCGCCTGGTCGTGCGGGAAGGCTGCCGTCACGGCCACCGGGCACAGCATCAGGTCGTAGTCCTTGAAGAACTCGTCCCAGGCCCAGCGCACCTTGTGGCGCTTCTCGTTGAGCCCCAACCATTCGCGATGTGCCAGCGAATTGCCGCGCTGCATCTGGGCGAAATAGCTCATGTCATCGGGCGGCAGGGTGGCCGCGTCCTTGACGGCCTGCTCGTAGACGGCATCGGTCATGCGGGCCGAGGTCGCCGCGCGCAGCAGGCGAATGTAGACGTCGTTCAGCTCCGCCGTGTCGATCCGGGGCCGCGCCTTGTCGCTGACCTTGGCCTTGTTCTTGGCGAGGAACGACGCAAGCTTCGATATCTGCTCCTGCACCGAATCGTCGACCTCGGCGTTGGGGTCGGTCAGCAGCACGGCGACCTTGAAGTCACGCAGCTTGGTCTTCTTCGAACGCGGCAGGCTGAGCGTCCAGCCGCGGCCGTCGAGCGCGTCGGGGCCGGCCATCGCGTCCATGGCGATCTCGAGATCCTGCGCGCCGCGCGCCAGCGGGCCCACGACGCCGATGTCGCCATAGGCCACGGCACCGGCCAGCGCATGGCCCTTGGGTGAGACGACGCCCCAGCTCGGCTTGTGGCCCCAGACGCCACAATAATGGGCGGGGTTGCGGATCGAGGCGCCGATGTCGCTGCCGGCCTCGATGCCGGTGAGGCCGGCGGCCAGCGCCGCGCCCGAGCCGCCCGACGAGCCGCCCGGCGTGCGGCCAAGGTCCCACGGGTTGTTGGTCGAGCCATAGACCTCGTTGTAGCTCTGCCAGTCGGCGAGGTTCAGCGGGATGTTGGTCTTGCCGAACAGCGTCACGCCGGCCTTCTTCATGCGCTGCACGACCAGCGAGTCGGTCTTGACCACGGCGTCCTTGAAGGCCGGGTCGCCCCAGGTCGTCGGATAGCCCGAGATATCGAATGATTCCTTGATGGTCATCGGCACGCCGTGCAGCGGTCCCAGCTTCTTGCCGGCCTTCACCGCCTTGTCGGCCGCCTTGGCCTGCTTGCGGGCGCCCTCGATGTCGGTGGCGATGATGGCGTTGAGTTCGGGATTATAGGCCTCGACCCGCTTGAGATAGAGGTCGAGAAGCTCGACGCAGCCGATCTTCTTCTTCCGGACCGCGGCGGCGAGCTGCTTGGCGGTCTGGAACGGGAGGGCGAGGGACATGTGCGGTATTCCGTGCGGACGATGGACGAGATCTAAGCCCGTACCATATTGTCCCGCCCGACGTGAAGAAACTCCCCGACCGCACCCATAAATTCGCCCTGCCGCTCTGCACGACCTTTTTCATGACCTTCCTGGTCTCGGGCGTGGTGACCTATCGCGTCCTGGGCTGGGACGAGCGCATGATCACCAACTGGATGGCCTCGTGGATGATCTCCTGGGTCATCGCTGCACCCACGATGTATTTCGTGATGCCGATGGTCCGCCGCTTGCTCGATCGAGTGATTACCCCGGGCTAAGGGCGTGGCCGAGGGTGTCGGACGCGGGCGGTCGGCTCGGCGATCAGCGGATCGTCCGGCCAGTAGTGGCGCGGGTAGCGGCCTTTCAGTTCGGCCTTCACGGATTTGTAGCCGGTCGCCCAGAAGCTCGCGAGGTCGCGCGTCACCTGCACCGGCCGCCGCGCCGGCGACAGCAGGTGGACGGTAAGCGCGACCTTGCCGCCGGCGATCCGCGGCGTGTCGCTGAGGCCAAACATCTCCTGTAGGCGCACGGACAGGGAAGGCTCGGCCGGATTGCTGTAGTCGACGGCAACGTGGCTGCCGCTCGGCACCTCGATGTGGGTCGGCACCAGCCGGTCGAGGTCACGCTGCCGGTCCCACGGCACCAGCGCTTTCAGTGCGGCGGCGAGATCGACACGCGCCAGGTGGTCGCGGCGCGACACGCCGTCGAGGAACGGACCCAGCCACTCCTCCAGGGAGGCAAGCAGAGGCGCGTCGGAAAGATCGGCCCAGCTCTCGTCGTGGCTGCGCATGAACGCCACGCGCTCCCGCCATCTGGCGAGATCGTCGCTCCACGGGAGGGCGCTTGACCCGAGCTGGCGGATGCCGTCGATCATGGCGGCCTTCAGTTTTTCCGCATCGGGCTTCTGGAGCGGCTTGTCCTCCAGCAGCAGCGCGGCGAGGCGCCGCCGCCGGCGGGCCAGCACCGCGCCGTCGCGCGGGCTCCAGCGCACGATCTCCTCGGCCACGATGCGGTCGGCGTAGAGGTCCTCGATCTCGCCCGCGGTGATGGGGGCGGCGAGGAAGATGCGCGAGTCCTGGGTCGCTCCGTCGAGGTCGGCCACGACCAGGAACTCCTCGTTGGCCATCGGATCACCCTCGGACAGCGCCGCGCCGCGGCCGCCCGACAGCAGGTAGCGTCCCGCCGTGCCGGCGCGGCGGCGGCCGATGCGATCGGGATAGGCCAGCGCCAGCAGTGCGCCGGTCATCGAGCTGTCGGAATCCTTGCCCTGTGTCAGGCGCCGAGCGACTTCGAGGATTTGTCGCGGCGCCTTGCCCGACAGGGCGATGTCGACCCTGTGGCGCAGGTCGGCATCGCGTTGCCCCGGCGGCAGGCGCAGGAAATCGCGCTCGCCCAGGATGGCCACCAGCAGGGCGGCCACCTTGCCCTGGCCCAGCGCGCGGCCCTTGAGGACGAGATGGGCGAGGCGCGGATGCTGGCCGAGGCGCGCCATGGCGCGGCCGTGCGGCGTGATGGCATCGGAGTCATCGATCGCGCCGAGATCGGCCAGCAGCGACCGTGCCGCGGCAAGAGAGGCAGCCGGTGGCGGCGTCAACCACGGCAGGCCCGCCGCATCGCCCACACCCCAGGCGGCGAGCTCCAGCGCCAATGGTGCCAGATCGGCATCGAGAATTTCCGGCGGTGTGAACGGCAGCAGGCCGCGTTCGGCTTCTGCCGTCCACAGCCGGTAGCACACGCCGGGCTCGAGGCGGCCGGCACGGCCACGGCGCTGGTCGGCCGAGGCCTGGCTGACGCGCACCGTCTCGAGCCGCGTCATGCCCGAGCGCGGCGAGAAGCGCGGCACCCGCATCAGGCCGGAGTCGATCACGATCCGCACGCCCTCGATGGTGAGGCTGGTCTCGGCGATCGCGGTCGCCAGCACGACCTTGCGCCGGCCTGGGGGCGATGGCGCGATGGCGCGGTCCTGGTCCTGGGCTGAGAGATCGCCATAAAGCGGCGCGATGTCGATGTTGGGCCCCAGCCCCTGCAACCGCTCCTCGACACGGCGGATCTCGCCGACGCCCGGCAGGAACACAAGGGCGCTGCCGCTCTCCTCGTCCAGTGCCCGTCGGATTGCGATCGCGACCGTGTCCTCGATCCGGCCCGCCGCTTCGCGATCGAGATGGCGCGTCACGACCGGGAACATGCGGCCCGCACTTTCGACCACCGCCGCGCCGCCCAGCCGCTCGGCGACCGGTCCGGGATCGAGGGTCGCCGACATGGCGACGACACGGAGGTCCTCGCGCAGCGCCGTCTGCGCCTCGCGCACCAGGGCGAACGACAGGTCGGAATCCAGTCCGCGTTCGTGCAACTCGTCGAAGATCACGCAGCCGATGCCGTCCAGCGACGGATCGTCCTGCAGCATGCGCAGGAACAAACCGTCGGTCACGACTTCGATGCGCGTGCGTGGCCCGACCTTGCTGTCGAAACGCACGCGATAGCCCACGGTCTCGCCCACCGCCTCGCCCAGCGTCGCCGCCATGCGGCGTGCGGCGGCGCGGGCGGCCAGCCGCCGCGGCTCCTGCATGACGATCCGGCGGCCGCCGAGCCACGGCGCGTCGAGCAGCGCCAGCGGCACGCGCGTCGTCTTGCCGGCGCCGGGCGGGGCGACCAGCACGGCGGCATTGCGTCCGGCCAGCGCCTCCTTTAGGCGCGGCAGGGCCTCATCGACGGGAAGGTCGGTCAAGAATCGATCAAGGGATTGACGACCGAGAAGCCGGCGAACCGGCTGAAGTCGCGATCGGCCGACCAGAGTTGCCGGACGCCGTGCTGGCGACAGAGCGCCGCGACACGCGCATCGTGCACGCGCGGACCGGAAATTCGACCTTCCAAAAGCATGGCTCGCAGCGTCGCCCAGTGCGTTGCCGATTCAGTCAGCAGCGCCACCGTGGGCGAGCCAAGCCACGCATCGACCTGCTCGGTCGCCCGCTCCAGCGGCGTCGGCGGTACATAGATGCGGGAATGGGTGACGATGGCCAGGAACTCGTGCAGGCAGGGCCACGGGATCGCCCAGTTCGACGACCCTTCCGCCAGTTCGGTCACCCGTGCAAGTGCTGCCTTGTGAAAGGGCGAATCCTCGCGATGAGCATAGACGAGGATGTTGGTGTCGACGGCAATCAAGTGCCGCGACCCTCATAGGCGAGGTCACGCAACTTCTCCCAGTCGGCGTCGCGGAGTGCGGGCTGAAGACCCTTCCCCTTGAAACTGGCGCGAGGCAGCTTGAAGGGCTTGCCTTGCTGGGTCTCGGCAACGACGCGATGTAGGCCGCGCTCGATCAGCGTTCGCAGCGTAACGCCTTCCCGCGCGGCGACCTTGCGTGCCTCGCGCAACAGGGGATCGGAAATATCGACGGTCGTTTTCATGAAGCCATCCGTATGGGTATATAGATATGGGTACCCATATTGCTATTCTCAAGAGCTATTTTCAAGCCTAGAGCGGGATGGCGACCAGCGTGTCGAAGCGGGCGCCGTCGCACACCACGATGCGCTCGGCAAACCTGAGGGCGCCGGCGGCGCCGGCGGTAACCTTGTCGCGGTAGCAGCCGGTGGCGAACAGCGCCATCGTCCCGTCGCGCATGATGCGCACGATCAGGAACGGCGTCTCGGTGACGGCCGCGCCGCCCTCCTGGCCCAGCACCACCGGCAGGCCGACAATGTGGCGGTAGCGCTGCTGCTCGTAGATGTTGGCCTTGCGCAGCGCCGACACGCGGTCCTGCAGCATGGCGCGCGAATCGGCGTAGATGATGCCGGCCTCGTAGCCCTTGGCGACATTCTCCGCCGTGGTCACCTTGTAGAGGCAGGGATCGGTGAACAGCTCGGGCCACTGCTCGAATTGCTCGTTGTCGATGGTGCGCGCGTAGGCGGCATTCAGCTCGACCAGTCGCGCGACGTCCATGCCGGTGCTCTCCTAGTAGTTCATGTGGCGGCGGTAGGCCTGCCAGAAGCCGCGCACGGCGGACTCGGTGGCGCGCGTCGCCTGGCTTTCGGCGGTGTCGCCGCCCATCTCGACGACGGAGACCTTGTCGCCGGCCTCGGCGATGCCGCGCTGGACGAAGCCGCCGACGCAGCCGTCCTCCATCGACACCAGCCCGGCCGGGCCCACGAGATTCTGCTGCTTCAGGCGCCGCTTGTTCATTTCCGCCGTATCGTCGGCGAAGCCGAAGTAGGTCCATCGCAGTTCCATGCTGCCGGTGCCCTTGGGTACCACCTGGCGCACGGCGAGGCAGTTGTGGACCTGCTGCAGCACGGTGCAGGGGAAGATCGTCAGCATCTGGAGCTGGATGCGGTCGCCGAATTCGTCGACGGGATCGAGCATGCTGGGATCGGCGAGCTTGTAGTCGTCGCGCTCGGATCTGAGGTCCTTCTCGCGAAAGGCGGCGGCGCCGGGCGCGTCCTCGCTGCCGATGGTGTAGCTCGCATGATGGCCGCCGTCGGGGCTGACCAGCACGCCGCCAGCCTGGGTCAGGCGCGTGATGCGGAAGGTCGCAAAGAAGAGATGCAGCAAGCTCGCGTGATAGGTGTCCTTGACGTTCTCGACGTAGAGCTTCCAGTTGTTGGGCAGCGGCTGGGTGAAGCGGCCCATGATGCGGATCGGGCGGTTGAGCACGCGGCGCACGCGGCCGGTGATCTCGGTGCCGAGATATTCTTCGATCGGCGGCGTGTCATCGGAGAGGGTGGCGAACACCAGGCCGCACAGGCTCGTCGTGCGCAGCTTGCGCGGGCTGTGCGTCTCGCGCTTGAAGTCCTTGGGCATGCCGCCGGCGCCGTTGACGCCGTGCTCGAAGGCGATGCCGCGGAGATTGCCGGCGAGGTCGTAGCTCCAGGCGTGATAGATGCACTTGAAGTTGTTCTGGACGTTGCCGCCGTCGTCGAAGGCGATCAGCGCGCCGCGGTGAGCGCAGCGGTTCTCGAAGCAGTTGATCGAGCCATCGGCGGCGCGGACCACGATGACGGGCATGCCGCCCACCTGGTTGGTGCGATAGTCGCCCTTTTCGGGAATGTCGGTTTCCAGGCAGACGAAGTTCCAGGTGGCGCCCTCGAAGATGCGGCGCTGCTCAAGGGTGTAGTTGTCGGGGTCCTGGTAGACCCAGTAGGGGACGCGGGCGAGCGAGTCCTCGGGCCATGGCCCGTGAGGAATGTGGCTATGCGGCGTGGTGGCGGGTTCGTGAACAGACGCGTCGTGTCGGATGTCCATGGCGAACTCTCCTGCTGATCGCTCGTCCTGCTCGCTATGTTAGCCCATTTCAGCCACCGCCCTACAGCAGGAACGTGTGCGTCCGGTCGAGATAGTCGTGCATATGCACGATCATCTGGTCCTCCTCGAGCAGGCAGACGCCGTAGGCCGGCGGCTCGTGGCTGCCGGGGATGCGGCCTTCGATGACGAAGTCGAGCGCCACCTGGTGGCTGGTGGCCCGCAGGGTCGAGATCGGGATGCCACGCCAGCTTCCGGCCACCGGCCGGTGCAGGTGGCCGAAGAACATGTGGCGGATGTTGCGTCGTCCCTCGAGGGCGGCGACGAGATGCTTCGGTTCCAGCAGCGAGATGTCGTCCATGCGCCGGATCCGCACCTTGAAGGGTGGATGGTGGATGAAGATGATCACTGGTTCGTTGCCGAGCTTGTCGAGCGTGGCTTTCAGCCAGGCGGCGCGCGTTTCGCAGAAGGTGCCCCACGGCTTGCCGGGCTCGTTGGTGTCGAGGCAGACGCCGGTCACGCCTTCGCCCATCTCCAGCGTGTATTGAACGAAGCCGTTCTCGTCGAACTTGGCCTCGGGGAATGTCGCGTGGAAATTGGCGCGGTCGTCGTGATTGCCGACCAGCAGGTGGTAGGGGATCACCAGCTTGTCGAGTTCACGCCTCAGCGCCGCATAGGCCTCCGGTTCGCCCTTGTGGGCGAGGTCGCCGGTCAGGATCGCGAAAGCCGCATCCGGGTGATTGCGGTTCACGTCGGCGACGCAGAGCGCCAGCCGGTCGATCGGGTTCAACCCATAGAGCAGGTTGCCCGGCGGAACGAAGTGCGTGTCGGTGATGTGAATGAACTTTTGCATGTCTTCCTTGGCCCTCTCCCCGTAGCGCGGGGAGAGGGTAAGGGCGGGAGGCGTTACTTGGGAAGCAGCGCCTGCGTATCCGTCGTCATCTTCTTCAGCGCGTCTTCCGGCTTGGCGCTGCCGTTCACGACGCTCTGAAGATGATCCTTGATCACGTCGGTGATCTTCAGGCCGTTCTCGCCGGGGAAGGCGTACCAGGCGGTCATGCTCGGGAGCTGGCCGATGGCGACGCGGTGGTTGGGGTTCTGAGTGTAGAAGTCACCCAGCATCGCGGCGTTCTTGGCCGGGAGCGCATTGGCCGGGAAGTAGCCAGTGCCCTTGACCATGATCGTGGCGCCGACCGGGCCAGTGGCGAACTTGATGTATTCCCAGGCCGCCTTCTGCTTGGCCGGATCCTTGGCCAGCATCATGGCGACGTTGCCGCCGGCCGGCAGGCGGGAGTCGGCGCCGGCGCCCAGCGGGAAGGTCGCGGTGCGGAGCGGGAACACGCCCTGGCTCTGTTTGGTGACGCCGCCCAGCCGCGAGGTCGAATGCGCCCAGATGCCGAGGCGGCCAGACACGAAGTCCTGCAGCGCCGTGGCCTGGCTCACGTCACGCATGCCGCCGTCGGTCATCATCAGGCGGAGCGTATTGATCGCCTTCTGGCCGGCCGGGCCGTCGAACGCCACCTTCGTCTCGTCGGGCGTCAGCATGGTGCCGCCGTTGGAGAAGACCAGCGCCTGCCACATCCAGTTGCCGGTGATGTCCCAGTCGAAATGGAAGCCCGCGATCTTGTTGGCCGGGTCGTTGATCTTCTTGGCCAGCGCAAAGATGCCTTCCCAGGTCTTGGGGAAGGTGTCGGGATCGCCGCCGGCCTTCTTCACCAGGTCGGCGTTGAAGTAGATGATCGGCGTCGAGAGCGAGAAGCCCATGCCGTACTGCTTGCCCTTGACCTGGCCCAGCGTCAGCAGCGCGCCGTCGTAGCCTGCTTTGGCCCAATCCTTCTCGGCGGCGATCAGCCCGTCGAGCGGCTGGGCGATGTTGCGGTCGGCCAGGATGCGCTGGCGGTTGAGGCCCTGGAAGGTGACGTCGGGCAACTGGCCGGTGACGGCGTTGCGCAGCACCTGCTGGGTGGCGTCCTCGTATTCCTTGGTCGGCTGGGTGAACTTCACCTTGATGTTCGGATTGGCCGCCATGAACTGCTTGGCGACTTCCTCGTGCACCTCTTTGAAGAGGTCGGGGATCGGGTACTGCACGACGATTTCGGTCTGTGCCCCGGCCGTCCCGACGAAGGGCCCCGCGGCGAATGCGGCGGTCGCAGCCGCCAATACCATGAACTTGCGCATTCTTCGTCTCCCTGTCTGAAGCGTTCCTCCATTACACACGGCTGTGTTGCCGTTTTCTTTCAGCCCTTGATGCCGCTGAGTGTAACTCCCTCGATGAAGCGTCGTTGTGCGGCCAGGAAGAGCAAGACCAGCGGCGCGGTGATCACGACGGTGCCGGCCATCAGAGGCCCGAAATCGCTGCCGGCCTCCTCGTTGCGGAAGAATAGCGTGCCTAGAGGCGGCGTGGCGAGGTCTCCGGTCTGGATAACGATCAATGGCCAGAAGAAATCGTTCCAGTGGGTCACGATCGAGATCACCCCGAAAGCCAGCATGGCGGGCATCGCCAGCGGCAGAATGATGCGCCACAGGATCTCGAATTCGCCCAATCCATCGAGGCGGGCGGCGTGCATCAGGTCGTCGGGCACGGTTTTGAAAAACTGCCGCATCAGGAAAATGCCGAAGGCGGAGAAGACGAAGGGCAGGATCAGGGCGGCGTAGGTGTCGAGCAGCCCGACCTGATAGAGCATGACGTAGCGCGGGATGGCCGGCGCCTGGGCCGGGATCATCAGGCCGATCAGCACCATGGTGAACAGGATGTCGCGGCCCCGGAAGCGCAGCTTGGCCAACGCATAGGCAGCCGGCAGCGCCACGAGGAGCTGCAGGAAGAAGATGCCGCCGGTCACGATGACGCCGTTCAGCAGGTAGCGCAGCAGCGGCACCTTGGTGAAGGCCTTGGTGTAGTTCTCGACGGCCGCCCAGTTGGTCGGCAGCAGGCTGAGCTTGGTCGAGAAGATCTCGTTCGGCGGCTTTAGCGACGTCGAGATCATCCAGACGAACGGCGCCAGCATGATCACCAGCCCCGCGAGCAGGACCGCATGGCGCAGCACGTGGCCGAGAAGGGAGCCGCGCCGGGTCATGAATAGTGCGTCCTCTTCTCGCCGGCCTTCACCTGCAGGAGCGTGAGCGCCAGCACTACCACCAGGAACACCACGGTGATCGCGGAGCCGTAGCCGGTGCGGAAGAAATTGAAGGCCTCGGTGTACATCGTATAGAGCAGCACCTCGGTCGACTTGTTCGGTCCGCCCTTGGTCAGCACCTCGACGGTGTCGAAGACCTGAAACGAGCGGATGCCCGACACCACGGTGACGAACAGCGTCGCCGGCCCCAGCATTGGCCAGGTGACACAGCGGAATCGCTCCCAGACCGAGGAAGCGCCGTCGATCTCTGCCGCCTCGTAGAGATCGGGCGGGATCGCCTTCAAGCCCGCCATGAACAGGACCATGTTGAGCCCGGCCGACTGCCAGATGCCGATGCCGGCCAGGGTGAACAGGGCCTTGTTGGGGTTCTTCAGCCAGTCGCCGCCGGTGATGCCGACCTGCTCGAGCACGATGTTGATCAGCCCGACGCTGGGATGGAGCAGAAACTCCCAGACCACCGCCATGGCGATCAGGGTCGAGGTCACTGGCAGGAAATAGGCGGCGCGGTAGAAGGCGCGGCCGAAGGTGGCACCCTCGATCAGCAGAGCGAGGCCAAGTCCCAGGAATACCGAGCCCGGTACGACCACCAGGCAATAGACAAAGGTGTTGCTGAACGACTTCCAGAACACGCGGTCGGCGAAGAGCTGGGCATAGTTGCCGAGGCCGATGAAATTCAGGGTCGGCGCGCCGAGTTGCCAGTCGGTGAGCGACAGCACGACCACCGCCAGCGACGGCCCCGCCAGCAGCACGACGAACATCGTCCATGCCGGCGAGATCAGCGCATAGGCGGCGCGGCGCTCGCCCGGATTGCCGCCGTCAGTCACGGACCCGTCTCCCGGACGCGTCGAACTTGAGCACGCGGCCGGGCAGGGGACGCAGCCCGACGGCCTCGCCGCGTTTGGGATCGCGCGCGCTCATCGCTTCCAGCCGCGCGATCAGGGGCAGGTCGAAGCCCGGCACCTCGACATGCACCAGGCTCTCGGAGCCGAGATGCTCGACCAGGCGGATGCGTCCGGCGATCGCGCCTGCGGCATCAGGGGCCACGACTTCCATCGCTTCGGGACGCACGGCATGGAAACCGCCGGCTACAGGCATGACGTTGATCTTGGGGCTGCCGACGAACTCGGCGACCTGGAGCGTCTCGGGATCGTCATAAAGTTGGCGCGGCGGCGCGACCTGCTGCAGCTTCCCCGCCAGCATGACGGCGACGCGGTCCGACATGGTCATCGCCTCGGACTGGTCGTGCGTGACGTAGATCATCGTGGCGCCGAGGCGGCGCTGCAGCTCGGTGAGCTCGGATCGCATCTGCACGCGCAGCTTGGCGTCGAGGTTGCTGAGCGGCTCGTCGAGCAGGAAGGCGGCGGGATGGCGAACCATGGCGCGGCCCAGCGCCACGCGCTGCTTCTGGCCGCCCGAGAGCTGCGACGGCTTGCGCTGCAGCAGCGCGCCGATGTCGAGCGCGTCGGCGGCCTCGGAAACATCCTTGGCGATGGTCTTGCGTGCCGCCCGCGTGCCGGGCAGGAGCACCCCCAGCAGGGGCAGGCGCTGCCAGGCATTCATGCGCCGCATCGTGAGCGGCAGGCCGATGTTCTCGGCCACCGTCATGTGCGGATAGAGCGCATAGCTCTGAAACACCATGGCGATGTCGCGGTCACGGGCGGGCAGGGCATCGACGCGGCGGGTGCCGATGGTGATCGAGCCCGCGTCGTTGTGCTCGAGGCCGGCAACGATCCGGAGCAGGGTGGACTTGCCGCAACCCGAGGGGCCCAGCAGAGTCAGGAATTCACCGTCGGCGATTTTTAGCGAGACGTCCTTCAGGACTTCGACGGCGCCAAAGCTCTTGCGCACATTTTCGAAAGATATTGCGGCCACGCCCCAATCACTCCCCAAGCTGGGGCAGGCTTAGCCGATTTGCGTTACAGCCGCTATGCGGTCGCGGTTTCGCTAGTAGAGCCCGTGCTTGGTGGGCTTGCCGACATGCTGGACGCAGAGCATCTGGGTGGCGGCGTCGCCACCGATCTTGGCGCGCTCTTCCTCGCACTTGTCGTAGGAGAAGGGCCCGGCGAAGACTCTCGGCCCGGCGACCACGAGCAGGTAGGGCTTCTCCAGGTACCAACCCGGCCCGGTATAAGCCTCGCTCGCGCCCTTTCCGGAGCAGGCGGCCAGGGTGGCGACCAGCGACAGGGTGCTGGCAAAAGCCGACAGGCGACGAATGGACCAGACCGACATCTTCTTTCACACCTTCGAGGACGACTGCGACCAAGTTACAGGGCCTTTTGCGCCGCAACAATTGCTTTCACCCGGCCCCGCTGCCGGGCTAATAATGCCCGGACGGACGCATCCGGGGGGATGCTGCGCCGAGCGCCAGCAGGACAGAGTTGATGGGATTGCCCGAGAAACAGGGACTGTACGACCCGCGCAACGAGCACGACTCGTGCGGCGTCGGTTTCGTGGCCGATATCAAGGGCCGGAAGACCCATGCCATCGTCCGCCAGGGCCTGCAGATCCTGGTCAATCTCGACCACCGCGGCGCCGTCGGCGCCGACCCGCTGATGGGCGACGGCGCCGGGGCCATGATCCAGATCCCTGACGCCTTGCTGCGTGACTGGGCGCGCCGGGAAAGCGTCGACCTGCCCGAGCCCGGCCACTATGCGGTGGCCATGTGCTTCCTGCCGCAGGATGAGAAGGCGCGCGCCTTCGCGGTGAAGCGCTTCGAGCATTTCGTGAAGGTCGAGAAGCAGAAGCTGGTCGGCTGGCGCGACGTGCCGACCGACCTCACGGGCCTCGGCAAGTCGGTCATCGAGAAGATGCCGGTGATCAAGATGGCGATCGTCGGCCGCGGCCCCAAGCTCGCCGACCAGGACGCTTTTGAGCGCAAGCTCCTGGCGATCCGCAAGCAGACCCAGAACCCGCTCGCCGATCTCGAGAAGAAGCACAAGCTGCCGGGGCTGGCGCAGCTCTACATGCCGTCCTTCTCGTCGCGCACCGTGGTCTACAAGGGCCTGCTGCTGGCGCCCCAGGTCGAGAGCTTTTACGCCGACCTGCGCAATCCGCTCTGCGAGTCGGCGCTCTGCCTCGTGCACCAGCGCTTTTCGACCAACACCTTCCCGTCGTGGAAGCTGGCGCATCCCTACCGCTTCATCGCCCACAACGGCGAGATCAACACGGTGCGCGGCAACGTCAACTGGATGTACGCCAGGCGCCGCACGATGGAGTCGGACCTCATCGGCGCCGACCTCGACAAGATGTGGCCGATCATCCCGCACGGCCAGTCCGACACCGCCTGCCTCGACAACGCCCTCGAGCTGCTGGTCGCCGGCGGCTATTCGCTGTCGCACGCCATGATGATGCTGATCCCGGAGGCGTGGGCCGGCAATCCGCTGATGGATGCCAAGCGCAAGGCTTTCTACGAATACAACGCGGCCCTGATGGAGCCGTGGGACGGCCCGGCCTCGATCGCCTTCACCGACGGCCGCCAGATCGGCGCCACGCTCGATCGCAACGGCCTCCGGCCGGCGCGCTTCCTCATCACCGAGGACGATCTCGTCGTGATGTCTTCGGAGTCGGGCGTGCTGCCGATCCCCGACGAGAAGATCGTGCGCAAGTGGCGCCTGCAGCCCGGCAAGATGCTGCTGATCGACCTGGAAGAGGGCCGCATCGTCGAGGACGAGGAGCTGAAGCGGACCCTGGCCGAGGCCGAGCCTTACGAGGAATGGCTGAAAGAAACGCAGTACAAGCTGGAAGAGCTCAGCGAGCTTTCCGAGCCGCCGGTGCCGGCGCCGTCGAACGATCCGACGACGTTGCTCGATCGCCAGCAGGCCTTCGGCTACAACCAGGAAGACATCAACTTCTTCCTCGAGCCGATCAGCAAGGAGCCCGACGATCCGATCGGTTCGATGGGCGCCGACACGCCGATTGCCGTCCTCTCGAAGAAGCCCAAGCTGCTCTACAACTACTTCAAGCAGAACTTCGCCCAGGTCACCAACCCGCCGATCGATCCGATCCGCGAGGAGCTGGTGATGTCGCTGGTGTCGATGATCGGCCCGCGTCCCAACCTGCTCGGCCGCCAGGCCGGTACGCACAAGCGGCTGGAGGTGGCGCAGCCCGTGCTCACCAACGCCGAGCTGGAGAAGATCCGCTCGATCGAGGAGTTGCTCGACGGCGCCTTCCGCACTGCCACCATCGACACGACCTGGCCCGCCTCCGAGGGCGCGGCCGGCCTCGAGAAGGCGCTGGACCGCATCTGTTCGGAGGCGACCGACAGTGTGCTGGCCGACCGCAACATCCTGGTCCTGTCGGATCGCGCCGTCTCGGCCGAGCGCGTGCCGATCCCGGCGTTGCTCGCGACCGCGGCCGTGCATCACTATCTGATCCGCCGCGGGCTTCGCACCCAGACCGGGCTGGTGATCGAGACCGGCGAGGCGCGCGAGGTCCATCACTTCTGCTGTCTCGCGGGCTACGGCGCCGAGGCGATCAATCCCTATCTTGCCTTCGAGACGCTGGAGCAGCTCCGCGTGCTGAACGGCCTGCCGCAGAAGGCCTACGAGGTTCAGAAGAACTTCATCAAGGCGGTCGGCAAGGGGCTGCTCAAGGTCATGTCCAAGATGGGCATCTCGACCTACCAGTCCTACTGCGGTGCGCAGATCTTCGACGCCGTCGGCCTGCATTCCGGTTTCGTCGAGAAGTATTTCACCGGCACCGCCACCACCATCGAGGGCGCGGGCTGGAACGAGATTGCCGAGGAGACTGTGCGCCGCCATCGCGACGCCTACGGCGACAACCCGATCTACCGCACCATGCTCGATCCCGGCGGCGACTACGCCTTCCGGCTGCGCGGCGAGGACCATGCCTGGACGCCGGAGAGCGTCGCCCGGCTGCAGCATGCGGTGCGCGGCAACCTGCCCGACGAGTACAAGGCCTTTGCGGCCACCATCAACGAACAGAGCGAACGGCTGCTCACCATACGCGGCCTGATGGATTTCAAGTGGGCCGACAAGTCGATCCCGATCGAGGAGGTCGAGCCTGCGGCCGACATCGTCAAGCGCTTCGCGACAGGCGCCATGAGCTTCGGCTCGATCAGCCGCGAGGCCCACACCACGCTCGCCATCGCCATGAACAGGATCGGCGGCAAGTCGAACACCGGCGAGGGCGGCGAGGAGTCGGATCGCTTCAAGCCGCTGCCCAACGGCGATTCCATGCGCTCGGCCATCAAGCAGGTGGCATCGGGGCGTTTCGGCGTCACCACCGAGTACCTGGTCAATGCCGACGACATCCAGATCAAAATGGCGCAGGGCGCCAAGCCCGGCGAAGGTGGCCAGCTTCCCGGCCACAAGGTCGACGAGAACATCGCCCGCGTTCGTCGCTCGACGGCCGGCGTCGGCCTGATCTCGCCGCCGCCGCACCACGACATCTATTCGATCGAGGATCTGGCGCAGCTCATCCACGATCTCAAGAACGTCAATCCGGCGGCCCGCGTCTCGGTCAAGCTCGTGTCCGAAGTGGGCGTCGGCACGGTGGCGGCGGGCGTCAGCAAGGCGCGCGCCGATCACGTCACCATCTCGGGTTTCGAGGGCGGCACCGGCGCCTCGCCGCTGACCTCGCTCACCCATGCCGGTTCCCCCTGGGAGATCGGTCTTGCCGAGACGCAGCAGACGCTGGTGCTGAACGGCTTGCGCGGACGTATTGCGGTGCAGGTCGACGGCGGGCTCCGCACCGGCCGCGACGTCGCCATCGGTGCGCTCCTGGGCGCCGACGAGTTCGGCTTCGCCACCGCGCCTTTGATCGCCGCCGGCTGCATCATGATGCGCAAGTGCCATCTCAACACCTGCCCGGTGGGCGTGGCGACGCAGGATCCGATCCTGCGCAAGCGCTTCACCGGCCAGCCCGAGCATGTGATCAACTATTTCTTCTTCGTGGCCGAGGAGCTGCGCGAGATCATGGCGCGGCTGGGCTTCCGCACGCTCACCGAAATGACCGGCCGGGTCGACCGGCTCGACATGCACCGCGCGCTCGATCACTGGAAGGCGGGCGGCGTCGATCTCGCCAAGCTGCTGTACCAGATGCCCGCCCGTCCCGGCGTCGCGATCTGCAACAGCGAGCGCCAGGACCACGGGCTCGACAAGGCGCTCGATCACAGGTTGATCGAGGCGGCTCAGCCAGCTCTTGATAAAGGCCAGCCGGTCCGTATCGAATTGCCCGTCTCCAACGTCAACCGCACCGTGGGCGCCATGCTGTCGGGCGAGGTCGCGCGACGCACCGGCCATGCAGGCCTGGCCGACGACACCATCTCGGTGAAGCTGACCGGGACTGCCGGCCAGAGCTTTGCCGCCTTCCTGGCGCGCGGCATATCGATCGAGTTGGTGGGCGACGGCAACGACTATGTCGGCAAGGGCCTGTCGGGCGGCCGCGTCGTGGTGCGCCAGCCCAAGGGATCGAAGCGCAATCCGCTGCACAACATCATCGTCGGCAACACCGTCCTCTACGGCGCCATCGCGGGCGAAGCCTATTTCGAGGGTGTCGCGGGCGAGCGCTTCGCGGTGCGCAACTCGGGCGCGGTCTGCGTCGTCGAGGGCACCGGCGATCACGGCTGCGAATACATGACCGGCGGCGTCGTGCTGGTCCTGGGCGACACCGGCCGCAACTTCGCGGCAGGCATGTCGGGCGGCATCGCCTATGTCTACGATCCCAAGGCCCGCTTCGGCGTGCTGTGCAATCCGGCGATGGTCGATCTCGAGAAGGTCGGCCCGGCCGATCCGGATGCGGCGGACGATCCAGGCCGCCCGCGCCAGCGCAGCCACGATGTCGAGGACAATGGCATGGGCGACGTGCTGCGCTTCGACGCCGAGCGCCTGCGCATCCTGGTCGAGCGCCACCATCTGCACACCGGCAGCGCGCATGCGCGTGCGCTGCTGGAAGACTGGGACGCGGCGCTGAAATGTTTCGTCAAGGTGATGCCGCGCGACTACAAGCGCGCGCTCCTGCAGGCTCAGGAAAGGGCGACGGCCAAGGCCGTCGCGGCGGAGTAGCGTCGATGGGTCTGCCGACAGGGTTTCTCGAGATCGAGCGCAAGGACCGGCCCTACGAGAAGGTCGAGAAGCGGCTCAAGAACTGGAAGGAATTCGTGCTGCCGCTGCCGCCGGCCGAGATCGGCAAGCAGGGCGCGCGCTGCATGGATTGCGGCATTCCGTTCTGTCACAACGGCTGTCCGGTCAACAACCTGATCCCCGACTGGAACGACCTCGTGCGCCGCGACCGCTGGCAGGATGCGCTCGAGATGCTGCACTCGACCAACAACTTCCCGGAGTTCACCGGCCGCATCTGCCCCGCGCCCTGCGAGGCGTCGTGCACGCTGAACATCGACGACAACCCCGTCACCATCAAATCGATCGAGTGCGCCATCGTCGATCGCGGCTGGGAAGAAGGCTGGGTGGTTCCGCTCGTGCCCGCGAAGAAGACCGGCAAGAGGATCGCCGTCGTGGGCTCGGGCCCGGCCGGCATGGCCTGCGCCCAGCAGCTTGCGCGCGCCGGCCATTCGGTGGCGCTGTTCGAGAAGGCCGACCGCATCGGCGGGCTGCTGCGCTACGGCATTCCCGACTTCAAGATGGAGAAGCGCCTGATCGACCGGCGCATGCGCCAGATGGAAGCCGAGGGCGTAGAATTCCGCACCGGCGTCGAAGTCGGGGCCACGCTCTCGATCAAGTCGCTGCTCGAAGGCTATGACGCGGTGGCGCTGACCGGCGGCGCCGAGCTGCCGCGCGATCTCGACGTGCCGGGCCGCGAGCTGGACGGCATCCACTACGCCATGGATTTCCTGACGCAGCAGAACAAGCGCGTCGCCGGCGACGACGAGGCCCGCGCCGCACCCAGGGGCACGCTCACGGCCAAGGGCAAGCATGTCGTCGTGATCGGCGGCGGCGACACCGGCTCGGACTGCATCGGCACGTCGAACCGCCAGGGCGCCGCCTCGGTCACCCAACTCGAAGTCATGCCGCAGCCGCCGGAGCGCGAGAACAAGGCGCTGACCTGGCCGGATTGGCCCCTGAAAATGCGCACCTCATCCTCTCAGGAGGAAGGTGCGGAACGCGACTTCGCCGTCCTCACCAAGCGCGCTGTCGGCAAGGACGGCAAGGTCGAGGCACTGGAATGCGTGCGCGTCACTTTCGACAAGGGCCGGATGCAGGAGGTCGCGGGCAGCGCCTTCCAGCTCAAGGCAGATCTGGTGCTGCTGGCGATGGGGTTCCTGGGTCCGCGCCAGCCCGGCATGGTCGAGCAGGCAACCGTCGCCCTCGATCCACGCGGCAACGTCGCGGCCAATGTCGTCGACTACAAGACCTCGGTGCCCAAGTTGTTCGCCGCCGGCGACATGCGCCGTGGCCAGTCGCTGGTTGTGTGGGCGATCCGCGAAGGCCGCCAGTGCGCGCGCTCGATCGACCAGACGCTGATGGGCGTGACGACCCTGCCGCGATAAAGTTTTTCAGTCGTTCGGCAAATTGTTATAGGTTTCTCCGAGACAACCGTGCCGGGCACTTGGGGACGCGATGAAGCTGCTGCTGATTCAGGGCGCCAACATGGAATATCTGGGCCGGCGCCAGCCCGAGCTTTACGGGACCACGACCGCCAAGGAACTCGACAACATGCTGCGCCGCCAGGCGAAGGCGCTCGGCGTGTCGCTCGACATCCTCTACACCAACACCGAAGGCGCCGCGGTGTCGGCGATCTACAAGGCCGACCGCGCGAGGATCGACGGCATCCTGTTCAACCCGGCGGGCTTCCTCCATGCCGGCCACGCGCTGCGCGACTGCCTGCGCTCGATCAACGCGCCGGCGCTGGAAATCCACATCACCAACATTGAGAAGCGCGGCTACGGCTCGATCACCTCGGAGGCCGCGATCGGCATGATCGCGGGCTTCGGCGTCGACTCCTATGTCCTTGCGCTGGACGCGATGGTCTCCCGGTTGCGTCGCGAGAAACAGGTCACCACACGCCCGTCCTGAGCGTCGTCGGCGCATAGTCGCCGAAGGCCCAGGCGAACGGGAAGGCACCGCGCCGGCGCCAGCCGCGCTCGATATTAACGCGCCAGAGCCGTTCCGCGCCTTCAGGGCCCACGCCGCCCGGCATCCAGTCGATCTCCGCATGGCCTTGCAGTTGCAGAAGATCGCCGGTGGCGAAGTCGATGAACAGCAGCCCCGCCCGCGGCTCGCCCAGCAGGTTGCCCAGGGTGTTGTAGAAGCGGTTGCCGCGAAAGTCGGGAATGGCCAGCGTGTTGCCGTCGATGCCGACGAAGCCCGGCCGTCCGCCGCGATGCGACATGTCGAGGCCGCCGTCGGGACCAGCTTCCGCGCGCGAGCGGCTGGCCACGAAGAACGTGTCCGCCGCATGCACAAGCGCCCGTGCGGCATCGTCCAGCCCGTCGAAGCGCTCGACTGGCACCGCTGCCCGCGCCACCGCCGTCGGTTGCCGCGTCTGGATGTACTGGGCGCAATTGCCGAAACTTTGGGCCACTCGCACGGTGAGGCCGCGCTCGTCGATGGCGCTGACGTACCCGTTGGCACGGTTGCGTCGCCGGTTGGTGAGATCGAGGCCGAGCAGCCCGATGTTGCGACCCGCAGCAAGGCCCTCGGCATCGTAACCCCCATCGATGCGCAGCGTGACCGGATCGGGCGACTGGACGAATCCCGGCTGTCCTGAAAGCACCGAGGCCACGGGCCAACCCTGTTCATCCATCGTGGCGACGAACAGATAGGGCAGGCCGGCGAAGAATTCTCTATGCTGGTCGGGCATGAAGGGGCGCATGCGGGCGCTCTTGGGACCGGCGCCGCCGAGCGCCTGCGCCGCCAGCTCGTCGCCATGAAAGGCGAGGAACTCTTCCGAGCCATCCTGCGGGCTCATTAAAAGCCCTCCGGCTTCTCTGGAAACTGCGCCTTGGGGTCGTACCAGGAGGCCGCGTCGGAACGCCAGATATGGACCTGCGGCCGGTCGGCAACTTTCGTGTCGAGACAGCCCAGCCGCAGCAGCACATTGGGCTGGGCGGTGCGCTCGGCCATGATGTGCGAGCCACATTTGGTGCAGAAGCGGCGGAACTTGCCGGAGGAGGATTCGAAGGCGCCGAGCAGTTCCTGGCCGCGCACCCAGCGGAATTTTTCACGCGGTACTGCCGTCACTGACCCGAAGGCGGTGCCGTGGGTCTTGCGGCAGGTCTGGCAATGGCAGTGCACGATGCGCTCCAGGGGCGCGTCGGCCTCGTAGGCGACACCGCCGCAGAGGCAGCTTCCCGTCAGCATGTTGCGACCTCCTCGATGTGGTCTTCAGAAGATTACGTCCCGGCGATTGCGCCGGATAGAGCACGAATGATAAAGTCATAATTCCATATTATGGAAGAATAAGATGGACCGTCTCGACGAGCTCGGCGTCTTCGTGCGCATCGTGGAGGAGGGCAGCCTGGTGCGTGCCGCCAAAAGGTTGCGGCGCTCGCCGCCCGCCGTGACGCGCGCGCTCGCGGCCCTGGAGGACCGTCTCGGCGTCCGCCTGGTCGACCGCACGACGCGCCGCCTCGCGCCCACCGAGGCCGGCCGCGCGCTCTACGACAAGGCGTGCACCCTGGTGGCCGACTACGAGGCCGCGACCGTGGGCGCCCGCGAGGCGCCGGTGCGTGGCCTGCTGCGGATCACCGCGCCGGTGCAGTTCGGCCGCCGCCATGTCGCGCCGGTGGTCTCGCGTTTCCTCGATGCCCACGACGGGGTCGAGGTCGAACTGCTGCTGAACGACCGCAACATCGACCTGATCGAGGAGGGGATCGACGTCGCGTTGCGCATCGGCCAGCTCGCCGATTCGACGCTGACGGTGCGGCCGGTAGGTCATGTGCGCCGGCTGTGGGTCGCGAGCCCTGCCTATCTCAAGCGGCGCGGCACGCCGCGGACGCCGGCCGAACTGGCCGGGCACGAGGCTCTGTTCGGCACGTCGCGCAGCACGATCGACTGGGCCTTCGCCGGGGCACGGCGCGGCGCGCCGGCGCATATGACCGGGCGGCTGCGTGTCGACGATGTCGAGACACGCCTGCGCGCGGCGCGCGACGGCCGCGGCATCGCCCAGCTCCTGTCCTACCAGGTGGCCGAGGATCTCGCGGCCGGCCGGCTGGTCCGTCTGCTGCAAGCCTGGGAACGGCCGCCGCTGCCGGTCCATCTCGTCACCAAGGGCCGTGCCCATCGCGCGCCCAAGATCGAGGCCTTCCTGGAGTTCGCGGCAAAGCGGTTGCTGGCTTTTCCAGTGCTGCGGGAAAGTTGATCTGGTTGGACCCATCCAACAGATCCTCATCCTGAGGAGGCCACGCAGTGGCCGTCTCGAAGGATGGGCAACAGGCACGGATGTTTGCTGCCCATGCTTCGAGACGCCGCGCTTTGCGCGGCTCCTCAGCATGAGGTGTGTTGGATGTATGAGCGTGACAGGTAACGAAACGTACCCCGACCGGATTGACACACCGTGTGCGGCTCCCTACCGCTTAACTATCAAGTTAAGTATCGGGAGGTAACGCATGTCTTACGTCGATGGCTTCGTGCTGCTGGTGCCGAAGAAGAGCCTGGCTGCCTACAAGCACATCTCGACCGCGGCCGGCAAGGTCTGGCGCGAGCACGGCGCGCTCGATTACCGCGAGTGCGTCGGTGACGACCTCGACGTCAAGTTCGGCCGGCCCTTCCCCAAGCTTGCCAAGCCCAAGCCGGGCGAAGCGATCGTGTTCTCCTACATCCTCTACAAGTCGCGCGCGCACCGCGACAAGGTCAACGCCAAGGTGATGGCCGACAAGCGCATCACCGCCACCATGAACAAGAAGATGCCGTTCGACATGAAGCGCATGTCGTGCGGCGGCTTCAGGACCTTCGTCGAGGTGTAGGCGACGTCCGCCGCCTGCGCTACAAGGCGGCATGATCGAGATCTCGCCGCTTCGACCCGATGACCGCGCCGGCTGGCAGCCGCTCGCGGTTGGCTACAACGCTTTCTACGAGCGGGTGCTACCCGACGCCGCCTACGACCGCACTTTTAGCCGCCTGCTCAAGGCCGAAGAGTTGCACGGCCTCGCCGCGCGGCTCGACGGAAGCGTGATTGGCATCGCCCACTATACGTTCCAGGCCAGCATCTGGTTCGACGACGTCTGCTACCTGGCCGACCTTTTCGTTGACGAGCGGGTGCGCGGGCAGGGGGCTGCCCGCAAGCTGATCGAGGCGGTGGCGGCCGTCGCCCGGGCGCGCGGCTGCCCGCGCTATTACTGGCTCACCAAGCAGGACAACAGCCGCGCCCGCCTCCTCTACGACAAGGTTGCGCGCCACGTCGGCTTCATCCGATACGACTACCCCATTGGGTGATCTTGGGGGCGTGAGCATTTCGACGGACGAGCGAGAATTATTGACATCGGCCCGGCGCGCCAGCTTCATCGAGGCAGTGAAAATGGCGGGCGGAAAAAATGAACCTTCTCAGCACTTTGGCAGCGCGTGATTTCGCGATTCCGATCGTCGATGCCCATCATCATCTCTGGGACCTGAAGGCCGGGCGCTATCCCACCAAGCAGGACCAGTACGACAAGAATTTCTTCCTCGGCGACTATCGCAAGATCTGCCGCGACTACCTGCCGGCGGATTATGTCGGCGACCTCTTAGGCTACAAGATCGTGGGCAGCGTCCATATCCAGGCCGGCCGCGCCGCCAACGAACAGGTCGCGGAAACCGAGTGGCTGGAGACGGTGAACCTGAAGCACGGCCTGCCCTCGGTGGCGGTCGGCCACGTCACCTTCACCCAACCGGATTGCGCCGAGGTGCTGGCCGGCCACGCGCGATCGCCCATGATGCGCGGCATCCGCTCGCGGCCGGTGACATCGTCCGGGCCCAACGTGTCGATCGCCGGCGCCCCCGGCACCATGCAGGACGACCATTGGCGCCGGAACTTCGCCCTGCTGGAAAAGCACGGCATGTCCTGGGACATGCGCATCCCTTACTGGCACCTGGAGGAAGGTGCCGAGGTCGCGCGGAGCTTCCCGGGCATCCCCATGATCGTGAACCACACCGGCCTGCCGCTCGATCGCTCCGAGGAAGGCCTCGTGATCTGGCGGCGCGGTCTTGTAGCGCTTGCCGACTGCCCCAACGTCGTCATCAAGCTCTCGGAGCTTGGCCTGCCGCACGGCAAATGGGACGTTCCGAGCAATATCACGGTGGTGCGGGAAGCTGCCGCCGTCTTCGGCGCGGACCGCATCATCTTCGGCAGCAACCTGCCGGTCTCGACTCTGACCACGGATTTTCCCGGCATCGTTGCCGTCATGCGCGAGGCGCTGTCCAGGGAGACGCCGGAAACGCTCGCCAAGTTCTTTGCGCACAACGCCATCCGCTTCTATCGCATGCCGATCCAACTGCCGTGAAACACGGCCAATAAAGCCAAGCGAACTCCTGGGAGGACAAGCGATGCTCAACCGACTGACGAGGCGTAAGCTGCTGGCGACGACGGGCAGCGGTGTCGTGGCGGCAAGCGTGCCAGCAAGCATATCAGGCGCCGGCGCGCAGACGGCCGATCCGTGGCCGACCAAGCCGATCCGCGTCATCATGCCGTTCGGCGCCGGCGGCTCGATGGACGTGCTGTCGCGGCTGCTCGCCCCGATCGTGTCGGAACAGCTCGGCCAGCAGGTCGTCGTCGAGAACCGTGCGGGCGCCACCGGCACGGTGACGATGGCGGCGGTGGCAGCGGCCCCGGCCGACGGCTACACGCTGATGTTCACGGGAAGCAGCTACTCCATCATCGCCCTGTTGATGCGCAATCTTCCCTTCAGCATGGACGCCTTCACGCCGCTCTCGCGGCTGACCGTCGGGCCGACGCTCCTGGCCGTGCCGCCCCAGCTCGGCGTCAAGACCATGGCCGAATTCGTCACTGCGGCGAAGGCGCAGCCGGGCAAATGGTCGTTCGGCAGCTCGGGCATCGGCACATCGGTGCATCTGGGGGGTGAACTCTTCAAGATGGCCGCCGGCGTCGACCTCGCTCACGTCCCTTATCGGGCCACGCCGGCGATCGTGGCCGACCTCCTGGAAAATCGCATCCAGATGTCCGTTCTGGGCGTGGCGGACTGCCGGCAGTACATCGCCTCGGGGCAGCTGCGCGGCCTCGCCCTCAGCTATACCGAGCGGATGCCGGAATTTCCCGACCTGCCGACCTTCGCGGAAGCGGGCTATCCCACTGTCCGGGCGAGCAACGACTTCGGCATCGCGATCAGGGCCGACACCCCGGCCCCGATCAAGGCGCGGCTGGAGGAAGTCTACCGGGCGGCCGTGCGCCGGCCGGAAATCGTGAAACGTCTGACGGACTTCGGCCTGATCGTCGTGGCCACGTCATCGGCGGATTTCGCCAAGGTGCTCGCCGAGGACGCCGCCCGCTACAGCGAAGTCATCCGCGTCGCCAACGTCAAGCTCGAGTAGAAAAGATCATCCTCCTCCCCCGTCATCGGGGGAGGTGCCCCGTCTTACGGGGCGGAGGGGTCATAAGGATCAGCGACGATTCATGACCCCTCCGTCGTCGTAAGACGACGACACCTCCCCTTGCTGCGCAAGGGGAGGGGAATACGGTCACTTGATCGAATCGAGCGTCGGCAGCTTGTAGCGGTCCTCGGGATCGTTCCAGCCCTTGAAGTTGGGCTTGCGCTTCTCGGCGAAGGCCGCGCGCGATTCCATCAGATCGCTCTTGGCGCCATGGTCGTGCAGGGCGTCGGCCAGACGCTCCATGTCGGCACCCGCGGCGGGACGCATCTGGCGCATCATGTGCACGGTGTTGACGCGCGACGCCGGCGGCAAGGTCAGCAGATGCTCGGCCATGGAGAGCGCGGTCGGCATGAGCTGGTCGGCCTCGACCAGGCGGTTGATGAAGCCCACCTCATAGAAGCGCTGGGCGGTGAAGCGGAAGCCGAGCGCCATTTCCATGGCGATGGGATAGGGCACGTTGGCGATATGGCCGTGGTTGTAGCCGCCCAGCAGCCAGCGCTTGGCCTCGGAGACCTCGAACACTGCCTCGCGCACGGCGACGCGGAGGTCGGTGCGCTCGACCAGCATGAAGCCGCCGCCCATGGCGAAGCCGTTGATCGCGGCGATCACCGGCTTCTCGAGCTTGCCCGACATGAACGGATCCTCGATCGCCGGCCGCTGCCCGCCGGCCACGCCCGTCTGCAGCGACTCCTTCATGTCCTCGCCGGCGCAGAAGCCGCGGCCGGTGCCGGTGAAGATGGCGACCTCGACCTCCTTGCTGTGCCGGAAATCGTTCCAGGCCTTGGACAGTTCGGTGCGCATCTCGTGGCTGAGCGCGTTCAGCCGCTCGGGCCGGTTCATGCGGACCACGAGCACCTGCCCGTGACGTTCGGTTTCTACGATGGCCATTTTCTTCTCCTCAAAATCCAGGCCGGCAGGCTGACGCGCCGGGCGGTGAAAGACAATGGCCGGCGGGGTCTATTGACGTGCGCGGGCTCGCCCCTCAAAACCGCCGCTCTGTTTGAACCGGGAGACTTGCGAGAGCGATCATGGCGCCGCGTCAGGCCGTGCTGGGCATGGAGAATGCCAGTTTCTACTACGGGGCAGGGCGCGTCTTCGAGGACGTGTCGTTCCTGCTCGACGACGCGCGCACGGCGCTGGTCGGTGAGAACGGCGCGGGCAAGTCCACCCTGCTGAAATGCCTGACCGGCGAGCTCGAGCTGAACGCCGGCCAGGTCATCCGCTCCAGGGGGCTGCGCGTCGGCACCCTGCCACAGGACATTCCCGAGGGGCTGGCCGGGCAAACGGTGCGTGAGGTGCTGGGCGCCTCGCTGGAGCGTGCCGGCCTCGGTGGCGAGGACTGGCGCATCGACGTGCTGTTGGACGAGATCGGTGTTGCCCCGGAAATCGCCGAGCAGGTCTTCGGCACCCTGTCGGGCGGCTGGCAGCGGCTGATGCTGATCGCGGCGGCGGCGCGGCTGGAGGAGCCCGACCTCCTCATCCTCGACGAGCCGACCAACCATCTCGACCTCGCGAACATCAACACGCTGGAGCGCTGGCTCACGGTCGAGTTCAAGATCCCGATGCTGATCGTTAGCCATGACCGCGAGTGCCTCGACCGGGTGACGGAACGTACGCTGTTCCTGCGCTCGGACGGCGTCCACGCCTTCAAGACCCGCTTCTCGCTGGCCCGCGAGGAGCTGCTGCGCCGCGATGCGACGGCGGCGGCGCGCAGCCGCCTCGAAGCCAAGGAGATCGAGCGGCTGGAGCGGGCGGCGGCGCGCTACAAGGTCTGGGCGGTCAAGAATCCCGACCTCAACAAGCGCAAGAACGCCGTCGAGTCGCGGATCGCGAGGATCGAGGCCGAGCGGACCCAGACCTACACGACGCGCGAGCGCCGTCTTGAACTGAGCGAGGGCGAGATCGACGCCAAGGTGGCGCTCAGGCTCGCCAACCTCGATGTCTCGGTGCCGGGCGGCGGCCGCAAGCTGCTGACCATCGATCGGCTGACGGTGGCTGCCGGCGACCGCGTGGCGGTGCTGGGCGTGAACGGGGCGGGCAAGTCGACGCTGCTGTCAGCGCTTGCCGCTGCCTACGATCCGGCACTGGAGCATTACGACAGCCAGGCCGCGATCCGCTTCAACCCGTCCTGCCGGCTGGTTTACTTCGACCAGAGCATGCGCGACCTGCCACTCGACATGGTGCTGCTCGACTATGTCGCCGGTGCCGAGGGCGCCACCGAGAAGGAGGCGATCCGGCTGCTCGCCCAGGCGGGCTTCGCCTTTGCCCGGGTGCGCCAGCCGATCGGCCTCTTGAGCCACGGCGAGCGCGCGCGGCTGGTGTTCCTGCGCCTGAAGCTGCTGCGGCCCAACATCTACCTGCTGGACGAGCCGACCAACCATCTCGACATCGAGGGGCAGGAGGCGCTGGAGGCCGAGCTGGAGCAGGGCGAGGTGTCCTGCCTCTTCGTCTCCCACGACCGCTACTTCACGCGCACCGCGGCGACGCGCTTCCTGGAGATTCGAAAAGGCCGGCTGGTCGAGGTCGAGAGCGCCGACGCCTTCTTCGACGCGCAGGGGTGATGCTTCAGCGCTGCGAGTCGGGCGTTCGCGTGAGACGGTGAACCGTGCGCCCATCTTCGGTGTTGGCGACATGGTCAAAGCCCGGCTCGACCCGCCATTCGATGAGGCCCATGACGTCGCCGTTGCCGCGAATGGTCGTGGCCGCCGCAACGCGAGAGGCGGCGCCGCCCTGGCCGGCATAGACGACAACCATGGCGTCGCCCGGGTCGAGGGCGACGTCGGGCGCGCGCACCACGCAGACCTCGGGCCGCGTGCCTAGGAGCTGGGCGTTGGTGGGATGGTCGACGATCCGCCGCGGCCGTCCCGCGCTGTCGTACAGTCCGACATGTTGGCCACGGCAGAGAGCGATCGAGTCGCTCCGCGCCGTGACCTTCTTCCTGGCGGTGGCCTTCGTCAACCGCCGACGACCTTCCGCAGCGCATCGAGCGTTGTCTCGGGTTCCGGCCGGTACTTGTAGTCCGGATCGGCTTCCACGGAGCGCACGATGCCGTCCTGGTCGATGACGAACCGCGAGGGAACCGGCAGGCGCCACGAAGGATCCCCGATGGCCGCCGGGAGATCGACGCCGAAGCCCTTGTAGACGGCCGTGAGGTCGTCGGGCAGCGAGAAGGCGAGTCCGAAAGCAGCGGCAACCGCCGAGTTTTCGTCCCAGAGGATGGGATAGGTGAGCTTTTGTTTGCCCGCCATCTCCGCCGTGCGTGCCGGCAACTCGGGCGAGATCACGACCAGCGAGGCACCAAGGCCCGCAACGCCGGCGTAGATGGTCTGCAGAGCGTCCAGCTCATGCCTGCAATAGGGTCACCACGACCCTCGGAAGAAGGACAGCACGAGCGGCCCGCCGGCCAGAAGATCGGCGGACGCGACCCTGCGGCCGTCGTGGTTGGCGAGTTCGAAGGCTGGCGCGGGTTTGCCCACGGCCACGATGCGGTCGAGGATGCCGGACTTTCGCAGATCGTCCGTCGCCCGCTCCATGATGGCCGCGCGCTCCGGCGGGATTCTGCCGGCGCTCGCCTTGCGTGTCGCTTCCAGCTTTTCTGCCAATGACATGATCTATTCCTTCGTTCGGGACGGGGCGGGCTTGCCGTGGGTCAGCAGGTCGAGCGCCGGGCGCGCGATGCTTTCGAGGAGCGTGCGGTCGGGCCTGGTGCGTGCCAGCACCCGGATCCCCAGCAGGACACCCAGCAGATGGGCGGACACGGTGACGGCATCGAGATTGCGCGGCATCTGGCCGGCACGGCGGCCGGCCTCGATGTTGCGCTGGAAGAAGGCACGGATTTCGTCGAGGTAGCCGGCGACCACCTTGCCGATTTCGGCATCGTGCGGCGCCACGTCGAGCGCCGAGTTGACCAGCAGGCAGCCCTTGCGCGCGCGATCGTTCAGGGACTTCTCGATGATCTCCGCGAGAAAGGCCTCGATCGCCCGCTTCGGCCGTCCGCCGGCTTCCAGCCGGGCGATGCGCTCGCGCGACGAGCGGTCGGCGTAACGCTCCAGCGCCTTGACGAACAGGGCGCGCTTGCCGCCGTAGGCGTTGTAGAGGCTGGCGCCGCCGATGCCCATGTGTTCCGCAAGATCGCGCACCGAGGTTGCCTCGTAGCCGCGCGCCCAGAAGCAATCGACGGCGCCGTCGATGGCTTTGGCTTCGTCGAATTCCTTCAGGCGGCCCATTCCGTCACCAAAGCATGATTTTAGATCGTTCGCTACAAAATACTATGGATACCGTCGCGGCCGTGCTACCGCCGTGTCATGTCGCAGGCGGCGGAGGCAGAATGGGCACGACGCCAGCGCTGGGGCATTCTGTCGGGGCTCACCATGGCGCTGGGAGCCTCGCTGTCGTTCGCCGCTGCGCGCGCCGGCATCGTCGGCGGCCTCGATGCGGCCGACCTGATCTTTGCCCGCTATCTCTTCGCCGGGGCGATCATGCTGCCGCTGCTGCTTTACTGGGGCCTGCCGACTCTGGCCGGCATCGGTCTCGGACGCGCCCTCGTTCTCACGCTGCTGGGCGGCGCGCCGTTCGCGCTGCTGCAGACCGGCGGCTACCAGTTCGCGCCGCTGGCGCACGGCGCGATCATCGCCCCCTCGACCGTGACCATCGTCAGTACCATCGGCGCCGCGATCTTCCTGCGCGAACGCCTCGGTCGCGCCCACCTGGCCGGCGCCGCCGTCGTTTTGTTCGGTATCGGATTGATCGGCTGGGACGGAATCCTGCAATCGGCGGCCGACACGGGCGGGCATGCCTGGTTGGGCGATCTGCTGTTCTTTGCGTCCAGCCTGCTGTGGGCCGGCTTCACCCTTCTGCTGCGCCACTGGCGGCTCTCCGCGTTGCGCGCCACCGCGGTGGTTGCCGTGCTGTCGATGGTGATCGCCACGCCGGTCTATCTTGCGTGGAAAGGAACGGGCCATCTGCTTGCCTTGCCGCTCGGCACGCTGGCCTTTCAGGGGCTGGTCCAAGGTGGGCTGCAGGGCATCGTTACGATGGTCGCCTACAGCCAGGCGGTCGTCCTGCTGGGCGTCAGTCGCGCCGTGTTGTTTCCCGCCATCGTGCCGGCGATCTCGGTCCTGGTCGGCATTCCGATCGTGGGCGAGGTCCCGGGCCCGCTTCAGATCGCCGGGCTGGTGCTGGTCACTGCCGGCCTGCTGATCACCATAGGCATCGTCGCCCGCCTGCGGCCGTCACGCGGGCGCCGGCCTTGACGAAGCGCGTCCGTCGGCTGCGGCAGGTATTGACGAAAGGATAGGAATGTACTAATCCGTTCTACGATCCGATCCAACGAAAGGAAGGAAGGCCATGGATAGCTGGGAAGTTTCGGAACTGCCGGGTGGCCCGGCGACGAAGGAGGCGCCATCCTGGAATGCCGCGGCGGTGCTGACCCGGGCGCTGCGCGATCCGGCGAGGCGGCGCACCGCGCCGCGGCTCAAGGTGTTTTTTCTCCGCCACTTCCGCCTGTGCGGCGAGGTCAGCTTGGCCGCCAAGCGGACCGGGGTGCCGCTGTCGACCGTCTACCGCTGGCGCCAGCGGGACAAGAGGTTTCGCGCGCGCTGGGACGCCATCCAGCTGCAGCGTCGCGACATCATCGAGGACAGGCTGATGGCGATCGTCCGGGAGGGCGAGTTGCGCACCGTCTACTACAAGGGGCTGGAGGTCGGCTGGCGGCGGACGTTCACCCACCTCGCCTCCATCCGAGTGCTCGACTATTTCGACCGGCGGGCCGGCGAAAAGATGTCCCACGATGTTTCCCATTCCGAGGCCGCGGAATCGGCGGAAAAGGCAGAGGGATCAGACGCTTGAGACGGCGGAGGGCCGCGCAGGATAGGAAGCCGTCAGTCCGGCGTGACTCCGAAGCGGCGCTGCCAGAATTCGCGGCTGCGGCGCTCGCCGACGTCGCAGCCCAGCTCGTACTCGGGCCGCACGAAGCGCGTGTAGTCCTCTGGAGGGCCGCTGGCACGGCGCGGTGCGGTCTGAGCGAGTTGCACGCCGTCGCGGCCTGCGGGCACGCCGAGATCGCCAATGTCGAAGTCGTGGCCGTACTCGAGCCGGGGCCCGATGTCGGCCACTTCCTGGAGGAGCTTCTTGCGCACGGCGCGGGGGAAGTCCTCGAAGTTGATGGCGACCTCGACGAAGGAGCGCGGGCCGCCGATCACGCAATGGAGGTAGTATTTGTCGAGGTCGGTTTCGCTCGGGAAGCCGTAGGGGTTGGGCCGGTCGTTCATGATCGGCAGGCCATTGATCACGATGCGCTCCTTCAGCGCGTCGTGCCGCAGGTCGGTGACCAGGCCGCCGTCGTTGTTCGAGCCGTCGCCCGAGATGTCGAGCACCTTGCGCTCGGTGTCGAAAGGGGCGCGGCCGAACAGCGGGATGGCATAGCGGATGGCGCCGCTGATCGAAGTGCGGCGCGCGATCGAGATCGGCGCGCGGGCGAGGCGGGCGGTGAAGTCGCGGATGGCCGCCTCGGAGTCGAGAAGGGTCCAGTCGACGAGGAGCTTCTGGACGTAGGAGTCGGCCCATTCGAAGTAGGCGACGGCGATGCGGCCGTGGTTGCCGCCCAGGATGGCTTTTACGATCACGGGGTCGCTGAAGGCTTCGACATAGCCCTGGCGTTGCAGGCGGGCCTCGTCAGGGTCGACGCTGCCCGAGATGTCGATGGCCATCACCAGGGCCATGTCGACTTCCTTGCGCTCCTGCGCAGCTGCCGGCAGGGCGAGGGACAGGAGTACAAGCAGGGAGAGCAACATACGCATGGCCGACCTCCAACCAACGCTGTCATCAACCGACATCATGATCTAAGCACAAACCATACCGCCCGTCGGAAGCCTCTGTCAGCCGCGCTCTGGACGGCCGATGGCGGCCACCGCTAGCCTCTGTGGACAGACCGACCTATGTGGACAGACTGACCGGAGCAAGCCCGTGGATCTAGCACTCAGCGCCCAGGACGAGGCCTTTCGCGGCGAGGTCCGCCGCTTCCTCGACGACAGTCTGACGGAGGACCTGCGCGAGGCCGGCCGCAAGACCGGCGGCGTCTTCGCCGACTTTGCAGCCGGTGTGCGCTGGCACAAGGTGCTGGCCCGCCAGGGCTGGTCGGCGCCGAGCTGGCCCCGGGAGCACGGCGGCACCGGCTGGAGTGCCACCCAGCGCTACATCTTCTCGCGCGAGTGCACCGCCGTCGATGCGCCGCGCATTTTCGCCATGGGGCTCCGCATGGTCGGGCCCGTCATCATGAAGTACGGCACGCCGGAGCAGAAGGCCAAGTACCTGCCGGGCATCGTGGCGGGCGACATCGTCTTCTGCCAAGGCTACTCCGAGCCGGGCTCGGGCTCCGACCTTGCCAGCCTGAAGACCCGCGCAGTGCGCGACGGTGACAACTATGTGATCAATGGCACCAAGATCTGGACCACCGGCGCGCATGTGGCGAACCACATGTTCTGCCTGGTGCGCACGGCCACGGAAGGCAAGCCGCAGGACGGCATTTCCTTCGTGCTGATCGACTCGATGGAGGTGCCGGGCCTCACGGTGAAGCCGATCGTGACCCTGGCCGGCGACCACGAGGTCAACCAGGTCTTCTTCGATAATGTGCGGACGCCGGTGGCCAACCGCATCGGCCCGGAGAATGCCGGCTGGACGGTGGCCAAGTACCTGCTCGAGTTCGAGCGCGGCGGCGAGGCCTATACGCCCAACCTCTATGCGAGGCTCGACGACCTGCGCCGCATCGTCCGTGAAGAGGCGGCCGACGGCTCGGGCAAGCTCGCGACCGACCGCAGCTTTGCCGAGCGGCTGGCCGAGGCGGAGATGGACATCCAGGCGCTGGAGATGATCGAGCTGCAGGTGCTGTCCGACCTCAGCAAGGGCCGCAATCCGGGGGCCGCCTCGTCGTCGATGAAGATCCGCGGCAGCGAGACCTCGCAGAAGATCGACGATCTCGGGATCGAGGCGCTGGCCTGGTACGCCGCGCCCTTCGAGCCCGAGGCGCGGCTGCTCGGCCACAATGCGCCGACCGTGACGCCGGAGTGGGGCATCACCGCGATGCCGCTCTACCTCAACAACCGCGCGGCCTCGATCTACGCCGGCTCCAACGAGGTCCAGCGCAACATCATCGCCAAGGCGGTACTTGGGCTGTGAGCGGCGTCTATCAATTGCATGGGTTCGACCCGTCACCCTACTCGGTGAAGATGCGGGCGCTAATGCGCTATCGCCGGCTGCCCTTCGTCTGGCACGCCACCGGCAACCCGCGCGATGTCGCGGTAGCAGCGGGATTGCCGCCGGTCATCCCGGTGCTCGGCTTTCCCGACGGAAGGGTGATGAACGATTCGACACCGCTCGCCTATGCGCTCGAACGCGAGCATCCAGGCCAGCGCTCGGTGATCCCCGACGACCCCGGCCTCGCCTATCTCAGCGATCTTCTGGAAGACTTCGGCGACGAATGGATCACCAAGATGATGTTCCATTACCGCTGGTACTACCCCGCCGACCGCGACTTCGCCCAGCTCTGGGTCGTGAGCTCGCGCGATCCCGTCATGGAAGAGACCAGGCGGCGCGGTGAGATGCAGGCTTTCAACGACCGCCAGGTCGGGCGCATGGCCATGGTCGGCTGCACCGAGCAGAACCGGCCGGTCATCGAGGAGAGCTACCGCTTCGTGCTCGACACGCTCGATCGCCATGTGAGGACCATGCCGTTCCTGCTGGGCTCGCGGCCGTCGCTGGCTGACTTCGGCTTCTACGGCCAGCTCCAGATCCTGTCGGTCGATCCGACGCCCGCCGCCGAGATGCGCGCCCGCGCGCCCGATGTCTTCTGCTGGCTGATGCGCCTCGACGATGCCTCGGGCGTCGAGGGCGCGTGGATCGACGCCGCGGCGCCGTTGCCCCAGGGCATCGCGGCGTTGCTGAAGCATGCGGGACAGACCTACCTGCCGTTCCTCGCCGCCAACGCCCGCGCCCTGCAGGAGGGGGCCTCGTCCTTCGAGGTCGAGCTGCTCGGCCGTCCCTATGCGCAGGCGCCCTTCCGCTACCAGGGCAAATGCTTCGACGCGCTCCGCAAGCGCCTGGCCGCGCTGCCGGCGTCGGTCCGCCAGCGGCTCGACCCGGTGCTCGAGGAAGCCGGTTGCCTGCGCGCCCTTGCGTGACGCCATGAGAGATCAAGTCATGGTGTGGGCGTGGAGCCTGGAAGCGGCCTCGCTGTCCTTCGAGCCTGCCGAGGCGCTGCTGTCGGAGGACGAGAAGGCACGTGGCCGGAGCTTCGTTACAGCTCAACTTCGGCACCGCTTCGTGGCCGGCAGGGCGCGTCTTCGCGCCCTGCTCGGCGAGCACCTGGGCGTCGATCCCCGCGCGCTCGTCTTCGTCCAGAACGCGTTCGGCAAACCGAGGCTCGCCGATCATCCGTCCGTGCACTTCAGCCTCAGTCACTCAGGCGACCAGGCCGTGCTCGCCGTGAGCGACCAACGTGAGATCGGCATCGACATCGAATGCGTCCGCCCGCTCGATCACCTCGACCTGGCGCGGCGCTACTTCCACCCGAACGAAGTCGCCGCGATCGAAAGCGTAGGGCCGCCGAAGGAGCAGCTCCTGGCCTTCTTCCGCATCTGGACCCTCAAGGAGGCCGTCGTGAAGGCGATCGGCAAGGGCCTCTCGATCCCGCTCGAGACGTTCGACGTGTCGATCGCGACATCGCCGCCGACCATGGTCGTTGCACCCGAGGGTGCGCCGCTGAGGTGGTGGCTGTACCAGACGACAGGCGGCTATTGCCGCGCGCTGGCGGTACCCGGCGGCGGCGAGGTTGGGCTGATCCAGCGAACGGTCTGATCGTTGCGGCCAAGCAGGCCAAGCAGCGGCGCGTGCTCGCCCAGAAGAGCGCTTCGGAAGAAGGCGACTTCGAAGGCCTGGATCGCCGTGTTCACGGCGCGCCGCTGGGCGTTGGTGCGAAACATCGTCCGCCTCGAACGCGCGTACAACGCGTCGGTGAGATCGATATGCTGGACCTTGGGCAGTTGTACCCAGTAGCTGCCTGGTCGTTCCATGCGGCGCCTGTTGCCCGGAATGTCCATGGCGCTGATCTGCGAGTAGCGACGGACGAAGGGATCGGGCGAGGCGAGCTCTTCATCCGACGGGAAGGCCTCGATGCTCGACAGCAGGAAGTAGGCCTCGGTCCCGATCCGGGCGGCAGGCGGGCCGACCAGCGCGCCGTCGAGATTGAACACGGCGGTGATGCGCGGGTCCGTCAACGCGGCCTGCAACCCCGAGCCGCCGCCGATCGAATTGCCGAGCACGCCGACGCGCTGCAGGTCGACGCGGCCGGCAAGCAGCGGCACCTGGCCGGCTTCGAGGGCACCGAGAATGTCGAGGAGACGGCCGGCTTGGCCAACGACGTGGCGGCCGAACCGCTCCAGCGTGGCGGCAGTCGCGGCATCGGATGCGAGGTCCATGACGACGCCGTGGTCGGGATCGGTGGCGGGGTCGCTGGCGAGGTCGTCGCAGCCCACGACGACGAAGCCGTGACTGGCGAGGTTCTGGGTCTGGATGCTGTTCTGCGTGCGCACTCCGCCCCAGCCGGGCGAGTACAGGATCAGGGGAGTGGGCGTGCGCGCATCGAGCGGACTTGCGATGGGATACCAGACCGTGATCGGCAGGGTCTCGCCGCGCGAGCCCTTCAGCGTGACCTCCAGCCGGCCGACCGGCTTCGGCCCGCTGGGCGATGGCCTAAGCGGCGCGAACACGAACCAGCCGACCCCGACCGCCACGAGCGTCAGGACCAGGCCGACCAGAAGGAGCAGGCGCAGGGCGCTCACCGCGTCCGCAAGACCGCGGCGATCTCGCCGGCGGGCTGCTCGCGGAACAT